>JBEIUM010000178.1:0-5708 GCA_040374385.1 Sediminibacterium sp. | reverse complement strand
CGGTTCCAATAAGTCCGGAATAATAACCCACCAAAGCGCCAATTAATAATAAAATAAGAAATAAAGAGATGGTCACTTACAAACTTACTACAGAATGTAGTACTACTGTTTACTGTTTTTGGTAAGGACTAAAGCGCCGGGCTCGGGGATTGTCGGTGTCAATCAAGCTCTATTAAGTAATGTCTGTTTCGGCGCTTGGTATACTATATTGAGGGGGAACACGATGCGCCACATTTTTAGAACCAAGAGGATAATGAGAACCTTTTGAATGGCTTTGTGAAGGGTCATTAGTTTTTTACACACCGTACGGAAAATCCAAACGCCTTATTAGGAAAATAGCGAAATGCATTTCCAAAATTATACGGCTGATAATACAGCCAGGCGAAGCTGATGGATTCAACAGGAGAAGCCCACCAAATTGCAAACAATTCTGCATAATTAAAAAAACCATAGTCATACCGATACCCTCCCGGCAATCCTCCGAAACCGCTTTCATTGGTTCCGTTTCCGCCAAGCGCCCAACCCTCCGTACTTTTCAGTTTTTTTCCTGCCATTACATTTCCGCCAATATAATCGGTCAGCTGTTTCCATTCCAGATCGCTGGGAATGTGCCAACCTGCGGGAGCTAATCCGCGCGCGTCATTTACCGCATACCAATTGTATAGTTTGCCATAACGGCTTTCGTTGGCGGGCTCGTTGTTGTAATAACACCAGGCAGGCCTTTGTTCCTTTCCTGCTCTTTCCCAATCTTCGGCGCTTTTGGCATGTGGAATTGAATCTCCATTCCGGAATCGCGACACATTCAAATTCTGCGCCATCCAAATCTGATTGCCAATTTTAACCTCTTTGATTTCATTGGCAAGTGGACTCCCCTCCTTTAAAATCAGATTGGTTTTTTCAGCCATGCCGGGTTGAAAGGAAAACAATCCCCCCAAAAAAACAATGACAATAGTAATTGGTATTTTTTTCCTTATCTGCATGGTGGGGTAAAACAGTCAAATGGTCGGTCACAATTTTAATGCCAGAACTAAAAATCTATACAACATATGGTACAATAAATTGGTTTGGCATGTGGTCTGAAAGTCGGGTCTAAACTTTTTATGACGAAAGACAATTTTTTTAATCCAAGCCCGCGAGAGACAAAATCAGAGTTACTTTAATCAAAACGCGGCCAGGTTAACTGGAGCTCGCAGAAAAAACAACCCTGCTTGTCAGCTATTGTCGCAACCATGATACCCCCCGTTCCTCGTCATATCTGCCCTTCTATTTCGTCCTAAGCCATTGATGAAAAAAATAGAGCGGTATGTTTTGCATCCAGTCCTGCGTTTTAAATCCGGCAAGCGAGGTTCTTATACAAAGATTTGGTTGATACCTATCATAATAACTTCTAAGGCTCCTCGACTTCAGGTTTTCTGCCGATTTAACCTCAATCGGAACAACCTGATTTTCTCGCTGAATCAAAAAATCAATCTCGGTTTGTGAGTTGTCGGGCGCCCAATAATACGGTCGGTAGCCCCGAACAATCAATTGCTGCAAAACAAATTGCTCAGAAATAGCGCCTTTAAACTCTTTGAATAATTCATGGCCACTTAATATGATTTCGGCACTTAAATCACCAAGTGCGCACATCAAACCAATATCATTCATGTATATTTTAAAATCAGCCCAATCTGCATACGCGTTGATTGGAAGACCCGGTTTCTTAACACGTATGACTTTATGAATTAACCCGGCATCTTTTAACCATTCAATAGCCAATTCAAACTCTTTTGCTCTTGACCCCTTTCGCAAAATGCTATATATAAATTTTGAGTTTTCTTTTGCCAATTGTCCTATAATCGATTGCCAAACCAACCGAATCCTTGGCAGTTGAGCTACCGGTGCATGTTTCGAAAAATCATTTTCATACGCAATTAAAATATTGTTTTGAATCTGTCGAACATTATGGTAATCGAAATCTTTTATGAATGCACTTACTGCTTCAGGCATTCCGCCAACAAAATAATATTGCTTCAGCAATTCAATCAATTGATCATTGAAATTTTCTGCCATAGCGGTATCGCCGGATTCAATCGCTTTTAATAATTGAGCCTGACTCATAGCTTCAAGAAATTCATGAAAATCAAGCGGGTAAACTGTCAGAAAATCAACTTTGCCAACGGGAAATGATAGGCCTCCATGGATAGCAACTCCGAGTAAAGAGCCGGCAGCAAAAATGTTATACGATGGACTGTTCTCCTGAAAATATTTTAGCGCGGTGATTGCTTCCGGACAGGCCTGTATTTCATCCAAGATAATCAACGATTTATCCGGATCAATTGTAAAACCAGCTATGATGCCCAAGGAAGAAATTATTTTTTCTGTATCTATCCCCGATTTGAAAATAGCATGCAGCGCCTTATTCGTTTCAAAATTGAAATAGACTGTTTGCGGGAACTCATTTTTCCCAAATTCACGCATGAGCCAGGTTTTTCCTACTTGTCTTGCTCCCTGGATGATTAATGGCTTTTTGCCGGGGTTATTCTTCCATTCCAATAATTGATTATATGCAGCCCTTTTCATAATTAAAATAAAATAAGGTGCAATTTATGTAAAATATTACACTTTTAAGCACATATAAGTGTAATTTTATACATTTTTATTGACTTATCTCTGATTTTGATCTGTTGGCGGACGGCTGCCTCGTCCGAAATCAAAACCCCCAACAACTATGTCAGGGGTTTCGTGGTGTGGCAGGGTCTTACCCCTGTTTTTGCAACAGATATGGACATACTGGGAGAGTGGCTGAAAAGGCGGTATTTGGGGAAACAGGAAAATGAGTTAGGGGGAAGTCTTTGGGGGTAGGATTAGGGAGCGATTGCAGTGCTATCAGGGAGTGTTTGAAAACAATAGGGAGCCGTATCGTACAGATGAAATTTATAAATTGACCTGGTAACTTGTGCTGCGCCCTCCGGCTTTGCCCGCAAGAATAAACGCACCTGATGCTAACAGTTGCTGCATATCCCTTGTGGCTGTGGCCTTAGATGTTTTAGTAAGACCCATATATTTTCTTGCGTTCATCCCTCCTTCAAAACCTTTTATTCCCTCTTCCAGCATTCGCCTGATAACGGTTAGCTGGCGATTGTTCAGTTTGTCTTTAAACCGATCAAAAAACTTGGTCTTCTTCAATGTAAATTGAATTTGTTCTTCCGCTTCAGTCTGTGCATCCAATGATGTTTTAATGAAATACTCCATCCACGGTGTAACTTCATTTGATTGCTGGGCTTTTTCAAGAGAATGGTAGTATAGCTTCTTATTGGCCCCTATTGTTCTTGACAGGCTTAGCAGCACAGGTCTTCCGATCGTTTGTGACAATGCTTTTTCTGCAATGGCCCGGCCAATCCTTCCATTCCCGTCTTCAAAAGGATGTATGGTTTCAAAATACAAATGAGCGATGGCAGAACGTACGGGGGCTTTTTTAATTTCAAGTTTACCCCCGGGAGCAGTATCATTGAACCATTGAATAAACTGTTTCATTTCTTCGGGCACTCTTGACGAAGGTGGCGCTTCATAATGCACCTTCTCTTTTCCCAATGCCCCAGAAATTACCTGCATAGGCTCTTCATGGAACCGCCACTGACCAACGACCACCCTTTTGTTTTCGCCCAACAACATCCTGTGCCATTCAAATAGTTTCTCTTTTGTCAATACTTCTTTGAATGTATTACGGACATCAATCATCAACTCCCCTAATCCAACGGCAGATTTGTCTTTGATGTTTTCTGTATCGTAAAGCAGCCCCAGGTTTTTCCGGATGGAAGAAAGGACATCTTTTCTGCTGGGGTATTCACCTTCTATTTCCGAGGTTTTGATGGCTTCTGCCAATATGATTTCAACAATAACGTCTTGCTTTGTTTCCTCGGGCAGGCCTTCCAAAATACCGGATACTCTCCCCACCTTCTCCGTGAAGATCAGTAGCTCATCCTGCACTGCTTCAAGGGAGAATTTGAACTGCAGCCAGTCATTTTGTTGCCAGTTGTATTTTGCCATGAGCCGATTATAGTGCTTAATCGGCTCAAATATAGCAAAAATAATGAGCCGAATAGTCGTTTTATTCGGCTCACCCCTTGTCCAAAAAACAATGTTATTTAAGCTCAAGTAATAAGTGCATTTGTTGGATTGTTTACATAGCTTTCAACAGGCCTGGCATTTCAAAAAACGTATCAGGCTTTATTAAAAACACGAATACGCGTTTCTTAAAGAAGGCAAAGAGGATTCTATTTTCCCCGAACTCAGGGTTTTCTGATGCCTTGGAGACCTTTCTTAAAGAGAATTTAAAGAAACAAGCCCTTTTGGGTATTTATGGGTATAAATATGGGTATTTCTTGATTTTGGGGGTATTTTTGGGTAACAATTTAGGTAATGAATATAGAAAGCCTACGAATTACGCCGGAAATACTTTCCCTGATCTCTGAAATAGATGAGTTCAAAGGGGCATGGCGAGCATTGGGGCAATTAGCCCCCGAACAGCTTTCCTCGCTTAAAAAAGTCGCCACGATTGAGAGTATTGGCTCCTCTACCCGTATTGAGGGTAGCAAGCTGAGCGACAAAGAAGTCGAGATTTTGCTCTCCAACCTTGAGATACAAAAGTTCGAGACACGGGATGAACAGGAGGTCGCCGGATACTCCTCTGTGATGACTTTAATCTTCCAGAGCTATGCCGATATTCCCCTTTCGGAGAACTATATCCTGCAACTTCACTCAGTCCTTCTGCAACACAGTGAAAAAGATTATTGGCATAGGGGCAATTATAAGAAGTCGCCTAACCATGTAGAGTCTTTCAATGCCCTGGGTAAAAGTCTTGGTGTTGTTTTTGAAACAGCAAGCCCATTTGAAACACCCATCAGGATGCGCGATCTTGTTGAATGGGCAGGACAAGGCTATGCTGAGAAAAAACTTCATCCACTTTTAATAACCGCTATCGTCATTGTAGAGTTTCTGGCGATACACCCGTTTCAGGATGGTAACGGCAGGCTATCGCGCGTACTGACGACATACCTTCTTTTAAAAGAGGGTTATCATTATGTGCAGTACAGTTCTCTTGAGGCCGTCGTAGAGCAAAGTAAAGAAGGCTATTATCTGGCGTTACGCCAAACACAAGGAACACTGAAAAATGAAACCCCTGATTGGCAACCATGGGTCTTGTTTTTCCTTCGCGCATTGCGGCATCAGAAAAAAAGACTGGAAGCGAAAGTCGAGCAAGAGAATCTTTTGTTTACGCAGCTTCCTGAACTTTCGTTACATATTGTGCAGTTTGTGAAGTCAAGAGGACGGGCAACCATCAGCGATATCGTCACCGTAACAAATGCCAATCGGAACACAATCAAGAAGCATTTGGAAACGCTAGTTGAGACAAGTCGGCTACGAAAGAACGGGGTCGGGAAGGGGACTTGGTATAGCACGTGAATTTAGTTGTCTGAACTATCCCTTTTTTGTGGAGCAAGTCTTGAAGTGCGAATTGGCATTCTTTTTTAAAACTACCCCCCTTTTCAAAATCTAAGACCGCCAACAACTATGTCAGGGGTTTTGTGGTGTGGGTCCCGACGAGGCTTCTGAAGAGGCACAAACAGAATAAAAGTCTTGTCGGCAGCCTGTCGGGACAAATATCTCATCCAATTTCAGAACAGGCCTTGCTTCCGAAAATCAAAACCCCCAACAACTTTGTCAGG
>JBEIUM010000126.1:0-7276 GCA_040374385.1 Sediminibacterium sp. | reverse complement strand
CCCCATTGTTGAGTGCATTATTCTTGAAAATATCAGCAAAGAAACTAGATACGACTGCCTTGAAACCATAATCCTGCAATGCCCATGCAGCGTGCTCGCGGGAGGAACCACAACCAAAATTTTTTCCTGCAACCAATATAGCTCCGCTGTACTGTGACTGATTCAAGGCAAAGGAAGGAATGGGTTGTTGCTCATCATTGTTTTGATAGCGCCAGTCGCGAAAAAGATTCTTCCCAAATCCATCTCTGGTAGTTGCCTTTAAAAATCTAGCAGGAATGATCTGGTCGGTGTCGATGTTTTCTATCGGCAAGGGAACAAATCGGCTGTGTATTTCTTTCAGAGGTTGCATTTTCTTCTTTACTTGTACGCATTAAATGAATTACACCTACTCAGGAAAGCAGGGTTCTCACATCAGTGATCTTTCCCGTTAAAGCAGCGGCAGCAGCTGTAAGCGGACTAGCCAGTAACGTTCTGGCACCTGCCCCCTGTCTGCCCTCAAAATTCCGATTGCTTGTACTGATGCAATACTCGCCTGCAGGTACTTTATCTTCATTCATACCCAGACAGGCACTGCAGCCGGCCTGCCGCAATTCAAAGCCCGCTTCTTCAAAAATGGTATCCAGTCCCTCACGTCTAGCCTGACGTGCCACTTCCTGTGAGCCGGGAACAATCAGTACCTGCACATCAGGATGTTTCTTTTTTCCTTTCACCAGTGAGGCTACCAATCGCAAGTCTTCTATCCGTGAATTGGTACAACTGCCAATGAACACATGCTGCACCGGCATGCCCAACAAGGGCTGACCTGCTTCTAGTCCCATATAAGCGAGTGACTTCTTTAAGTTATTTTTTGATGCCTCATCTGACAGGCTTTCAAGACTGGGAATATGTTGGCGAATCGACATCCCCATACCCGGGTTAGTGCCATAAGTTATCATGGGTTCAATCTCTTCTGCCCGGATATGCAATTCGGTATCAAATACGGCATCCGTATCAGAATACAGTTGTTGCCATTTTGCTAACTGTTGATCCCAGTCCTTTCCTGCAGGCGCAAAGGGACGTCCCTTCATGTAGGTAAAAGTGGTTTCATCGGGTGCTATGAGTCCGCCTCTGGCACCCATTTCAATACTCATATTACAGATGGTCATACGAGCTTCCATAGAAAGCTGGCGAATGGCTGAGCCCGCATATTCTACAAAATATCCTGTAGCACCACTAGCCGATATTTGAGCGATGATGAAAAGAATAATGTCTTTTGCCACTACCCCCGGCAGCAGGGTTCCTTCAATATGAATTCGCATTTGGCGCGGCTTACTTTGCAAAAGGCATTGCGAAGCGAATACCATTTCAACTTCACTGGTACCAATTCCAAATGCGATGGTGCCAAAAGCTCCGTGGGTGGAAGTATGGCTGTCGCCACAAACAATGGTCATACCAGGTTGTGTTACGCCCAATTCCGGACCGATCACATGAACGATGCCCTGATTCGGGTGCCCCAATCCATATAACTCAATGCCATGCCTGCCACAATTTTCAATCAATTGTTGCACCTGTAGTCTTGAGAGCTCATCGCGAATGGGTAAATGCTGATGGAGGGTTGGCACATTGTGGTCAGCGGTAGCCACGATCTGCTTTGGACGAAAGAGTTGTAAGCCTCTCTTCTCGATACCCCGAAATGCTTGTGGACTGGTAACCTCATGAATAAAGTGCCGGTCAATGTAAAGTACGGAAGGGCCATCAGGTATTTCCTGCACAACGTGGCTATTCCAAATTTGATCAAATAATGTTAATCCCCTACGTATGAATTACGGCTGATTACCCGGTTTATTGTGTTGCTACTGTTGTTTCTTTATAAGCTTTTGCAAGTTCATGTAAATTTTCCTCCCCTACTTCTTTTTGTCGGTCTGCAACGCGGAGAAACTGCTCATATAAAATATCGATGTCATCCCGCGTAAACTCGTAGCCAAGTTTCTGGAAACGATAGGCCAATGCACTCCGACCACTGCGGGCGGTGAGTACAATTTTACTGCCCTCAGCTCCTACTTCTTCCGGACTAATGATTTCATAGGTCTGCGCGTCTTTTAAAAATCCGTCCTGGTGGATGCCCGAGGAATGTGAGAAGGCATTCGCACCCACAATGGCCTTGTTGGGTTGTACTGGTACGCGCATGGTTTCAGAAACCAATCGGCTGATGGGATTCAGCATGGGCGTTTTGATGCGTGTGTATAATCCGAGGTCTTTGTGTTGCTTCAATACCATGACTACTTCCTCCAGGGAGGTGTTGCCGGCGCGCTCCCCAATTCCGTTGATGGTACATTCGATCTGACGCGCCCCATTGATTACACCTGAAATCGAATTCGCCGTAGCCATGCCCAGGTCATTGTGGCAATGACAAGACAGGATAGCGCGATCGATATTGGGTACCTGGTTCATGAGGAAAGCGATTTTTGCGCCATATTGTTCTGGCAGACAATAACCGGTGGTATCCGGAATATTTACTACGGTAGCACCAGCGGCGATTACTGCTTCTACTACCTGAGCGAGATAGTCATTATCTGTTCTGCCGGCATCCTCTGCAAAAAATTCTACATCATCGGTAAACTGACGGGCCCACTTAACAGCCTGTACGGAGCGACGCAGGATCTCTTCCCGGCTTGTATTGAATTTTGCTTTGATGTGGAAATCGGAAGTGCCGATACCGGTATGTATGCGGGAACGGCGAGCGCCTTTCAGGGCTGCACCTGCCACCTCAATATCTTTTTGGACGGCTCTTGTCAACCCACAAACCGTAGCATCTTTGATAATTTTCGCGATCTCACTCACCGACTCAAAGTCGCCCGGACTGGAAATAGGGAATCCGGCCTCGATCACATCAACCCCTAATGCTTCCAGTTGCAGCGCAAGGGATACTTTTTCACGTGTATTGAGTTTGCAACCGGGTACTTGTTCTCCATCGCGGAGGGTGGTGTCAAAAATGAATACTTGTTTTTCCATGGCATTTGAAATAAGGTCAAAAAATGTTAGATTTCAGCTGATTATTGCTTCCTGCGGCAGGTCCGAGGGAGAAAATAAACGGGAAATAGTCGAATTTAGTGATGAAAAAGCCAGTAATGGGGTCAAAATAGGGCGTATTTTACAACAGATAAACAGGTGACAGAGCCCTGAAACCCTTGATTTTATTGGTTTTACGAATAAATAAAATACGATGCCCAACCGGTCTGCCGATACCCTTTTTCAGCTGATCCAGTCCCTCGAAAGGTCTGAAAAAAGGAATTTTAAGCTTTACATAACGCGCAACACCGGTAGTGCCGACCTCAAGATCGTTCAGTTATTCGATGCCCTGGATGCCATGAAGCAATACGATGAAGAATTGCTGCTGAAAAAAAATCCTTCCCTTCAAAAACAGCAATTATCGAACCTGAAGGCACACCTGTACAGGGAGATATTGGCGAGCCTGCGGCTGCTAAAACAAGATGATAACGTTGACCTGCAGATACATGAGCAACTCGATTTTGCCCGGATATTATACAATAAGGGACTTTATCTGCAGAGCCTGAAGGTATTGGAGAAGGTAAAAGAATTCACGAAAAGCAATAACCAGGCAACTTATCTGCAGCAAATTCTCTTCTTAGAGAAAAAAATTGAGGCGCTGCATATTACCCGCAGTCTGCAGAACCGGGCAGAGGAACTAAGCTCGGAAGTTGATGAAGTAAACCGAAGGGTGCAACTTATTGGAGACTTATCAAACCTGTCGCTCCAACTCTATAGCTGGTACATAAAGAATGGACATGCCAGAAACGATGAGGACCGGAAAAATATGGAGCTTTTTTTATCGCATCCTGCGATTGAAGCAGCGCAGGCAGAGAAGGGATTTTATGAGCGATTGTATTTATACCAATGCTATTGTTGGCACGCCTTCATCACCCAACAATTCTTATCCTATTATCGCTACTGTCAAAAATGGGTTGACCTCTTTCAATCAGATGAGAAAATGATAGCCATAGAGACGGCCTCCTACATCAAAGGATTACATAATTTATTGGGGGCTCATTTTGACCTGAGAAATTATCAAAAATTCAATGAGGTGATTCAGCAGATGGAGGAATTCATGGAAACACCGATTGTACAACATAATAAGAACAACCAAATTCAAATATTCATCTATCTGTACACCTCCCGTATCAACAGCCATTTCATGATGGGTACATTCACGGAAGGATTACACCTGGTTCCATATATAGAGGAAAAATTGAAAGAATATGAGTTATTTCTCGACAGACACCGGGTACTCGTATTTTACTACAAATTTGCCTCCCTATATTTTGGTAGTGGTCTGTTTGAACAAAGCATCGATTACCTGAATAAGATCATACAATTAAAAGTTGATTTACGTACCGATCTGCAGTGCTATGCACGCCTTTTACACCTTATAGCACACTACGAACGGGGTAACTATGACTTGCTGCAATATCTATTGAAATCGGTATACCGATTTATGTATAAGATGAAAAATCTGAGTATTGTTGAAGAAAAAATATTTGCCTTTTTGCGGCAAGCACTTCGGTTGACGCCTAAACAGATCAAACCTCACTTTGCATCACTGCTCGCAGAGCTAAAACCGTTAGAAAAAAGCAATACCGGCAACAGGGCTTTCATGTATCTCGACATTATTTCCTGGCTGGAAAGTAAACTGTCGGACGAACCCGTTCAACAAGTGATCAGAAAGAAATACCTGGCTGCCATCAAGGAATCAAGACATCCCGCTTAGCTATTTCGTTCCTCCTCCGGCAGCGGAGCATAGGGGAACTTAATATGAATTTCGCACCCATTCCCTGGTGACGTTTTTATTTCCAGTAAGCCATTGTATACATCTGTGCGGCTACTGATATTATGAAGTCCGATTCCCTTTCTTGGCATATTTACATCGAAGCCTACGCCATTGTCGGCAATACTAAGCAGCAGGTGCTGATCATCTCTGCTCAAAATAATTGTTACCTCATCTGCTTTTGAGTATTTAATAATATTACTCATCTGCTCCTGTACTATCCGGAAAATATTGAGCTTGAATTCGTATGGAATATCCTGTTCGTAGAAGGTCTCACAACGGTAGTCAATATCAAAAGAATTGACGGCATTTACATCATCCAATAATCCCTCAATCGCTTTCGACAAACCAAAGTGGCGGATCAGCGGAGTTACCAATATTTGCGACAATTTCCGGATCTCTTCGATGGCATTGAGAATAAATGATTGCGACTGTTTCAGCAACTCGGAATCAGTGCCCATTTGCTGTTGTGCCGAGGCAATGTACATCATCGCTACAGTGAGTTGCTGATTCACATTATCATGCAATTCGGTACTGATTTCATTTCTCTCTTTCTCTTGCACTTTGATGATGGCTTCATTCAGCTCCTTCTGTTTGAGTAGCTTTTCCTCCTCCAGTTTTTCCTGCAACTGAATGGTTTCGGTAATATCGTTGTGGATCGCCAGGATGGCCAAATTGCCCTTGTATTCAATTTTATGAGAGGATATATCCATTATCATCAAGTCCCCAGCCTTATTCAGGTGTGTCCAGAGTGCGGTCTCCTTCATCAAGTCGGTATCTCTGAATACCCGAGCAGTTTCCAGTAAGCGGGTATATTCACTTTCATGGCCAAGTTCTACGATTGTTTTGTTTAGGAACTCTTCACGGGAAAAACCATATTGGGTTTGTGCTGCTTCATTCACTTCCAGCAACCGAAAACTTTGGATATCCCAAATAATAATGGGAAGAGGATTATTGAAGAAAAGATTGCGATAGCTTTCACTGCTTTCCCGAAGACTTTCCAGGATGCGATTCCGCTCAACACTATACTGAATAGATTTAAACAACAGTCGCTCATCATATTCGCCTTTGATGAGGTAATCCTGGGCACCATTGGCCATTGTTTCCAATGCCAAGTCCATATCTGCCAGACCGGTCAACACAATGATCGGTATACCGGCTGCATACTCGTTGATGTGAACAAACGAATCAAATCCGGTGCTATCCGGCAGAGAAAGGTCAAGCAGAATCATGTTGATATAATACTCACTGAGCAGACGGATAGCTTCCTGAACACTGCGCGCTTTATAGATACGTGCCACCTGTAATCGGGTCAATGCGAGACTCTCCTCCAAGAGATACAGGTCTCCCGGATTGTCTTCAACGATCATGATGGAAAGTGGCTGTTGATGAAGCGACATGGTATTGTTTTGTCAGGATTTAGTTGTTCAGTGTATTTTCAGGCAAAAAGCCCGGTGCATGTTGTTCCAGTTTTTTACTGATGGTAAAATAAAATGTGCTGCCCTTATCAGGCTCGGAAGTAACCCAGATCTTCCCTCCATGCTTTTCCACGATCTTCTTACAAACCGATAAGCCAATTCCCGTTCCACTGTATTGGTGCTTGTGATGTAAACGCTGAAACAGAACAAATATTTTTTCAAAAAACATCGGCTTGATGCCTATTCCATTATCCTGAACTGAAAACAAGAAGTGATTTTCCTCCTCGCTTCCTGTTACGGTCACGAGGGGCTTCTCTTTTCCCACGTATTTCAGTGCATTACCCACCAGATTTTGGAAGAGCTGGAATAACTGGGTTTTATTACCCATGATAACAGGCAGGTGATTCGTTACAATTGTTGCTTCGCATTCAGCAATTCGATTGACGAAGACTTCCTGCACTTCTTTCATCAGTACAGCAGTATCAATAGATTCAGCCACGCCTTTATTCGATCCAATTCTGGAATATTCAAGCAGGTCGGTAATCAATCTTTTCATCCTATCGGCACCATCCATTACAAAATGCAGGTATTGTTCAGCTGTTTCATCAATCTGATCCTGGTATTTTTTTCGGAAAAGCTGCAGGAAACTGGTAATCATGCGCAGTGGTTCCTGCATGTCATGAGAAGCCACATAAGCAAACCGTTCGAGCTCAACGTTGGAGGCAGCTAATTCATCTGCCCTTTGTTTCAGCTGCTTATTTAGTTCTATCAACAAGGCTTCATCTTCTTTTCTGCGCGTAATATTTTGTGTTGCGCCAAATAAACGAATGGCTCTACCATCTGCATCTCTTACGATGAATGCCTTATGATAAAAATAATTATACTTTCCCGATTGACCTGCCAAACGAAACTCATCCTCCCAATACTGATTTTGTTTGTTTCTTAACGCATCATTTCTTTTTCGAATGACTCTTTCATAATCATCCGGATGTAACAAAGATTTCCAGGACCTGAACTGAACCTGCTCTTTCTCCAT
>JBEIUM010000056.1:0-13993 GCA_040374385.1 Sediminibacterium sp. | reverse complement strand
GGGTTGAACGGAAAACAGACAGGATGGGCTCCTATTTCAATGGAAGTGTGGATTACTCCATTCAGAAACATGCCACTTAATTTGTATTTTTGAATCCCTTCGAAACTAAACAATCAGCAGATAACCCGGATATTGTGTAATTATGGCAAGAATTATTGGAGTAGCAAATCAGAAAGGAGGTGTTGGAAAAACGACCACCGCCATCAACCTGGCAGCGAGTCTCGCTGTGCTGGAATACAGAACACTGCTGGTAGATGCCGACCCACAGGCCAACAGCACCACCGGCGTTGGATTCGATCTGCACAACATCACGAGCAGTCTTTACGACTGTATGGTCAATAACCTGCCTGCCACCGATGTGATACTCACCACCGAAGTACCCAACCTGCACCTCATTCCCTCCCACATCGATCTGGTGGGCGCAGAGATTGAGATGATTAATTATCCCAACCGGGAAAATGTGCTTAAAAATATCCTCGAGCCGGTGGCGGACCGATATGATTTTATCGTGATTGATTGTTCTCCCTCACTCGGACTGATCACCGTGAACTCATTGGTAGCTGCTAACAGCGTTATTGTTCCTGTTCAATGCGAATTCTTTGCATTGGAAGGTTTGGGCAAACTACTCAATACCATTAAGATTGTACAGAGCCGGCTCAATCCTGAACTGCAAATTGAAGGCATCCTTATGACCATGTACGATGGAAGACTGCGCCTGGGCAATCAGGTGATCAGTGAAGTTCGTCGACACTTTGATGAAATGGTTTTTCAAACCATCATTCACCGCAATGCCCGATTGAGCGAGGCGCCCAGTGCAGGAAAACCTGTTATCCTTTTCGATGCAGACAGCAAGGGTACACTGAACTACCTGAACCTGACAAAAGAAATCCTGCAAAAAAATGGTTTCACCAAAATCAGCAATGAAGAGCGCATCATCCGCTAGTTGAGAGGCAGCAGTCGTAATTATTAATTTTTTTCAATCATGCCAACACCAAAAAATAACAAGGAACTAATCGGGAAAGGACTTCGTTCACTTCTCGACAATATCAATACAGAATTAAAGACCGGAGAGGGCAACCTGAAATCTGAAGTAGTGAACCAGGTTACGCAAACCGTTCGTATTCCGGTCACTGACATCGTTATCAATCCAAAACAACCTCGTAAGGATTTCAATGAAACAGCCCTACAGGAACTAGCGGAATCGCTGAAAAGACATGATGTTATTCAACCGCTCACCGTATCAAAACTGAGCAACGGTAAATATCACCTGGTGGCAGGCGAAAGAAGGTGGCGGGCCTCACAGATCGCCGGACTGAAAGATGTTCCGGTTTATGTACGTCAATCAAATGACAAGGAATTATTGGAATTGGCGCTGCTGGAAAACCTGCAGCGGGAAAATCTGAATCCAATGGAAATAGCCTTCAGCTATAAGCGCATGGAGGATGAACTGAACTACACCCAGGAAGAAGTAGCTAAGAGCATGGGGAAAGAACGTAGCACGGTTTCCAATTATATCCGTTTGCTCAAACTACCACCGGACATTCAACTGGCGGTGAGACAGGGAAAAATTAGTTTCGGACATGCACGGGCATTGATTAATATCGATACGGTTGACAGGCAGTTAATGGCTTTCCACCAAATCATGGACAAAGGATTGAGCGTGCGACAAACAGAGGAATGGGTAAAAAGTCAATATAAGTCCAAGTCTGCGGGCGCATCAAAAAAATCAAAGGAACTTCCAACGGCCTATAAAAAAATTGAGGATGCCATCTCTTCACAATTCAGTACGAAAGCTAAATTGGTGCATCATTCCAAAGGACATGGCAGCATCACCTTACCCTATTATTCACTCGACGGACTGAATAAATTACTGAAAGACCTGCACATCACCATCAGTTAAGGTATGGTCATCCAAAAATTTGTCATACTGCTGATTTCGATTTTATTAATCGGACAAATCCTGCAGGCGCAGAACAGCGGGCAGCCTGCTGCAGATAGCAGTGTACAAAAGACAGCTGTCAAAGACAGTGTAAAAAAACATGACCCGAGAATCGCAACCCGTCGTTCGGCCATTCTTCCCGGCTGGGGGCAGGCCTACAACAAACAATACTGGAAGATCCCACTGGCTTATGGCATCATCGCTATTCCGGTAGGTACGTATATCTACAATAACAATACTTACAAGAAGCTGAAGTTCGCTTATGAAGCGCGCTATAAACAGGCGCAGGGAGACCCCAGTGATGTTCCATTTATAGACCAAGAATTAACAGGGCTTTCTATTGATAATCTGATCAACTACCGAAATGCATATCGCCGCGATAGGGATTATTCTGTATTATTTTTTCTGCTGGCCTGGGGATTTCAGGTGGTGGATGCCACTGTGTTCGCTCACCTCAAAGAATTCGATGTCAGTAATAACTTAAGCATGCAGCTGCGGCCAAGACTTGATCCGATAAGCCGCAATGCGGGGCTCTCACTCACTTTTCAACTAAGATCAAAATCTGATAAATCCAGAGAGGCACGTTAATGGAACAACCGATGAAAATTGCACTGATAGGATATGGAAAAATGGGGAAAGCGATTGAAGCAGCCGGCCGCCAAGAAGGTCACAGCTTTCCACTCATCATTGATCTTTCCAATCAGCAAGATCTCACTGCAGCCAACCTCAGTCAGGTAGATGTAGCGATTGAATTCACCGGACCCCATTCGGCTGCCGACAATATCACCACTTGTTTGGATGCCGGTATCCCCGTTGTATCCGGAAGTACCGGCTGGCTCGATCAATGGGAAAAAATAGCTGCGCATTGCCAATCGAAACAAGGCTGCCTTGTCTATGCCAGTAATTTCAGTATTGGCGTTAACCTGTTCTTTGCGGCCAATGCCTGGCTGGCGAAGTTGATGAAAGCCCACCCGAACTACCGCCCATCGATTGAGGAAATTCACCACACTGAAAAAAAAGACGCCCCCAGCGGAACAGCCATCACGTTGGCAGAAGATCTGCTGGCTGCGCGACCAGATTTATCGGCCTGGGTGAATGAAACCAGTACCGATCCCGGCCTGTTGCCCATCATTTCCAAACGTATCGACCCTACCCCCGGCACCCATCGTATACAATACAGCTCTCCCATCGATGATATCGAATTGATACATACAGCGCACAATAGAACAGGCTTTGCCATGGGAGCCTTGCTGGCGGCTGCATTTACCCAAGATAAAAGAGGCATTTTCTCTATGAAAGATGTTTTAGGTTTTTAGGCACACGTTTCACTTTCCGATTTTTTCCTATATTGCTGTAATGTTGTCGAAGAAAACCCAGTATGCTTTCAAGGCGCTGACCTATCTGGCAGAACACCGCGAGGAGGGGCCAGTGCTGATTGCCATGATTTCCAGGAAGAAAAAGATACCGCTTAAATTTCTGGAGAACATTTTACTGCAATTGAAAAAAGATGGTATTCTTGAAAGCAAAAAAGGTAAAGGAGGCGGCTACTTTTTTAAACTTCCACCACAGCAAATACCACTCTCGCGCATCATGCGGCTATTGGAAGGTCCCATCGCCTTATTGCCATGTGTCAGCCTGAATTTCTATGAAAAATGTAAGGACTGTGATGAAAAGTCCTGCGGATTAAATAAAGTGATGAAACAGGTAAGAGATAATACGTTAAGTGTGCTGGATAAAAAAACCGTATTAGATTTACTTTCTTAACATACCCCACCAAAAATCAAGCCCCATGAAACGGTCCATCTTATTCTTATTGCTGTTACCTATCGCAACAATCGCTCAGGAAAAAAAAGCCGAGACGGCCCTGCCTAAGAACATTTTGCGTGCCAATCTCAGCTCCCTGGTGCTGAAAAATTATCACTTCACCTATGAACGTGCACTCACCAGAAAACTATCATTATCACTCAGCTATCGCTGGATGCCGAAGAGTAGTTTACCCTTCAAAGATTATTTTGACAATAATGTCAGCGGCAGTGCACTTCAATTCAATTCCATTCAAACTGGCAACTCAGCCATTACCCCTGAATTACGCTTTTACTTAGGCAAGGGTAACCTGAAAGGATTTTACCTCGCAGCCTATGCCCGCTTCGCAACATTTGATGCTACCACGCCTATCACGTACTCTTCCAGCGGAACCGGCCCAAGTGATAAAACCGGCGACTTTATCGGACGCGTTACTTCCACCAGTGGAGGAATCATGCTGGGTTGGCAATTCAACCTATCGAAGCGCCTGGTGATGGATCTTCAACTGATTGGCGGGCATTTCGGCACTTGCACAGGAAATTTAGATCTTAAACCAATTGTACCACTTTCAGCGCAAGAAATTACTTCCCTGCAAAATAGTCTCAACGGTATTAAAGTAGATCCCTTTGATATCAAAACGACTGTTAATGCCGCCGGCGCCAACATCCAGGTGACCGGACCATGGGCAGGCATTCGGGGTGGGAATATTGGAATTGGCTTCCGTTTCTAAAAATGGATGGCTAGAATCTGCGTCCTTTATTTTCAGGATGGTTATTGAGCATGTCTACCGTCATCTTATCCAGATCAAAGGCCGGCTGCCAGCCCCAATCGTTGCGTGCTACACTGTCGTCAATGCTTTGTGGCCAGCTTTCAGCAATCGATTGCCTGTAATCTGGTTGATATTGCATTTGGAACGCTGGCAAATGACGCTGTATGGATGCCCCAATTTCCTTCGGAGAAAAACTCATACCTGCGATGTTATAGGAGGTTCTGACAGAAATTTTGTCAGCAGGTGCCTCCATCAATTCCAGGGTAGCCCTGAGCGCATCGGGCATGTACATCATCGGCAGGTAGGTATCAGCTGCCAGATAACAATTGTACTTTCCCTGCAATAATGCTTCCTGATAAATTTCCACAGCATAATCAGTGGTGCCACCGCCGGGCAAAGATTTATAACTGATCAGACCGGGATAACGAAGACTTCGCACATCCACACCATAGCGCTTGTGGTAATAATTGCACCAGAACTCACCGGCATACTTGCTAATACCATATACCGTGGTGGGTTCGATGACCGTATGTTGGGGACAAAGTTGGCGGGGGGAGGTTGGACCAAAAACTGCGATGCTACTGGGCCAATACACTTTGCTGAGTTTTTCCTCGCGGGCGATATCCAATACATGCAATAATCCCTGCATATTGAGGTGCCAGGCCAGGTGCGGATTTTTCTCCCCTGTAGCCGATAGCATCGCCGCCAGCAAATAAATCTGGGTGATATTTTGACGAATCACCTGCACATGTAACATTTCCTTATTCATCACATCCAAACTCACATAGGGGCCGGTGCCGGCCAGCAAAGGATTTTCCTCCCGTAGGTCGGAAGCAATAACTTGTGCATTTCCATAAATATTCCGCAGCGCGAGCGTAAGCTCAACACCGATTTGTCCGGAAGCACCGATGACCAGAATCTTTTCTTTTGGAGTCGACATAACATGAATTTCGGGTGCAAGTTACTTCAAAAAATGACTACCCCTCCCAGGGTCGGTCCGCCAAGCAGTTGGCAATTATTACTTACTTTTACACGCAACCGACAGACTTTATTACAAGCATATGATGCCCGAATTCCTCCAGCAACTTTTCTCCCGGCAAACGTATCGTCCGGACTCCTTTTTTTTAATCGCCGGACCCTGCGTGGTCGAATCAGAAGAACTGGTGATGGAAGTTGCAGGAAAATTGGCGGACCTGGGCAAACAATATGGTATCCCCTGTGTCTTCAAAGCCAGCTACCGCAAAGCCAACCGCACCAGTGCCGGATCTTTCATGGGTATCGGTGATGAAAAAGCCCTGGCCTTGATACAAAAGGCAGGACAAACTTTCGGGTTACCTACTACCTCCGATATACATGCAGCAGCGGAAGCTGCGCTGGCAGCACCCTACATCGACATCCTGCAAATACCTGCCTTCCTTTGCAGACAAACCGATCTCTTGCAGGCGGCGGCAGCTACCGGAAAAATTGTCAATGTAAAAAAGGGCCAATTCCTCAGCGGCCACTCCATGAAATTCGCTGTTGAAAAAATTCAACAGTCCGGCAACAGCCAAGTGATGCTCACCGAAAGAGGCAACACCTTTGGTTATCAAGACCTGGTTGTCGATTACCGGAACATCCCCTGGATGCAGGCCCATGCCGTGCCGGTGATCATGGATTGTACCCACTCCCTCCAGCAACCCAATCAGCCATCAGGTGTAACAGGCGGTAACCCCCAGTTGATCGGTACCATTGCCAAGGCGGCCATTGCCGTAGGTGCTGACGGACTCTTCATTGAAACCCATCCCAATCCGGCAGTTGCCAAGAGCGATGGTGCCAATATGCTGGCGCTGGAACAATTACCAGAACTGCTGGAGCAATTGGTCAAAATACGAGAAGCGATCCAATAAGGGGAATCAGGTACGGGTAACTAAGTAAAGCCAATCAAATAAAGCCGATTAATACCGCAGCGGATTGCGCCTGCCATAGGAAATATATTGGCGCATGTTGATCCAGAAAGCCATGATCATGTAGATGATCACCGGGGAGCCAAAGGTCAGAAAGCTGATGTAGATGAACCAGAACCTGATACGGGAACTGGCAATGCCAAAACGCTCGCCCAATAAAGTGCAAACACCGAATACATTGAATTCTATGTAATCTCTGAGTTTCTGCATGGTCAAATAACGATTGTAAAGCAAAGCAAAATTAACCATTTTAACTAAAAAGAGTTTTACCCCAAGGGACTTTTTGGTAATTTCGCCCCGCCGCTGACCGTGATCAGTTCGGGTATTTTAATTGAACATTTTACACCTGCAAATTTTATATTATGGCTTTTGACATCGAGATGATTAAGCAAGTTTATGCCAACTTCCCCGAACGGGTTGAGGCAGCCAGGAAGGTACTGGGACGTCCCCTGACCCTGAGTGAAAAAATTCTGTTTACGCACCTACACCCCGATCAGGCAGCACAGGTATTTGAGCGTGGAAAAAGCTATGTAGACTTTGCTCCCGATCGCGTCGCCATGCAAGATGCAACCGCACAAATGGCGCTGCTGCAGTTCATGCAGGCCGGCCGTCAATCAGTGGCCGTGCCATCCACCGTACACTGCGATCACCTCATTACAGCCAAAGTAGAAGCAGCACAAGACTTGAAAGTAGCCAATGAAGAAAGTAAAGAAGTATATGATTTCCTCGCCTCCGTTTCCAATAAATACGGTATCGGCTTCTGGAAACCCGGTGCCGGTATCATCCACCAGGTAGTGCTTGAAAACTATGCCTTCCCCGGAGGTATGATGATCGGAACCGATTCACATACCGTAAATGCCGGCGGTCTGGGTATGATCGCCATCGGTGTGGGTGGTGCAGATGCCTGCGATGTGATGGCAGGACTCCCCTGGGAATTGAAATGGCCTAAACTGATCGGCGTTCGCCTGACAGGTAAACTGAGTGGCTGGACCGCCCCCAAAGATGTGATTTTGAAAGTGGCTGGTATCCTGACCGTAAAAGGCGGAACCGGAGCCATCGTAGAATATTTCGGTGAAGGTGCCCGCAGCATGAGCTGCACCGGTAAAGGAACCATTTGTAACATGGGTGCGGAGATTGGCGCTACCACTTCCACCTTCGGATATGACGATAGCATGGGACGCTACCTGCGTGCCACCGGCCGCGAGGAAGTAGCTAATATGGCCGATGCCATTGCAGCCCACCTCAACGGAGATGCTGAGGTATATGCCAACCCCGAGAAATATTTCGACCAGGTAATCGAAATCAACCTCAGTGAACTGGAGCCACACCTGAACGGACCTTTCACACCCGACCTGGCAACACCACTTTCAAAAATGAAGGAAGCCGTTGAAGCCAATGGCTGGCCTGCCAAAATTGAGGTGGGTCTGATCGGTAGCTGCACCAACAGCTCTTATGAAGACATCAGCCGTTCTGTTAGTCTCGCCCGCCAGGTAAAAGAAAAAGGACTTACCCTCAAAAGTGAATTCACCATTACGCCGGGATCTGAGCAAGTAAGATATACTGTAGAACGCGACGGCTTCCTGGAAGTTTTCGATTCTATTGGTGCCCGTGTTTTCGCCAATGCCTGCGGACCCTGCATCGGTATGTGGGATCGCGTGGGAGCAGAGAAAAAAGAACGCAATACCATCGTACATAGTTTCAACAGAAACTTCGCCAAACGTGCCGATGGTAATCCCAATACACTGGCTTTTGTGGGCTCACCCGAATTAGTAACAGCATTGGCGATTGCAGGCGACCTGCGTTTCAATCCCATCACAGACACCCTCACCAACGATAAGGGTGAGCAGGTGAAGCTTGATGAACCCGGCGGACAAGAATTGCCGCCCCGTGGCTTTGCAGTGGAAGATGCCGGCTACCAGGCTCCGGCAAAAGATGGCAGCAGCGTGAATGTAGTGGTAGACCCCAACAGCAAGCGACTGCAGTTATTGGCACCCTTCCCTGCCTGGGAAGGAACTGACCTCAAAGGTTTGAAATTATTGATCAAAGCCAAAGGCAAGTGCACCACCGACCACATCAGCATGGCAGGACCCTGGTTGAAATTCCGCGGACACCTCGACAACATCAGCAATAACCTGTTGATCGGTGCTGTGAATTTCTTCAATGAAAAAACAGACTCCGTAAAGAACCAGCTTAACGGTGAGTATGGTCCGGTGCCCGCCACCCAAAGAGCTTACAAAGCTGCCGGTGTAGGTACCATTGTAGTGGGTGATGAAAACTATGGTGAAGGAAGTTCCCGTGAACATGCAGCTATGGAACCCCGCTTCCTCGGTGTTCGCGCCATTCTGGTAAAGTCCTTCGCCCGCATCCACGAAACCAACCTCAAGAAACAAGGTATGCTGGCGCTTACTTTTGCGAACAAAGCAGACTATGATCTGATACAGGAAGATGATACGATTGAAATCAACGGACTAACAACGTTTGCTCCTGGTAAGCCTCTGCAACTCGTATTCACGCATGCAGATGGCAGCAGCCATACTATTTTAGCCAACCACACTTACAATGAACAGCAAATCGAATGGTTCAAGGCAGGAGCTGCATTGAACATCATTC
This sequence comes from Sediminibacterium sp., assembly GCA_040374385.1. GTDB lineage: Bacteria > Bacteroidota > Bacteroidia > Chitinophagales > Chitinophagaceae > Sediminibacterium. Next base: position 4,929 of record JBEIUM010000056.1, on the reverse strand, counting down.
GCAGATCGGTCGCATAAAAAATGGAGCACATAAAAAGTAAAAGTCTGCCCCAGTGCAGACTTTTTTTATACCAAAAAAAACTGCCCATCTAAAAGACGGGCAGTTAATAAATATAGGTATTGTCTGATTACTTCACTTCCTCGAACTCAGCATCGGTTACTGTTTCACCTCCTGCCTGTGAAGTATTGGCACCTGCATTATCAGCACCCGGTTGTGCAGTTTCACCGGCTGCTTGCTGGGCCTTATAAATATCTTCGCTGGCTGCTGTCCATGCTGTATTCATTTCAGCCATGGCTGCATCAACTGCTGCGATATCCTGGTTCTTGTGTGCTTCCTTCAGTTTATTCAGGGCCGTTTCAATAGCACCTTTTTTATCAGCAGGAATCTTGTCACCGAATTCTTTGAATTGCTTTTCAGTTTGGAAGATCAGACTATCGGCCTGGTTCAGTTTTTCAACTTTCTCACGCGCCAGTTTATCGGTGGCTTCGTTGGCCTTGGCTTCCGCCTTCATCTTTTCGATTTCCTCCTTGCTCAATCCACTACCCGCTTCGATTCTGATTTTTTGTTCCTTACCGGTACCCTTGTCTTTAGCGCTCACATTCAGCAAGCCATTGGCATCGATATCGAAAGTTACTTCGATCTGAGGCACACCACGGGGGGCCGGAGGAATACCATCGAGGTTGAACATACCTAGGCTCTTGTTCTGATTCGCCATGGGACGCTCACCTTGCAGCACGTGAATTTGAACACCGGGCTGGTTATCGCTGGCGGTAGAATAAATTTCTGTTTTCTTGGTAGGAATGGTTGTGTTGGAAGCGATCATGGTAGTCATTACACCACCCATGGTTTCAATACCCAAGCTCAGCGGGGTAACATCGAGCAACAACACATCTTTCACCTCACCGGTAAGTACTGCTCCCTGGATAGCAGCACCCAGTGCCACTACTTCATCAGGGTTAACACCCCGGTTGGGTTTCTTACCGAAGAATTTCTCCACGATCTCCTGTACTTTGGGGATACGGGTAGAACCACCCACGAGAATCACTTCATCAATCTGAGATACAGCGTAACCGGCATCTTTCAGTGCTTCCTCGCAAGGCTTCAAACAGCGGGCGAAAAGTTTATCAGCAAGCTGCTCGAATTTCGCTCGGCTCAGTTTCAGCACCAGGTGCTTGGGTACACCATCTACTGCTGTGATATAGGGAAGATTGATTTCTGTTTCAGAAGAGGAGCTCAGTTCCACTTTGGCTTTCTCAGAAGCTTCTTTCAGACGCTGCAATGCCATAGGATCTTTGCGCAGATCGATGGCTTCCTGGTTCTTGAATTCATCCGCGAGCCAGTCCATGATCACCTTATCAAAATCATCACCACCGAGGTGGGTATCACCGTTGGTAGATTTCACTTCAAACACACCATCACCCAGTTCAAGGATGGAGATATCGAATGTACCACCACCCAGGTCGAACACAGCGATTTTTTGGTCCACTGATTTTTTGTCCAGACCATAAGCAAGTGCTGCAGCGGTAGGCTCGTTCACGATACGGCGAACGTTCAGGCCTGCGATCTCACCGGCTTCTTTGGTTGCCTGGCGCTGAGCGTCGTTGAAATAGGCGGGCACGGTAATAACGGCCTCGTTTACTTCATGACCGAGGTAATCTTCCGCCGTTTTCTTCATTTTCTGAAGAATCATGGCAGAGATTTCCTGGGGTGTGTAAAGACGGTCGTCGATGGCAACGCGGCAGGTGTTGTTATCACCCTTGGCCACCTGGTAGCTCCAGTGACTGATTTCTTCGGTCACTTCATCGAAGCGGCGGCCCATGAAACGCTTCACGGAAGCAATGGTATTTTTAGGATTGGTAATGGCCTGGCGCTTGGCGGGGTCGCCCACTTTGCGCTCACCATTTTTCAGGAAAGCCACCATAGAAGGGGTGGTTCTTCTACCCTCTTCGTTGGCGATCACTACCGGTTCATTACCTTCCATTACAGCTACGCAGCTGTTGGTGGTACCCAGGTCAATTCCGATTATTTTGCCCATATAGTTGTTTTTCAATGAATTAATAATCAATAGTTACCAATCTTTGTGCCACCTGACATAATGTGCAAAAATGTCAGTCCGAGCAGTGACAAGCCGCAAGCTTTGACAGGCATTATTACGAATTGGGTAAAAATGACATAAAAAGAGGGTCAGCGTGGTGTCGCCGGGGGGCGGAAGGTGTAATGTTTCTGGGATAGATAGCTGAAGGTCACCACAAAAAGGGTCGTAAGCATCTTGGAAGGTGTAGGATACCAGCCCCAATAATCAACGAAAAGCTTCAGGAAGATGTAGTTAAGAAGGATGCAGATAAATACCACAGCAAAATAACGTCCCAATTGCGTGCGTTTGGCGACTTCTGTCTGCTGAAAAACGACGTAACGACTCAGGTAGAACCCCACGGGAAAGGTAAAAAAGAAGCTAACGAGAAAGGCTGCTATATGAGCCCCGATGGTAATGGGGGGAATATGAACGGGTTGTTCTTTAAAAAGAAAGTGGAAGGCGCAAAAGAAAAGGAAAATATCCAGCAGGGTATTGGCACCGCCGCAGGCGGCATAGCGGAAGGTTTGCAGGGGGAATATCTTTCGGAATGGCGGATAAAAAGCATCTACCACTTTCAGGATGAGACCACGGATAAATGCGTGCAACTTCCTCATAGCGAAGGGCGAAGGTAGGGCTTAATTAGTTACTTTTGCAGACCTTACTACTACCCATGCGACTCGTACATGAAATAAAGCAGGAGACGGCAGCGACTTTACAGGCAGCTTATGGAAAGTCATTTCAGCCCGAAGATATCTTGGTGAATGCCACTAAGCCGGAGTTCACCGGAGATTACACGGTGGTATTGTTTGCATTGGTGAAGCCATTGGGGGTATCTCCTGCGGAGTTGGGGGAGCGCCTGGGCGCGATGCTGGTAGCAAGAAGACCCGACCTGTTCGCCTCCTACAATTTAATCAAAGGATTTTTAAACTTAGAGGTGCAGGCAGCCTTTTGCAGCCGTTGGCTGGAAGGTAGTTATGCAGAGCGTACCTATGGCTTTGTGCAGGAAAAGCGCGAGCGGATCATGGTGGAATATTCCTCTCCCAATACCAATAAACCCTTGCATCTCGGGCATTTGCGGAATAACTTTTTAGGAAGCAGCATCGCATCGATACTCGAAGCGAACGGACATGAAGTGGTCAAGACCTGTATTGTGAATGACCGCGGCATACATATATGCAAGAGCATGATAGCCTGGCAGCGGTATGGCGGGGGTGCGACGCCGGCTACTACTCAAACCAAGGGGGATCATTTTGTAGGGGATTATTATGTACGGTTCAATGAGGCATTGAAGGAAGAGGTGGAAGCGGGGATAGCGCGCGGACTCAGCAAGGAGCAGGCAGAGAAAGAGGCACCTATTATGAAGGCGGCGCAGGAGATGTTGTTGTTGTGGGAGCAGGGTGATGAGGCAACGGTGAATTTATGGAAGAACATGAATGGCTGGGTATATGAGGGGTTTGATGCAACGTATCGCCGCATTGGCAGTACGTTTCACAAGACCTACTATGAGAGCAATACTTATTTGTTGGGAAAGGATTTGGTACAGGTTGGTTTGAAAAAGGGTGTTTTCTTTCAGAAGCCGGATGGCAGTGTGTGGATTGATTTAACGGCGGACGGGTTGGATGAGAAGTTGGTACAACGCAGTGATGGCACGTCGGTATATATCACGCAGGACATAGGGTTAGCGGAGCAGAAGCGGTTAGAGTTTCAAGCGGAGCAGAGTATATATGTGGTAGGTGATGAGCAGAATTATCATTTCAAGGTGCTCAAGTTGATTTGTCAGAAATTGGGTTTGCCTTCGGCGGATGGCATTTATCACCTCAGTTATGGCATGGTGGAGTTACCGACGGGGAAGATGAAGAGTCGCGAGGGCACGGTGGTCGATGCGGATGATTTGTTGGATGATATGTTACGGATAGCGGGTGCGAAGACGGCGGAGTTGGGGAAGGTGAATGATTTCAGTGAGGAGGAGTTAGAGCATTTGAATGAGGTGATTGGGTTAGGGGCTTTAAAGTTCTTTTTGTTGCGGGTAGATCCCCGCAAGAAGATGGTTTTTAATCCCGAGGAGAGCATCGATTTTCATGGGTTTACCGGACCGTTCATACAGTATACGCATGCCCGTATTTGCAGCATTTTGAGGAAGGCTGGTACTGCGGCCGGGGTGCAGGTAGAGGCTGGTGTTGAGGAGCCCTGGATGCCGGAGGAGCGGGAGTTGGTGTTAGCGTTGGAGACATTTCCGGCGGTGATTGAGGAGGCGGCGCGACAGCATGATCCCTCGCAGCTCGCTATTTTTACGTACCAGGTAGCAAAAATTTTCAATGGTTTATACGCAGCTCATTCCATAGCCGGGGCGCCCACGGCGGGGTATAAGCGCCGGCGGTTACAGTTAGCTGAGTTAACGATGCATGTGATCAGGAATGGCATGGGGTTATTGGGTATTTCGGTACCTGAGCGGATGTAATTGTTCGGGCTGGTGGGTGTAATATTCAATCCTTTTAATTAACTTTGCGCTCCCTGCGGAGGTGGCGAAATTGGTAGACGCACTACTTTGAGGTGGTAGCGGGGTAACAGCCGTGGGAGTTCGAATCTCCTCTTCCGCACAAACGCCCTTCCGCTGCAAGCGGGGGGCGTTTTCACTTGCGAACGAAGAAAGCTTGCTTTCGAGCGTGAGCAAGGGAAAACGCCCAACCGTCCGCCGTTGGCGGATGGTAAGGGCTTTGGGTACGCGCCCCATTCTGAGATCAGCGCTAACAAGCTAGTGTGGGTGTGAAGTTTGAGTGTGGTTAATTCTTTACATTCCGAACAATGAGAATCTTCTCCGAATAGTCTTGCACCATAGGCGCACAGGCTGCTGCAGC
>JBEIUM010000314.1:0-2103 GCA_040374385.1 Sediminibacterium sp. | reverse complement strand
TACAAAGGGGCACGTGCCAGTTGTTTGAAAGCCATACTATCTTTTTCGAAGAAAGGTATAGCTCGTAGTATGGGCTCCTCCTGACCACTATAAATTAGTGGCAATGAGCGAACAAGCGTATGTGTCAGCACGGCAAAAGGTGCGTGGATGGATCCCGGCATAGTGCCATAGTCAGCTTTGTTCCAGCTATTTTCATCGTGGTTGCTGGTAAAGCGCAAGCGAATGGCATTCGCAGGAAATGTACTGTCCAGTTGCTGTAAGAAGGCAACCAGGTCGGTGGGCTTCTTTTTTCCGGCAGCTATGTCGTTCATCAGGTGGAATTCAGGCCAACCATAAGTCGCATCAAATCCGGCCGTATGCAACCAGGGAGCATCGGCTTCCGCCAACATGAAGATATTTTTCATTTTCTTCAACGCCTGGATGCAGGGATTCCAGAATTCGGCAGGCACTAAGTGAGCCATATCACAGCGATAGCCGTCAATATTGCTTTCCCGTATCCAAAATTTCATTTGTTCGATCATGGTATCACGTAAAACGGGATTGCTATGGTTGAGTTTACGTGTATCTGTCCAATCGAATTGCGATATGGCATTTCCTGCACTGTCACGCACATAAAAATCAGGGTGTTTGGTCAACCAGTAATGATCGGCACCTGAATGATTGGGCACCCAGTCCATCAGCACTTTGAATCCCTTGGCATGTGCTGCTTCCACCAGATGTTTCCAATCTTCCATGTTGCCGTATTCCGGATTGATCCCGGTGTAATCAGCCACTGCGTAATAGCTGCCCAGCGTTCCCTTCCTGTCTTTTTTGCTGATGGGTTGAATGGGCATGAACCAGAGGGTATGTACACCCATATCATGCAGGCGATCCAAGTGCGCTTCAAATGCACGAAAAGTACCTTCCGGGGTATATTGGCGCACATTTACCTCGTAGACATTTCCCTGCATCATCCATGCGGGGTGACCATTGATGGTGCCAGTATCGGAATTGTTTTTGGATGGTTGCTGGCAGGAAATGGTTAGCATCAGCAGCGCTACCATCCATATCTTGGTAGGTTTCAACATCAAGTAAATTTTGAATGAAAGTAATAAAGTTTATGCAAATCTTGTTTTTGGTGGAGAGGTTTCGATGCTGCTGTTCAGGGTCTTTTCAACATCCTGTTCATAGTTGTGGTAGGTTCCCGCAGGCCTGCGGGGAAAGATGTACCTTTAAGCCATGAAATACCTGTTTCAATATCTATTTCTTTGCCTCCTGCTTTATGCCTGCCAATCAGAACCTGCAGCAGCCCCTGGTGCGGATAATGCACTCGATGCCGGAAGGAATTACCTGCAAGCCAGTTTAGAGGGTGATTTTGTGGCTGCTGCCAGGTATTGCGCTCAAGATAGTCTGCTCCAACGTTCATTGCGGGAGGATGAAACCGCCTTTCGGTTGCTCGACAGAGAGGGCAGACAATTGCATCGCTCTGCTTCTATTCAGGTGCATGCCTTAGAAGAAAACAATAACCAAACAGCCCGTCTGGTTTACAGTCTTTCCTATGAACCGGAAAAAAAAGATACTTTGTATATGCGACAAATAGATAAACGCTGGTACATCATTTCACCTCAATAACCATTTCTATGCTTCCCTCTTTATTACTGGTTGGTTTAGGAGGTATGCTGGGCTCGATGTTGCGCTACCTCGTTGGACAATGGCTTCGGTCAGCAGCACTCCCCTATGGTACCTTGGTTGTTAACCTCTCGGGCTCCCTGCTCATTGGTTTTCTGATGGCAAAATATGGACGACAACTGATGGGAGAAGACTGGCGGATTTTTCTCATTGCCGGTTTCTGTGGTGGATTTACCACTTTGTCGGCACTGTCCTGGGAAAGTTTACAATTTATCCAGCAGGGTAAATATGGTATTTTCGTTGGTTACGCATTGATCACAGTTTTGGGTGGCTTACTGATGGCTGCCCTTGGTTATAATATTGCAAAATAGCATTTATGAAAAAGATATCCCATGTAGTTCATCCCTGGCATGGCGTTCCAAGTGGCAAGCAAGCCCCCCGTGTGGTGAATGCCATCATCGAGATACCGCAGGGTTCACGCTGCAAGTATGAAAT
>JBEIUM010000115.1:0-7780 GCA_040374385.1 Sediminibacterium sp. | reverse complement strand
TCCCAACTCGGACTCATGGTAGCGCCCGGAAAAATACCCGTCACTTTAATGCCGTTTGTTTTTAGCTCTTCACGTAAGTTGGCAGTAAATCCGGCCAATGCATATTTCGAGATACCATAGCTGCCTCCATGGGGATAAGCACGTAGGGAGGCAATCGAGCACAGATTAAAAATATGTCCCCTACCGGCTTCTTTCATCGCTGGCAACAAAGCACGAGTTAAATGATAAGCAGAAAAGAGATTGACTTGCATCATTTGTTCCAGGGCACCTTCAGCTTCCGTACTTATTTGTCCCTGTATGAACTGACCTGCATTATTCACCAAAACATCCGGAACGCCAAAAGATAAAATCCATTGAGCAAAAGCTACTACCTCCGATTGTTGCGACATATCTGTTGGCCGCGCATACAGCTGCCTTTCAGGGTATTTCGTCTGCAATTCCTCCAATGTATGATAGAGACTGACCTCTCCGCGACTACAGAGAAATAAATCATAGCCGGCAGCAGCAAAATGATCGGCGACTGCTTTTCCTATACCCTGGGAGGCTCCGGTAATGACTGCTTTCATGTGCACTTGATTGGTTGCAACAAAGTTGCGTGATTTTTATGGAATAAGAACGGGGAACGCCCGTCAATGTGTAATTTGCAGCATGAAATACCGCCATATTTTTTTCGACCTGGATCATACCTTGTGGGACTTCGAAACCAATGCGCGGGAATCATTAGCTGATTTATATCATACCCTTGACTTACAGGAAAAGGGAATCAACGATTTTACTGGTTTCTATGAAAGATATTCCTTCCACAACCACCGGTTGTGGGAAAAATACACAAGAGGGGAAATCAAACAAGACGAGTTAAGGTGGAAAAGAATGTGGCTGGCACTGGTTGATCATAAGCTAGCCGACGAAGCACTGGCTAGAAAAATGGCTGTAGATTTTCTTCAAATCCTTCCAACCAAAAACAACCTGTTTCCTTACACCCGTGAAATTTTACAGTACCTGACGAATAAAAAATATGCCCTGCACCTGGTGACCAATGGTTTTGAAGAAGTGCAACACAACAAGCTCAGAAATGCCAACCTGCATACTTTTTTTCAGGTCGTTACCACTTCGGAAGCAAGCAATAGCCTGAAACCACAGAAAGCCATCTTTGATCATGCCCTGCGGGAAGCCGGTGCAACAACCAATGAAAGCATCATGATCGGCGATAATCCGGAAGCTGACATACAAGGCGGCATGAACGCAGGCATGGATACCATTCTGGTCAACCATACCGGCATCGAAACATCCATTCAACCAACCTATACAATTACCCACTTACAGGAGTTGGAGCAGTTGCTGTAGGGGCAAAAAAAATCCCCTTCCTGTTTCAGGAAGAGGATCCTTACATCCTGTATAACAGGATTAAGCTTTTTTAGTTGTTTTGGGAGCAGAAGCAGCTTTCTTATCGCCTTTCTTGCAGCACTCTTTCTTTCCGCATTCTTTCTTATCGCCACACTTTTTTCCTTCGCAGGCATTTGTAACACCGGCACCCAGGAAGAAGGCAGCAGCAGCTAAAACCAGTACTTTTTTCATATTATATTGTTTTATTTGTTATATAAAGGTACACATTTTTTTTAAAATCAGAAAATTGAACCTGTTAAAATCTCTTACCAGGCCGCCAGCACGGTTACGCCCCCCTGTACCGTTTGGTTCAGCTGAACCTTTACCTGCGCACCCAGGGGTAAAAGCACATCCACCCGGCTACCGAATTTGATGAAACCAAACTCGTCGCCCTGCTCAATCCGGGTACCAACGGGAGTATAATTACATATCCTGCGGGCCAAAGCACCGGCAATCTGCTTGTATAAAACCTCACCCCGAGGGTGGCGCGTAACGACTGTCCAGCGCTCGTTATCGGTAGATGATTTCGGATCCCAGGCTACCAGGTACTTACCGGGATGGTATTGATTGTAAACAACTTCCCCTGAAACAGGGTTACGGTTAACATGCACATTGGCGGGACTCATAAAAATACTCACCTGAATGCGCTTATCCTTAAAGTATTCCTGTTCTACTACTTCTTCGATTACCACTACCTTACCATCGGCGGGACAAATTATCTGGTTATCATTTATAGTTAATGCACGGCGGGGGATACGGAAAAAGGAAACCAGAAAAAGAAAAACGGCGAGGGTAGCGAAGAAAATAACAATGGCCGTTGCAGGATACTCATCACTCAACAACGAAAAGCTAGCCAGATTCAGCAACCCAAATACAAGTGCTGCGATGGCAATGGTTCTATACCCCTCCCGATGTATTGTCATGATGATGAATTAATGCGCAAAGATAATCGGGAATATTGAATAATGTCAGGTGATGACTTCGGTTAATTATTCGGCATACCAGCAGCTGAATACCAGTCCCACTGCAATGACTGCCAGCAGTAGTGAGTCAAACCGATCCATAAAACCACCGTGGCCCGGCATAATTTGTCCGCTGTCTTTCACGCCTGCCATTCGCTTGAGCTTACTCTCCAATAAATCGCCCCAGGTACCCACAACGGCCGTCAGTATGGTTAATACGAGCAGCGGTCGGGTAGGTAATTGGAAAAAATAAACCCCTGCCATTGTCACTGCCATTACAGATAAAATGATGCCCCCCAATGTGCCTTCAACAGTTTTTTTGGGGGAAACTGGTGAGAGGGGCGTCTTGCCAATGAGGGAACCTACGAGGTAAGCCATGGTATCATTGATCCAAATGGTTGAGATAACCAAAATAGGCATCATCACATCGGGTTGATCGGGAAAAACACGATGCCGGATATTTTCATACAGTAACATCATGCAATAACAGGCCAGAGAAATATATAAAAAGCCAAAAAGAGCATAGAGAGGAAATCGATAGCTATTGGTTTTATTACGCAGTACTTCATTAACAATAAATAATAAAAGTGCTGCCACCAGAATAAATTGACCCAGGTCAGGAAATATCAGCTCCCCTATTCGAAGCTCCTGCATACCACCAGTAAGCATAAGTCCCCAACCCGCCAATTGCATGCTATTGTGGTGGATGCTGTTCATCTGATCATAATCCGGATCGATTCGCAGCAGCAGATGTTTATATTCATACCAACAGCCAACATGAATCACTGTAAAGAGTATCAGATAACTCCACTGACTCCAGAGCAATCCCAGCAACATGACTACCACAAAAACAATGGCAGTAATAGCGCGTGTTTTTAAAACAGATAACTGTAGTGGCATAAAATTAGCTTACTGATTAATTGAGTCGGTTACCTTCAATAATAAGTTCAGCTGCCGGCAGTAATTGCTGCGGCACATATATCTCAGCACTTCCCAGCAAGTAAGCACTGTCTTGCTTATTGAGCAGCTGTACCGGCAGTCCGTTTTTCTCCAGCAATCCCTTTAGAATGGAGGCTTCTGCCAAGTTCTGTGTAACATAAACACGTATCCACTGATCAATCATCTAACTCGTTTTTAAAATGGAATAAGGAAGGTGATTCATTCCAGTACCTGCGACTGGCAGCTATAAAGTTGCGGAATAAAAAAAACAAGGCTATCAGCGAGAGCATGCCCCATATCAGCGGCACTTTCTCATTCATGACTTCCGTTGGCGGCTTGCCATTTTTTCCTGCCCAATAAAGCACCACGACAATGAGGGCATTGTTGAGAAAATGGAATAATATGGGCAACCAGATATTCTTTCCATAAAAATATACCAGTCCCAGCAAAATTCCCAGCGCCAGCCGGGAAAGGAATCCATATATAGAAAAGTGGATGGCACTGAAAAGCATAGCTGTCAAGAGGATGCCCCAGAAAGGGCTCCGGGTGACGCCGATCAGTATCGGTTGAAATCCGGAACGGAACATCAGCTCTTCGAGGATGGCAGGGGCGGCGGCTATCGTAAGCAATGCCAGCAAAAAATCGCTCAGGCGAGGCATATAGGCCATTGCCATGATCGTTTGCTGGTAAGATTCCTCTAAGGCCCTGGCTTTGATATGCCACGCTTTGCTCAGGGGTATCTGTTGGTTCAGCTCCGCCAAGGCACCTGATAATCCGATAGATGCCAGGGCAATCAATATCACCCAGCCCGACTGCCTTGCGTTCATACCGCTATGAAACCCCAGTCTAAGCAGGGGTCGGGCACCCATCATCCAGGCCAAAATAAGGGGGGGCAGGCCAAATGAAAGGAAGGCAACTATGGTATTTAATACTCTGGCCAAATTAGCGTGTTCCTTTTGCATCATCTGGTTGGCCAGTTGATCAAGCGGCACATTAAACAACAAAGGACCTATGACCATCATGGCAGCCCCGCTGGCCATAAAGCAAACACCCGTAATTGCCAATAATAAAGCCAACTGGGTAGGATAACGATTCAATAAGCTTGTAGAAGGTATCATACAATAGTGGCTGGAATTGTACCTTTGCAAATCAGGCCGAAAGATAAGAATGTTTTTTAAGCCTTTCCTTATAATCGTTCATGGTACATATTGATTCCATACAACTACCCGACTTCCCCTTGTTGCTGGCGCCGATGGAGGATGTCAGCGACCCGCCTTTTCGAGCTGTTTGCAAGGACAACGGAGCCGACCTGATGTACACCGAGTTCATCAGCAGCGAGGGATTGATACGCAATGCCATCAAAAGCCGGCAGAAGCTCGACATATTCGAGGAAGAGCGGCCTGTAGGCATCCAGATTTTCGGGGGCGATGAGGAAGCCATGGCCCTGAGTGCGGCCATTGTTGAAACGGTTCATCCGGATCTGCTCGATATCAATTTCGGTTGTCCGGTCAAGAAGGTAGTTACCAAGGGGGCAGGGGCTGGGGTATTGAAAGACCTCGATCTAATGGTATCACTCACCCGGGCGGTGGTCAACAGCACGAAGTTGCCTGTAACGGTGAAAACCCGATTGGGTTGGGATGAACAAAGCAAGAACATTGAAGAAGTTGCCGAGCGCCTGCAGGATGTGGGTATCAAGGCTTTGGCCATTCATGGCAGAACGCGTGCGCAGATGTACAAGGGTGAGGCGGACTGGACGCTGATTGCTAAAGTAAAAAACAATCCCCGCATACACATTCCCATTTTTGGTAATGGCGATATTGATAGCCCGCAGAAAGCTGCCGAGTATAAAAACCGATATGGCGTAGATGGCATTATGATCGGAAGGGCAGCGATCGGATACCCCTGGATATTTCGGGAGATCAAACATTATCTGCAAACCGGAGAGCTATTGGCTCCCCCCTACTTTAGAAGAACGGATAGAAGTTTGCCGCAAGCACCTGCGCAAGTCACTGGAGTGGAAGGGACCCATGGTGGGTATTTTTGAGATGAGAAGGCATTATGCCAATTACCTGAAGGGATTACCCAACATCAAAGAGTTCCGCCAAAAGCTGGTTACATTAATGACGGAGGAAGAAATTGTAGAGGTGCTAAAGGAAGTACACAAGACTTATGAGGGCTATACTTTTGAAAGAGCGCCCATTGAGCTGATCAATTACCACGAGAAATGTCCTGTATAGCTATTTTCTTTGGGAATTAGTCAAGTACGTTCCCTAAGCTATTTTTTCAATTCAGGGAATTCTTCCCGCAGGAGTTTCATTGTTTTAGAAGCTGCTTTTCTATAATCGAGAATGGTTGTATTTCTCATGCCGCGCAATAGCAATAACAATTGCCCGCAGATGTTTGCTGCTTTATCTCGATTGATGCTTGTCGTATTCTTGAGATATGGACGAGCAGTTTTAACCTGTTGATTTGTCAGGAAAGCATCCGTAACATTTAATTTTCCATCTTGTGTAAATTCATTGAGCCACTCATAGTTTAAATGTTCAATACAAAAAGGTCGCAAGTACTGAGTGATATAGTCCATTTCTCTTTCGTTCCGTAATTTGACAAAACTGATGCTGGATGAAAGATGGCTAATGGCATTTTGCAGTTGCTGATTTTTGAAATACCTGCGACTCCCCGAGTTTTGCAGCTGATTAATGATTCCTTCACTGGGTTCGAAAAGTACACGTGATGACAAGCTTATGTAGGCGAAGGACATGAAACGCATAGCGGTATCAGCTTCTCTGCTATAGTCAGCCGTGGTAAAATAATGGATTAAGTACTTAGTACATTGTTCTTTTTTAAAGCGCATCTCCATGATTTTATCTAGTCGAACAGAATCTTCAACCAACTCCTCATAAAAACTCTTAGCCAGCTCTTTGGCCCGATCATTTTCAATCTTATGCTCCAGCATGTATTCTGCTAAGAACCCACAGAATACAGCCAGGAACAACATAAAAAACTCCCAGAAATACTCTTTCCATCTCTTTGGGTGGTGGGTGTGGTGGTGGACTTCCATATAATGATTTGATGATTTTTTGCTTCGCCTTTTAAGGCCTTTGAAATTAAAATATCAATTATTATTTAACCTTGTACTCATCCTCAATCATTCGAATGAGTTTAAGTCCATCCTTCTCCATTTCCATTAAAGCCCACCGATAAAGCCGTGCAGACAATGAAACATTGATGCGCATATTAGAATATTTTTTAAAAACCAGCGGATCCTTGGAGAGAAAGGATGTATTAGCTGAAAAAAACTTACTCGGTTGACGTTTAAAGGCTGATAATGTTAAATCGGTCGGATTCTTAATAGTGGCAGAATCAATTTGCCACTGATCAAAGATCTGAACACCCAATTCACGGATCATATCCACCCGCTGCTCAACCCGGTTAGATATGGTCTTTATAGCTTGCTGCCATGTCCAATATTGATCGATTTGCTTAGTTATTCCAACAGATTTAATAAGTCTCAGATTTCCTGAGTTTCTTAATTGTGTTATAGTCTGATCTGTCAAAAATGGGGTCAATAATGGACTATAATCGTCGTACAATCGATAGGCTATAGGCGCTTTTTCCTGGTAATCCGGTTGATTCAGCAAGGTAGTCAACGAATCATATCCCCGCAACTGACGTTCTGTTCTTAAGAGCTCACCGTGAATCCATGCGGTGTCTTGATGTGTATCAGACACCAGGTCTGCCATATATTTTCTCTCCCGCTGGTGCTCCACATAATGCTCCACCTGTATCTCTGCTAGAAACCCGCAAAATACAGCCAGGAACAACATAAAAAACTCCCAGAAATACTCTTTCCATTTCTTCGGGTGGTGGGTGTGGTGGTGAACTTCCATAAATTATTAATGTGTCTATTAGTAAGGTAGAAATCAGCTGTAGATTAATACTTTATTCATGAAACAGACAAGAAATTATTCAATGCCATAATCCCTTTTTATCATGCTAATAATATTAACTGCCTGCCGTTGCTGCCTTTTAATAACCTTTATACGAAACATAGTATTTTGACGCACTTCATAAAGAGTATTATAATACTGAAATAAAGCCTTCTCCTCACCGGGTTTAAAAAGAATCACCTCCGGCTCCCTATTGATTGCTGCGGCAAAAGCAGTATCATTTTTCAATAAATAATAAAACTTTGAAGATAAAAACTGATTTCTGAGCGACCGCAGTTGCGGGAAAATATTATTGGTATAAAATTGCTCCACATCCTTCAAGCCATAAATAATTGAAGCATCATATTCAATCAATGTATCTGCAATGTCTTTTTTACGAATTAAACGAAAATTTCCGCCATTCTTCAATTGACTGATGGTGCGATCGTGATAAAAAAAAGTGTTGTTATAGGTTAAATTATTTGATAGTCTATAAATCAATGCATGATTCATCAATTGCGAGGGCTTTTCCAATTCAGCCCTCAGCGTATCAACCATTTGTATTGC
>JBEIUM010000076.1:0-10772 GCA_040374385.1 Sediminibacterium sp. | reverse complement strand
GTTATTTGTTGTGAATTTATATAGACAAACTAATCCTTAAAAATGTTGCCTAGAACCGGCAGATATTCTGTTAATTTCCCCTGACAGACGAGTTCCTGGGTACCAGCCATATCTGCTTCTGTCGCCCACCCAGGTACCTGAAACCCTCTTTCGTAAAGATACCATCTTGCTCGAGCATGATGCGAATGTCTTTTTTCCATTCCGGAATAAAAGTGGCGGCATTTAGTTCAATCGAATAGGCAGTATTTAAATGAAAAGGGTAATCGCCCGAACCGGGTACACCCTGCTGCTGATCCCAGAGACCAATGGTTGGTCCAGCCGCATGTCCATGAAAACCAATCGGATGCGAATAAATGGTAGCGCGGATATTCTCTTTGGCTGCAGTTGCTAAGGCGTTGGCCAACACCTGGTTGCCCGACCTATTCTCTTTGAATTGATCGGTCAGGATATCCTGCAGTCGGTTGGCTTGCGCAAATGCGCGGCTTATGGAAGCAGGTACATCGGTCTCACCGGGTCGTAACATATAGGCATGCTCCTGAATATCAGTTTGTAAACGTAGATAACTGATGCCAATGTCTACGTGCAGCAGATCGCCGGGTAATATCGTTTGAGAGCGCGGCCGATTGGAAAATGCCTGTAAATGATTGAATGTAACTGAATCGCTGCGTTGTATCGATACTGTCGGATGGAACCAGGTATCCAGTCCTGCATCGCGTATGCGTTGGCGAAACCACCATACCAGGTCATCGGTAGTAGTTACACCGGGTGTGATGACCTGTTCAGAAAATCCCTCCTGAATGATGCGGTGGGTAAGCTGAATGAGTTTGGGGTAAAGTGCCATCTCGCGTTCTGTTCTGGTCTCCAGCCAACCTATCGCCAGGTTCTCTGCTGATACCACTTTTTTTCGCAGGCTATCGGGCAGGTATTGCTGTAAGAGTTGGTATTCGGTGTGTACCATACCATCTGCATGTGCGAAGTTCGCCGAATAGTTTATCCCGATTCGCTTGGGATGCTTCCCGGCAATTAGTTGTACCAATGCCTGCCATTGATTGGGATATTGCTGCATGTCCCATGAACCCGGAATTGAACTGCCAACTGCATAGCGGGCGATGGCATGTTTTTGTACCTGTTGGGTGACAGGATCAAGAAAAAATACCAGCATGGTTCTGCGACGTGCCGACAGCCATTCTGCAGGCAACATCGTTTTGAGTACAGGATCTTCATTGTACTCCCGCGATATCAACACCCAGCAATCGATGTTTTCTCTTTGCATCAATGATGGCAACACCTGCTCGAAGCGCTCACGCAGGAATTCGTCAATCAAGGCGGACTGCTCCCTAACGGACAGCACTTCCTGTGCGCTTGTCGACACAGACATCAGCAGTATTCCCCAACCAATCATCCATTTTTTCATGCGTTCATTTTTATCTGTTTCAAACAAAAATTCAATTGTTTCTATTATGATGCCAACGCTGCCGTTCGGTCAGCCTGACGAGGAATGATAAAGAGAATAAGGTCATCTAATTGAATACCGGCACGGGTGCAGGCATCCTGAATATCTTCACGCGATACCCCTGCGGCAAATGCTTTGTCCTTCAATCTTTTCTTAACTCCTTTTGTATCCATGCCATCATATCCTCCAGGGCGCATCAGAGAATAAGCATGAATAAAGCCGGATAATTCATCAAAGGCATACAACATCTTATCCATCTCTGTTACCGGTTCTACCCCAAAATGTACATGCCCATGTGAGGCTATCGCACGAATGATCTCCGGATCAATCTGTTTTTCTTCCAATGCCTCAACAATTTTTCTGCAATGGGTATTCGGCCACTGGTCCCAGTCTGCATCGTGCAATATGCCAGCCATCTCCCAGCGCCAGGCATCCGACTCATCTAATCCGATTTTTTCCAATGCCCAGCAACGCATCAGATGACCCACTTGCAACATGTGTAATTGCAGTCTTGGATTGAGTACCCAACTGTTGAGCCAATCCATCACTTCTTCCCTACTCAACACACGGCCCTTATGATCAGCATGACCGAATTCCGTTCTTCCCAGCAGCATCGACATATTTTTCTTTTTTTTTCAAAGTTAGGTAGGTACTTTCACTTACCAATCAAATCCAATTTTACAGTTGAATCGGACTTCTTACCTTACTACCAGACAAGCAATTATGATGGGCCTGGTGCTTTACATGACCTATTTAATTGCTTGCCAACCCCATCCTTACCGTTCTACTAACCGGATGCAACGTAAACAGCTCAAGGAGATGGTACGGCAAATCCGACTCGAGCCAACCCTTCCGCTTTCCGATAGCATTGTTTCACCCCAGGCTTGGGTTGGAACCACCAATTTCAACTGGCGTCGACCGGGCTATGTGATCATACATCATACGGCACAAAATACCTGCGATCAAACCCTGCGAACTTTTACCCTTCCCGCTTCCCAGGTAAGTGCCCATTATGTGATCTGTAAAGATGGTACCGTGCATCACATGTTGCACGATTATCTCCGGGCTGCCCATGCCGGCGTAAGTCGTTGGGGAAATATGACAGACATCAATTCTCTGTCGATCGGCATTGAACTCGACAACAATGGCTTTGAAAATTTTGATAGCCTACAGATCAACAGCCTACTCAGTTTACTCGGCAACCTGAAAAAACAATATAACCTGCCAGCAGCTCATTTCATTGGGCATGGCGACATAGCCCCCACCCGAAAAAACGACCCCAACTATCGATTTCCCTGGAAATTACTTGCCGCACGTGGCTTCGGTCTCTGGTACAGTGATAGCTTGTCCCTTCCCCCCACCGATTTTAACCACCTGCAGGCGTTGCGGATCATCGGGTATGATATGCGAGATACTTCGGCAGCCATCCGAGCCTTCAAACGGCATTTCCGTCAGGATACCACCAGGGGACTCTCAGAACTGGATAAGCAGGTTCTGTATGATTTGCAGCGGAAGTATTTTTAGTTAACATACTTTTTTCAACAGGTTCAACATCCTAACAATTGTTAGCTTACTTTTGTGAAAAAATAAGCAGTATGGATTTTCGGTTATCAGAAGAGCATTTAATGATTCGTCAGGCAGCCCGTGATTTTGCCAAAAATGAGTGCCTCCCGGGCGTGATTGAAAGAGATGAACACCAAAAATTTCCCCTTGAACAAGTGAAGAACCTGGCTTCATTGGGTTTTATGGGTATGATGGTTGACCCTGCCTACGGCGGGGCAGGAATGGATACCATCAGTTATGTGCTTGCCATGGAAGAAATTAGTAAAGTAGATGCCAGTACCAGCGTATGTATGAGTGTAAACAATAGCCTGGTGTGTTGGGGACTGGAAACGTTTGGAACGGAGGCACAAAAGCAACAATACCTGACACCGCTGGCGCGTGGCATGAAAGACAATGAACTTTATATAGGAGCATTTCTGCTGAGTGAACCGGAGGCAGGTAGTGATGCTACCAGTCAACAAACAACGGCGGAAGATAAAGGTGATCATTATCTGTTGAATGGCACCAAGAATTGGATCACCAATGGTTCTTCTGCATCCGTATATCTGGTTATTGCACAAACAGATCCATCCAAAGGCAGTAAGGGTATCAACGCTTTAATTGTGGAAAAAAATTCGCCCGGTGTTACAGTGGCTGCTAAAGAAAATAAGTTGGGTATTCGGGGAAGCGATACGCACAGTATTTTATTCAATGATGTGCGGGTGCCGAAAGAAAATCGCATCGGTGCCGATGGCTTTGGCTTTACATTTGCCATGAAAACACTGGCAGGCGGCCGCATCGGTATTGCTGCTCAGGCCTTAGGTATCGCCTCCGGGGCCTATGAACTTGCACTGGCATATAGTAAACAACGCAAGGCGTTTGGCAAAGAGATCATGCACCACCAGGCCATTCAATTCAAATTAGCCGATATGGCCACTCGAATTGAAGCAGCCCGCCTGCTTTGTATGAAAGCAGCCTGGGAAAAAGACAATCACCTCGATTATACCCTGAGTTCCTCTATGGCGAAGGTAGCAGCCAGCGAAACGGCCATGTGGGTAACCACCGAGGCTGTGCAGGTGCATGGTGGATATGGTTTTGTGAAAGAATACCATGTGGAAAGACTGATGCGTGACGCAAAAATTACACAGATTTATGAGGGTACCAGTGAAGTGCAACGCATAGTTATTGGAAGAAGTATCCTCAAATAAATGATTGGATGTTTCTGTTGACCAACCATCTGCCGCTGAAAAAGCATGTAAGTTCAGGACTGCTCCTTCTTGCGGTACTACTTCTAAGTAATATTTCTTTTAAAGCTGCTGCTCAACAAAACGATCTCAAACAATGGTTACTCGATGCACTGCAAGGTGAGCAGGTGACGGAAAGCAGCGTATTCCCTGCAGGTAGTTTTCCCTCCTACCGACGCTATGCCCTGAATGGAAATACGGAGAAGGCAGACATCAATCCATTTTTTACCGGACTCATCGATTTTACCCTCTTAGGTATAACGCCTTATCTTGATCCTGCTCAGCAGCAGCAAGCAGCAGTCATTCGAAAGCGCTGTCAGCAGATCTATCCGAAGTTTGCGAATCAAACCGGTCGACCCACTTATAATTTCTGGCCTACTGATACACCTCAAATTTTTCCAAATAGTGGCTGGCTGAACTTGTTCAATAAACGCCAGGCCTTGCCCGATGATGCCGACGATACCGTAATCATACTCCTGGCTCAACAGACAGCTGATTCGGTGGCAAAAAAAGTGCATCAACTCTTGCGGCAATATGCCAACGGACAAATACAAAAGGTACGCAATACCTATGATGGTTTTCGTGATCTACCGGCTTACTCCACCTGGTTTGGAAAAAAGATGCCCATAGATTTCGATGTATGTGTTTTGACCAATGTATTGTATTTTGTTCAGCAGTATCAATTGCCCTGGAATGATGCAGATAGTGCTTCCTTACAACTTATCACCCAGGTAATTGCGAACGACGGATATCTGAAAGATCCGGCATATGTGTCTCCACATTATCAGCGCGCGCCTGTTATTCTCTATCACCTGGCCCGATTGATGCAGCTTCGACCCATTCCTGCCCTGGAACAATGGAAAGACAAGCTGGTGCAGGAAGCTAGTCGGCAACTGGCAACCACCAACCATTTCATGGATGCCATCTTATTGCACACAGCTCTGTTGCGCTGGGGCATCATGCCTCCGGTGAGAACAACCATCCGCCTCGCGGATTGGGAAAAACGATTGAAAGATGAACCCTTCTCTTTCTTCGTTGCGAATATGTCGAGCATGTTACCGGGTAAACTCAAATCATCACTCGACCGGGCTGCCATCGGTAAGTTTTACTATAACTGTCCGGGTTACCACTATGCATTGGTATTGGAGAATATGATCTGGCAGGAAATCAGAAAAAAAGAACTGCGTTCTGCCAGGACAGACTGAACCAAGCACACCCGGCTTTGTTCTATATTTGCAACACCATGCCCGTTTATACCGACGCTTACTTATCGATACGTGATCACCTGCAAAAGCAGGATGTAACCCTGGTTGCGGTGAGTAAAACCCGCCCGCCGGAAGACATACTTGCTCTGTATGCATTGGGTCAGCGCGATTTTGGAGAAAACTATGTGCAGGAATTTATTGCTAAATGTGGTAGCCTGCCTGCCGACATACGCTGGCATTTTATTGGTCACTTGCAAACCAATAAGGTAAAGCAGATAGCCGGACTGGTTCATCTCATTCATGGTGTCGACAGTATAAGATTATTACAGGAAATCAATAAGCAGGGACAGAAGTTACAGCGCACCATCGCCTGTCTTCTGCAGGTGCACATTGCAGCCGAGGAGACCAAATTCGGATTGGATGAAACTGAGTTACAAGAAGTAGCCGGACAATTATCTGCGCTTCCTTTTATTGAGGTACGCGGCTTGATGGGAATGGCTACCAATACTGACAATACAGAACAGGTTAGAAGAGAATTTCAGCGATTGCGTCAACTCGCAGAAAAATTTCCATGTTCCCGGCCACCCATTATTTCAATGGGCATGAGCAACGATTATACCATTGCTGTAGAAGAAGGGAGTACGATGGTAAGAATCGGCAGCCTCATTTTTGGCAGCCGCAGCTAATCAAGGTTCATCAATATAGCGGCGCGTAATCGGATCGTAAGAGTCGATGCGTCTGTCACGAAGAAAAGGCCAATGTGTTCTATATTGGTCGGTAAGATGTGTATCAATATTCACCACCATTACTTCTTCCGCTTCGTGTGGTGCCTGGTAAAGAATCGTCCCCATCGGATTGCTCACGAATGAACCTCCCCAGAAATTCATGGCACCCTCCTGTTCCAGTCCTACCCTATTCACTGAAACCACATGTACGCCATTTGCAATGGCATGACTGCGTTGAATCGTTTGCCAAGCATTGTATTGTTCCCGATTGGTTGCTTCATCCTGGCTGGTCGCCCAGCCGATGGCTGTGGGATAAAACAATATCTCTGCACCCATCAGCGCTGTGATGCGGGCAGCTTCCGGATACCACTGGTCCCAACAGATTAAAACGCCAATGGTACCATAGGCTGTAGAAAATACGCGATAGCCCAGATCACCCGGCGTAAAATAGAATTTCTCATAATAGGCCGGGTCGTCGGGTATGTGCATCTTCCGGTATTTACCGAGATAAGTGCCATCTGCATCGAGCACAGCTGTAGTATTGTGATAAAGTCCCTGCGCTCGTTTTTCAAACAGGGATGCGATGATCACCACATTTAATTCGGCAGCCAGTCTACCCCAATCTTCTGTAACAGCTCCCGGTATGGTATCTGCCAGGGCAAAGTGACTGTAATCTTCGGTATCGCAGAAGTAAAGGGAGGAAAACAGTTCTTGCAGGCAAATGATCTTCGCACCGCGTGCTGCCGCAGCGCGTGTCAATTCCATCGCTTTACGTGTGTTCTCTTCTTTGGATGCTGTACAGGACATCTGAATGAGTCCTACGGGAATTACTGCCATGCTTGCGGGTTAATTTTTAATCAGGTTACATGCTGAATAATGCCATCAAAGCTTTTCAGTCCGATAATCTTTTCCGAAATATATCCTTCCGCATATGCCACACCAATTCGTTTGCCGAGCATCATGGCACGGGCCTTTACGGTTTCAAGGAATTGAGGGGTGGAGATATAAGTGGTCGGTTCGTTGGTATCTGAATTATAGAATTGTGATCCGTAGGCAAGGATGGCTTCCATCTTCTTATCCATGTGGACTGAAATATCTACTACAAACGTGGGTTGTATGAAGCGGTCTTGTATGTAGTGAAATACATACTTGGGGCGCCAGGGGGACTGCTCTACTCCTTCGTCCTGCGTGCTGATTTTTCTTAGTCCGGCAAGAAATGCTGCATCCGACACCAGCTTGGCACTTCGTCCATGGTCGGGATGCCTGTCTTCAGGGGCATTTGCCAGAATGATTTCGGGTTGAAAGCGACGAATAGCAGTAATTACTTTTCGAAGATTGATTTCATCTTGGGCGAAGAATCCATCTGCCATCCCCAGGTTTTCTCGCACCGCCACTTGTAAAATGGCTGCTGCGCGGGTTGCTTCTTCGATGCGGAGCTCCGCCGAGCCACGCGTACCTAATTCGCCTCTGGTGAGATCAACAATACCTACTTTTTTTCCCTCAGCTATGGCCATTAGTATCGTTCCTGCACAGCCCAGTTCTACATCGTCGGGATGTACCCCAAAAGCCAGTATGTCGAGTTTTCTTTCGGTCATAGCAGCAAAGGTATCAAATAACCTGTATTAGCGGTAGGGGGTGGTGTTGGGAAATGAGGAGCATAAAAAAGCCGGAATAAATCCGGCTTTCGAGGGGGGATTATTTCTTAGCGTAACGCTTTTTGAATTTGTCGAGTCTTCCAGCCGTATCCACCAGCATATTCTTACCGGTGTAGAAGGGGTGAGAAGTATTGGAAATTTCAATTTTCACCAGCGGATATTCTTTGCCATCTTCAAATACGATGGTTTCCTTGGTGGCGGCGGTCGATTTGCTCAGAAAACTGATGCCATTACTCATGTCTTTGAAGACAACGAAGCGATAGCTTTCAGGGTGGAGTCCTTTTTTCATGTAGGTTGATTTAAAGGTTACACGGATTTTGCCGTGATTGAATGGGATGCAAAATTACATTTTTTCCCTGACCTGTCAAAAAAATAACGAAGAATGGGTATTATTAGACTGAATATCAAATAGTTATATCAATCATGATTTCATATTGATAAACTGCAGGGGAAGGCCCAGGGATTCCTGGCGGCAGGCAGCGATCACCTCTTGTAGTTCATCTATTTTTTTTGCGGTCACGCGTACGATATCATCCATGATGGCAGCCTGCACCTTAAAGCCCTTCTCTTTGATCATCTTGACGATTTTTTTAGCGTCTTCCTGTTTTAGGCCGTTTTGAACTTTGATTTCTTTGCGAATGATTTTTCCACTCGGATAAGCATCTTTCGAGAAATCGAAAGCCTGGGCATCAATCCCTTGTTTCAAGGCGCGACTGATGATCACATCGATCACCTGTTTCATCTTCATATCGCTTTCTACTTCCACTGTTACGAGGTATTGTTTTTTATCGAGGGTAATCTCTACCGGAGATCCTTTAAAATCGTAGCGATTGCTGATTTCTTTCTTTACGGTGTTGATGGCATTGTCAAGTGTTTGCACATCTACTTCGCTGGCTATATCAAATGATGGCATGGAATTATTTTTTGCAAATATACAATGCTGCCTTGAGAATCATGATTGCGGCCGGGGGGTGCGGGCGAACCAAGTGGGTGCTTTCCAAAAAAGGAATGCGCCCGATAGGAAGAGCAATACGGCGATGATTTCTGCCTGTGTGGGTTGAAATGGCAGGGCTTCATATTTGGTGTTGACACGAATCTGTTCAATCAGAAAGCGTTCTGTTCCGTTCACCAACAAATAAAATCCAGCCAGTCGTCCCGGTGTAGTAAATTTCTTGCGAAGCATCCAGATCACGGCAAACAAAGCCAGGCACATCAATATTTCATACAGGGCGGTCGGATAAACAGGTTGGGGTAGTTGCATACAGTAAGGACCGGTGCATCCTTCAATGGGTATGCCATCATTGATTACATTGTGTGGATAGCGATAACTCCATACCCAGTCGGGTAAGAAAGAAAAGGGATTGGGTCGGTTGTTGACAATTCCCCAATCACCATCTCCGCTTACCTGACAGCCAATGCGGCCGAGTCCGTAAGCCAACATCATGGTAGGTGCCATACAATCTGCCAGGTGAATGACTGATATATGGTTCTTCTTTGCATAATATATGATGGCAAAAGTGGCACAGATAAGTCCGCCATAAAATGTGAGTCCGCTAAAGCTCAGCAGCGATCCGATGGGGTCTTTTGTAAATTCCTGCCAATTCTCCAGGTTATGAAAAATCTTGGCACCCAGGAATCCAAAGGCGGCTGCATAAAGAATGAAATCCCCCACCCTGTCGTGCGGCCAGATGCGAATGGTTCTGGTTTCAGGTTTTGGAAGTCTTTCTTTTTTATTCTCCCTGTATTTTAAAAAGGCCATGAGTGCGCCTACCAGTATACCTGCTAAGGGGTGACCGTCTGCTGAAAAGATGTAGGCCTGGGGGTCACGAAAAACATCGGGTAAAATAAAAGCGCCAATGAATTTATAGCCGAACAAAAAACCCAGTAAGAAAGTGATCAACCAATCCATGGTGCTGACCGGACCGCCCACCGTTATTTTCTCTTCGGTGAATTGAAATAAGCCTTGTTGTTCTTTTCTTTTCAGTTCGAGGCTAAGTATCCAGCCGGCTACGATGAAGGCGATGGCTACAAAGAAGCCAAATGAGTTGATTAGTTGCAGACCACTGATTTCTATTCCAAAGAGATCTTTAAATGCGTGGTATAAATTAGGATACATGTTGTTAAGTGGGTAGAATGTTTGGTGGTGTAATGTTAGAAATAAAAATACAAATACTACTATCCAATTATCTTAAGAAGGGCTTAAAATAGCAAAGCCCCGCGGAAGCGGGGCTTTTACTTACTTATCCATCCATATTCAAAAATACAAAAATCTTAATTACAATGCTCATTGAAAACACTGATCAGGTGCTGGGCAATCACCTGGGCAGGTCTACCCTCGATTTGGTGTCTTTCCACCATATTCACCAGCTGACCGTCTTTAAAAAGGGCTATGGCCGGCGATGAGGGTGGATAAGGTAATAAATGGCTTCTTACAGCATTTACAGCTTCAATGTCGAAACCTGCAAAGGCAGTTGTCAGTTGGTCGGGTCTCTTGGTGGCATTTTTTACAGCCATCAGTACGCCGGGGCGGCAAGTGCCTGCTGCACAGCCACATACGGAGTTAATCACTACCAGGGTGGTGCCCGGCTTCAGTAAAGTGGCTTCCACCGCTGATTGACTCGTCATTTCATCAAATCCGTTATCGGTCAGTTCGGCCTTCATCGGTAATACAATCTCTGCTGGATACATATTGTTTTATTTTTCGACTGCAAAGATACTCCATTCAGGAGTATTTCAAAGCCTATAAAAAGTGTCATAATGACGCTATATTTAATTAAGATATGTCTAAATGTCATATTTATTTCCTGATCCGTGTCAAAAATGGGTACAAAACTTACTGTTTTTTACATCGGTATATGCTTTGTTGGAATAGGGTATATCAGATTATTAAAACAAAAAACATAGTATATGTCAATCATCAAACGCAACACCGTATTTCCCGTCAGTCT
>JBEIUM010000021.1:0-21651 GCA_040374385.1 Sediminibacterium sp. | reverse complement strand
GGCACGCATCAGTATCGAAAATATATTAGCGGTTGACAGAAGAAAATGAGTATTCTAATTATGCTAAATATTAATGTTTATTTCCGCTATATGATCATTCGTTATCTTAACTTTATTTTCAGTGCATGTATGAACCGGCTGGCTCCAAAAGGTTAGTACATAATTTTACCGTGTTATGTTGAATGCCATTATTCGCTTTTCAGTCCGTAACCCACTCATCATCGGGTTATTCGTGCTGGGTCTCGTCGCCTACGGAAGTTGGGAAGTATCCCGCCTGCCCATTGATGCAGTGCCCGATATCACCAATAACCAGGTTCAGGTGATCACCGTGGCCCCCTCCTTTGGCGCCACTGATATTGAACGACTCATTACTTTCCCTATCGAGCAGGCCAATAGCAATATTGCCGGTATCACCGAGATCAGAAGTTTTTCCCGCTTCGGCCTTTCACTCGTTACCATCGTATTTAATGATGCCACCGACTTGTACTGGGCAAGACAACAGGTGGCAGAGCGCTTACTCGACGTGAAAAGCATTATCCCCGAGCAGCTCGGCATTCCCCGCTTAGGGCCCATCAGTACCGGTTTGGGCGAGATCTATCAATATGTGCTGCGTCCAAAACCCGGCTATGAACATGCCTGGGATGAAACCAAACTTCGTACCGTGCAGGATTGGATGGTGCGACGCCAACTGCTCGGCGTTCCCGGTGTAGCTGAAGTGAGCAGTTTTGGCGGAAAAGTAAAGCAATACTCCGTTCGCATCGATCCGGCGCGTCTTCAATCTTACGGTATCACCATTCATGATGTTTTTACTGCACTTGAAAAAAATAACCAGAATACCGGGGGCGCCTACATAGAGAAGGGTCCCTCCGTTGTTTTCATTCGTACAGAAGGACTCCTTTCATCTGAGACTGAAATGGGCAACATCGCCATAAAAAAATTATCCAACGGAACCCCACTGCTGCTGCGCGATGTAGCAGCCATCGAAACCGGCTTTGCCACCCGCTACGGAGCTATGTGTTATAACGACCAGGGTGAAGTGGCGGGTGCCATCGTGATGATGCTGAAAGGTGCGAACAGCAATGAAGTTATCCGGCGGGTAAAAGATCGTGTGCAGCAGATACAAAAAACACTACCGGAAGGCGTAGTCATAGAGCCTTTCCTTGACCGTTCAAAAATGGTAACCAACGCCATTCACACCGTACGAAATAACCTGTTGGAAGGTGCACTCATCGTGCTCTTCATATTAGTCATCTTTTTGGGTAATCTGCGTGCCGGCTTGCTGGTAGCATCGGTGATTCCCCTGGCCATGCTCTTCGCCATCATTTTAATGAATGTCTTTGGCGTTAGTGGTAACCTGATGAGTCTGGGTGCACTCGATTTCGGTTTGATCGTTGATGGTGCCGTAATCATCGTGGAAGCAGTACTCGCCGGCCTGCATGCGCAGGGACACCTTACGAAACTGACACGCAATCAAATGGATGAGCAAGTGATGCAGTCCGCAGGCAAAATGATGAACAGTGCGGTATTTGGACAAATCATCATTTTGGTGGTATACCTGCCCATATTCACTTTACAGGGAATTGAAGGAAAGATGTTCCGACCCATGGCACAAACCGTCGCTTTTGCCTTGTTAGGGGCTTTTCTGTTATCACTGACCTGGGTACCTATGATGAGTGCATTATTTCTGAGCAGAAAAAATGCGCCATCCCCCTCTTGGTCGGAAAAAATACTATCAAAGCTGGAAGGCTTCTATCAACGACAGCTCCTACGCATCATGGCTTTCCCCCGAACAGTTATTCTCATTGCCATCGGTTTATTCGCCGCAGCCCTTCTATTACTCACCCGCCTCGGCGCTGAATTTATTCCAGCACTGGAAGAAGGTGATTTTGCCGTCGATACACGTGTGTTGACCGGAAGTAGTCTGACTACCTCCATACAGGCTACGCAGCAGGCAGCCGGTCTCCTCCTGAGCCGCTTCCCTGAAGTGGAGAAGGTTGTTACTAAAATTGGCAGCGGTGAAGTGCCTACTGACCCTATGCCCATGGACGCTGCAGATATGATGGTGATTCTGCGTCCGAAGAAGGAATGGAAATCGGCTACCAGTTTTACCGAGTTAAGTGAAAAAATGGGAATGGCCCTTCAGGAAGTACCGGGTATCACGACCGGCTTTCAATATCCCGTTCAAATGCGATTCAATGAATTGATGACAGGCGCCAGACAGGATGTGGTATGTAAAATTTTTGGTGAAGATCTTGATACATTGGCAGCACAGGCCATTCATCTTTCCAATCTGATAAAGAATGTAAAAGGTGCTGAAGATATCTTCGTTGAGCAGGTATCCGGTATGCCGCAGGTGATCATTCGTTACAACCGCGATGCCATGGCGCAGTACCATTTGAATGTCGACGATATCAATCGTGTCATCAATGCCTCCTTTGCCGGACAATCGGCCGGAATGATTTATGAGGGAGAAAAAAGATTTGATGTGGTGGTGCGTTTGGGTGCCGAAAAGAAAAAGAACCTGGAAGATATTCGTCAATTGCTGATTGCCACCCCTGCCGGAACGCAAGTACCCTTGTATCTGCTTGCAGAGATTGATATGCGCGACGGACCGAATCAGATCCAGCGCGAAGATGCAAAAAGAAGAATTGTTGTTGGCTTCAATGTACGGGGAAGAGATGTACAAAGTATTGTGCAGGAATTACAGCAATTGGTGGAAAAGAAGGTAAAACTACCTCCCGGTTATTATGTTACCTATGGGGGTGCTTTTGAAAACCTGCAAGCTGCGAAGAACAGGTTGATGATTGCTGTTCCTGTTGCTCTGTTGCTGATCTTTATCTTACTCTATCTCACCTTCGGTTCGCTGAAGCAGGGTTTACTCATCTATTCAGCCATCCCCCTGTCTGCCATCGGCGGAATCTTCTTCCTTTTTCTCCGTGGTATGCCTTTTAGTATCAGTGCGGGAGTGGGTTTCATTGCGCTCTTCGGTGTATCGGTATTAAATGGTATAGTTATGATCGCAGAATTCAACCTGTTGAAAAAACAAGGAATGATCGATGTAAAAGAGTTGATACTGCGCGGCACCCGAGTTCGCCTGCGACCCATTTTGATCACGGCCTTGGTAGCATCACTGGGCTTTCTGCCGATGGCAATCATCCAAGGTGCCGGTGCAGAAGTTCAAAGACCGCTGGCGACGGTCGTGATTGGAGGATTATTACTCGCTACCCTACTCACATTATTTGTTTTACCAGTTTTATATATGCTATTGGAAAAAAGAGAAAAGAACACCGATACAATTCTGCCGAAAGCGCTGACTGTTTTACTGCTCGTGATGGCTTCACTCCTTGTGTGCCAACCTTTACAGGCACAAAAAACCATTTCATTGTCTGCTGCCATTGATTCGGCCCTGCGAAACAATGCCACCATCAAGAATGAACAATTACGTGCTGTTTATCAACAAAAACTCATTGAAACGGCGACACAGTTACCACCCCTGCAGGTTACCGCGGAGGTAGGGCGCTTCAACAGTTCATACATAGATAATCGCATCGGCATCGGACAAACCCTGCAGTTTCCAACTGTATATGCTCGCCAGAAAGATTTATTGCGGGAGGAGTGGAAACAAAGTGTGATGCAGGTATCACTGCGCGAAAGTGTGCTGCGCCGCGATGTTTCACTTATCTATTATCAACTGATTTTTTTGAAACAAAAAAAAGAATTACTGCAATATGCCGATAGCCTCTTTGCGGGCTTTCTGGTGAAGGCAAATGAAAGAGTTCAATCCGGAGAATCAGGTATTTTGGAAAAAGTGAGTGCTCAAAATCAATTGGGACAAATTCGGCTGCAGTTGGCGCAACTGGCTGCCGATGCGGAAATAGCTGCCTTGCAGTTTCAATTGTTGCTGAATACCGCCGGTAGCTATGTTCCACTCCTGCAGCGTCCGGTATTGAGTGCCCTCCCATCGGTGGCCGATACTGCTTCATTTGGTAACCACCCCATGCTGCAAGCCATCCGCCAACAGCAGTCCCTGGCCGATGCCAGCTATGCTCTCGAGAAAAGCAAACTATTGCCCAATCTTTCGCTGAATTATAATAACACTACCATTCGTGGTGTGGGTGCTGATAATAAATTATACGATGGCTCCACACGATTTGGTGCAGTACAATTGGGGGTGGGAATACCCGTATTTAAGAAGGGACAGAAAAATCTGATTGAGGCGACCCGCTTTTCCCGTCAAGTAGCTGAAAGTAATTATGAGGCTGAACTTCGCCAATTCAAAACACAATATGAAGCGGCTTATCGGCAATACCTGCAAAACAATCAATCGCTGCGCTATTATGAGAGCGAGGGCATTCCCAATGCCCAGCAGGTAGTAATAACGGCCGGGAAGCAATTACAGGCAGGACAAATCAATTACCTGGAATGGGTTCAACTGATCAATCAAAGTATCCATACCAGCAATCAATACCTCGAAACACAGCACAATACCCATATCTCTGTGGTCCAGCTGAATTATTTACTGGCTCAATAAATTTTGAAAATGACGATTATGAAAAAGAAATTATATAGCAGCACTTTCATGATGGCACTGATCGGATTACTCCTTTCTTCCTGTCAGGGGAAAAAATCCGGCACTTCAGAGGAGGCCACAGCTGATAGTGCAGCCAATGAAAATACAGTGGTTCTAACGCAGGCTCAGTTGAATCAGGCTAAACTGACCACAGGTAAAATCACGCCCCGGAATATGTCGGCGGTGATTCGTGTAAAAGGAAAAATAGATGTACCCCCACAACGTATGCTAAGTGTAAGCGTTCCCCTGGGTGGATACCTTCAATCTACGCGGCTTTTACCGGGAATGCGGGTAGAAAAGGGAGATGTGATTGCGGTCGTAACAGGTGAACAGTATATTCAGTTGCAACAAGATTATTTGATGGCAAAAGAAAAGCAGCAATTACTGGAATTGGATTACAAACGTCAGCGGGAATTGGTACAGTCCCAATCGGCCAGCCAGAAATCTTTTCAGCAAGTTGCTTCCGACTATGCATCACAGCAGGTGCTTGTACAATCTCTATATCAAAAGCTCAAACTGGCCGGTATTGCCCCCGAGACACTCAACAAAGACAACATCAGTTCGGGCATCTCCGTCAAATCAGCCATCAGCGGCTATGTGGCTGCTGTGCATGTCAATATCGGTAAGTACCTCAATCCGACCGATGTATTATTTGAGATCATTAATACAGAAGACATACATCTTGCCCTGACCATTTTTGAGAAGGACATCCCTTTTCTGCGGGTCGGACAAGAAGTGGTGGCTTATACCAATGAGCAAGCCCAGGTAAGACACCGTTGCCGTATTTTGTTGATCGGTCGAGAAATTGCCGAGAATCGAAGCATTGAAGTGCATTGTCATTTCGATCAGGAATCTGTTCGATTGTTGCCGGGCACTTACATGAATGCAGAAGTAATGATCAAAAATCAACAGGCGAATGTATTACCTGAGGAGGCGATTGTGCAATACAGTAACCGAAAATATGTATTCGTGCAAACTGATTCTCTGCAATACAGCCTGCGGGAAGTACAGACCGGTATAACTGAAAACGGATTTACGGTGGTCAGCGGTGCTGGAATAACAACTGACGATCAGGTAGTCATCAAAGGAAGTTATACCCTTTTGATGATGCTGAAAAATAAACAGGAGGATTAATCCGGTCTGATTTAGCGCAGATAACCCAATATCTTCAACATGCTTTGAGCAGTCTGCTCACGGGCATAGAGCCAGTCGGTCAGCTTGCCATTTTTGTCGTATTCTACGATCACATGTTTCGGTGAGGGTATAAGGCAATGTTTGATACCGCCATATCCACTGATTTGATCCTGGTAGGCACCGGTATGAAAAAATCCAATGTACAGGGGTTCTTTGTTTTCAATATCCTCAGGATTCGCTGATTTTAGTTTCGGCAGGAACACTTCATTGATGTGTTCTTCCGAGTCATAATAATCGTGGCTGTCGCAGGTCATGCCACCCAGTACTACCCGGTGGTATTCATTTTCCCATTTATTGATGGGTAACATCAGAAATTTCTCGCCAATACCCCAGGTATCGGGTAATGTGGTGATGAAGGAAGAATCGATCATATACCAGCACTCCCTGTCGTTCTGAATTTTCTGTCCGGCGACACTGTAAATATGCGCCATGCTTTCACCTACTGTGAAACTGCCGAATTCGGTATAAATATTCGGCATGGGTACTTTGGCTTTCTTGCAGGCTTTCTTGATGTTACTAACGATCTCATTGATCATGAACTGATAGTCGTACTCAAATCCCAGTGAATGTTTGATCGGGAAGCCACCACCGATATTGATGGAGTCGAGTTCCGGACAAATTTTCTTCAGCTGGCAATAGAGGTTGATGATCTTATTGAATTCCGACCAATAATAGATATCATCCTTAATCCCTTTGTTCAGGAAAATATGCAACATTTTGAGTTGGAACTTTTCCTCATATCCTTCGATCTCATCTACATAAAATTCCAGGATATCTTTCGCACGTATGCCAAGGCGGGATGTATAAAAAGGAAAGTTGGGCTCTTCCTCAGCAGCCACCCGTATTCCCAGATTAAAGGGCTGACGCACTGCTTTCTTGTAGGCAATCAGTTCTTCTTTGTTATCAAGTACCGGGATTACATTTTTGAAACCCGAATTAATCAATTTGGCGATGCGGGAAGTATAGTTCTTTTGCTTATAACCGTTGCAGATGATGTAGATCTCTTTGTTGATTTTTCTGCGCTGGTAGAGTCGGTTGATGATTTCAATGTCGTATGCGTAGGAAGTCTCGAGGTGAATATTGTGTTTCAGTGCCTCCTCTACGATGAAAGAAAAGTGGGAACTCTTGGTGCAATAGCAATAGAAATATTCACCCTCATATTTATGCTTACGCATGGCATCTTTGAACAGCTTCTTCGCCTTGTTGATCTGCATACCGATCTTCGGCAAATAGGTCAACTTCAGGGGCGTACCGTACTTGTCAATGATCGCCTTCAGATCTAGACCGTTGTACTCCAGGTAACCATCATCGCCCCGATCAAACCCTTCCTGGGGAAAGTGAAAAGTTTGTTTGACCAGCGATGTGTAGGTATTATTCATTTACATTCATTTAACCAGGGTGAATTAGAAAGAACAAAAATATATTTTTGATTGGTTTTTAACGCAAAAAAAAAGCCGGAGTAACTCCGGCTGTATTATTGGTGCATCTCGACCAGTTATTTAACTGAGGCGATGAGTGCTTTGAAGCTTTCCGGCTCATTCATAGCGAGGTCAGCCATTACTTTCCTGTTCAGCTCAATTCCTTTGGTATTCAGCAAGTGAATGAACTGGCTGTAAGTCAAACCCTCTGCACGCACGGCGGCATTGATACGGGCGATCCACAGCTGGCGGTATTCGCGTTTTTTCAGTTTACGGCCTACATAACTGTAAGTGAGACCTTTTTCTACGATGTTTTTGGCAACGGTATAAACATTTTTGCGTTTACCGTAATATCCTTTGGCCTGCTGGAGGACTTTCTTTCTTCTGGCGCGAGAAGCGACTGCATTTTTTGAACGTGGCATATTTTTTCATTTATCCGGAAAGAGCATTCCGGGCATTGAGTAATGGGGTTAAATCATCCTTTTAATCTAAGTAATCTCAGCACAAAATCTTTGTTGGTGTCGCCCACCAGTCCCTTCTTACGCATGGAACGTTTGCGCTTCTTAGATTTTTTGGTAAGGATGTGTCGCTTAAAAGCTTTTTGGAAAGTAATTTCACCGGTACCGGTTACTTTAAAGCGCTTCTTGGCGCTTGAGTTGGTTTTAACCTTTGGCATATAAAATAATCTGTTACGATTATACCCTGCTGGCGGTGTTGCCCGGGCAACACACTTGTTGGGCCTTACGGGAAATGGGCTGCAAAGGTAATGATTAGAACCGAAAAGTAAAAATTTTAACCCCTTTTTTCAGTGGTTCAATATGCAGTCGATTGAAAAACAATCCGAATCAAATGATTATTTTTTCTTATTGCTCTTGGGTGTAAAGAGGGCGAACATGCGCTTACCTTCCAGTTTGGGCATGCTTTCCAGGGCACCGCAATCGGCCAAACGCTCGGCAAATTTCAACAAGAGCAGCTGTCCGCGGTCCTGGAACATAATGGCACGACCCTTGAACTGCACATAGGCTTTCACCTTATTCCCTTCTTTCAGGAATTTCTCAGCATGCTTGGCTTTAAAATCGAAATCGTGGTCATCTGTGCCCGGTGTGAAGCGTATTTCCTTGACCTCACTCTGCTTCGAGTTGGCCTTCATTTCCTTTTCCTTCTTCTTTTTTTCGTAGAGGAATTTCTTATAGTCGATCACTTTGCAAACGGGAGGAACAGCGGTGGGAGAAATCTCCACCAGATCCAACTCCTGCTCACGGGCTATCTTTAATGCATCTTGGGTACTGTAAACGCCGACAGTAATGTTGTCGCCTACCAATCTGACTTCAGGTACTCTTATTTTATCATTGATACGGTGTTCCGGTTCTGGTTGTCTGTTGAACCGGGGGTTGAACCGTCCCCCTCCTCTAGGTGGTAATGCCATTAATTGTTGTTTGGTGAAAAATCAGTCAGTTTGTTTTGAATCAATTGGTTTGGTAAAGATATAATTATTTTTTGGGAGGTCATCAACCTTCTCTGTTTTCCATCTCACTGCGCACCCGGTTCGTAAATGCATCCAGGGTTTCCGCACCCGTGTCACCCACCCCCTGTCTACGTACCGATACCACCCCCTCATTCATTTCCTTCTCCCCCACAATCAACATATAAGGAATTTTCATCAACTCTGTATCGCGTATTTTCTTGCCGATTTTTTCCTGACGATCATCGATCTCTACCCGAATACCGGCTTTACTGAGTTGCTGTTTCACGGTAGCGGCATAATCGAGGAACTTATCGCTGATGGGAAGCACTTTTACTTGTACCGGTGCCAACCAAACAGGGAATTTACCGGCATAGTGTTCCAGCAGGAATCCGATGAAGCGTTCATGTGTTCCCAACGGGGCACGGTGAATGATCAAGGGTATTTCAGGCTCATTGTTCTTATTGGTGAACTTCAGGTCGAAACTGCGCGGTTGGGCAAAGTCTACCTGGTTCGTAGCCAACGTAAATTCCCGTCCAATCGCACTCCATATCTGCACATCGATTTTCGGACCATAAAATGCTCCCTCTCCTTTTACTTCGACAAAAGGAACACCGGTCTCTATCAACACGTTCCGCACCAATGTTTCAGTTTCTTGCCATAAAGCAGGTTCATTGATGTATTTCTGTCCCAGTTTCTCGGGATCATGCAATGAGAGGCGCATGACATATTTCTCAATACCAAAGATCTTGAAATACTTAAGGTACATGTCGTTTACCGCCTTGAACTCATCCCTGAACTGCTCCTTCGAGCAATAAATGTGTGCATCATTCATGTGCAGACACCGAACCCGCATAAGTCCGAACAATTCTCCGCTCTGCTCATACCGATAGCAAGTACCATATTCAGCAATACGGTAAGGCAGATCGCGGTAGCTGCGTGGTTCCGCATCAAAGATCTTGTGGTGGTGCGGACAATTCATGGCCTTGAGGTAGTAGGTGTCACCATCCATCACCATCGGGGGAAACATGCTGTCGGCATAATAAGGCAGGTGCCCACTGGTCAGGTACAAATTTTCTTTCGCAATATGCGGTGTTACTACCCTTTTATATCCGGCCGCCGTTTCTGTTTCTTTGGCCAGTTTCTCCAGTTCTTCAATAATGACAGTACCATTCGGCATCCAGAGAATCAATCCCGGACCCACATCTTCGTTCATCGTATAAATGCCCAATTCTTTCCCCAGTTTGCGGTGGTCGCGTTTTTTCGCTTCTTCTACCATTACCAGGTATTCATCTAATTCTTTTTGTTGGGGGAAAGTAACCCCATAAATGCGGGTGAGCATTTTGTTCTTTTCATCACCCTTCCAGTATGCACCGGCAATGCCCGATAAATGAATGGCTTTGATAAAACCGGTATCGGGAATATGCGGCCCACGACATAAGTCCGTAAACTGACCCTGGGTATAAAAAGTTATGGTGCCATCATCCAGGTTACTCAGCAGGTCTAGTTTGTATTCATCACCTTTCTCCTTAAAATACTGCACTGCATCCACCTTGGAAATCTCTTTCCGGACATAGGGGTTGGACTGCCGGGCGAGTTCATTCATCTTCTTTTCCAGGTTTTTTACATCCTCCTCCGTTATCTTCCGATCACCCAGGTCCATGTCATAATAAAATCCTTTATCGATGGCTGGGCCCACCCAAAACTTAACGCCGGGAAAAGTTTGTTCCACCGCTTCCGCCAGCAAATGCGCGGAAGAATGCCAGAAAGTCTGTTTCCCCTGATCATCGTTCCAGGTCAGCAATTGCAGACTGGCATCTGAATGAATCGGACGAGTAGCATCCCACACCTCACCATTGATGCTGGCTGCCAGCACTTTTTTGGCAAGACCTTCACTAATCTGTTTGGCGATACCCAGTGCCGTTATACCCGGCTCATATTGTCTGACCGCACCATCGGGAAATTGTATTGAAATCATATTCGCTGCCATTGGCTGTTGCATTCGCTGCAAAGGTAACGAATCGCCTTCAGATAATAGATTGAAAACGTGGGTTTCATTGGCAAAACCTTAACGCTTCTTTACCAACTTTCAGGGTAGGGTTGTTTAGATTTGTACCATGAGGATACTCTTTACCCTCCTATTCATTTACTGTTTTTCACCCCTGCTGCCGGCTCAACAAATGACCGGTATCTGGCGTGGTTATTTCAGTTCCAGTGTTTCCATGCTGGGAGATGCTTCGCGCAATGAATCCTATAAATTTGAAGTTCAGTTACTACAGGAAAAGAATAACCTACGAGGTGTAAGCTATTCCTATAAGACCACTGTTTTTTTCGGGAAGGCAGAAATGACAGGAATTTATACACCTGGTTTGAAAAGACTGATCCTGAAAGAAAATAAGTTGACCGACTTAAAAATTTCCAGCCAAAGTGAAGCTTGTCTGATGACCTGCTACCTGGATTATTCCTCCATCGGTAAAATGGAATTTCTGGAGGGTACTTTTTACGCGGTGAACATTCACGATAAAACAGATTGTGGCAGCGGTAAAATTCATCTTGAAAAAGTAAAGGAGTCTGATTTTAAGAAAGAAGATTTCTTATTGGGAAAATCTACGATTAAAAATCCCCCGGTCAAAGCGAACACCCCAGCCACCGGTGTTGTTGCAACGCCAAAACCGGGCACCACCAATCGCCCTTCAACAACAATCACTTCGCCCCCTGTCGCCAAAGTTAATCCGGCTGCCCCTGCTACTGTTCAGCAACCGGTTGAACTTCCCAAAGCCAAAATAAGCGGAGAAAATCCCGTTTCCAGGGAACCGGCCAATGCAGATGATAAAATCAAGTTGCCCGAGCAACCAGTTAAAAAGGAACCCATTCCCCGCGTGCTATTGGAGCGTGAGAATGCCCTGGTGAAAACCATCATCACTGACCAGAAAGAAATTCGCATCGACCTGTATGATAACGGTACCATTGATAATGATACGATTACCGTTTACCACAACAACCGCCTCGTTACTGCTTCTCAGCGCTTGAATTTTACGCCCATATCTTTTACGATCAAATCTGAACCCGGTGTAACTATCCATGAAATTGTGGTCGTTGCCGATAACCTGGGCGACATTCCGCCTAACACTGCCCTCATGGTGGTAACCACCGGCGGAAAAGATCGCTTGGAGGTATTTCTGGCTTCAAATGAACAGAAAAATGCCAAGGTGATCATCGAATACCGACCGAAAAATAAGTAGCTTACTTGAATACGAGCGAATCGATGGCTGTTTCCTGACCCATTGGATGGAGCAGAAACGGATGAGAAGCATTCCTGACCACATCCAGCCAATTGGCTTCTTCTTCCCCTGCTATCGAATGAAACAAGTATACCCGGCTCCCGTTGTAGCGAACAATACGGAGTAGATCATACAGCTGCATACCTGTCAATTGAAAAGACAAAGCGATACCTTTTGGATCGGTTTCTGCCATGAATCCTTTTATTTCATCTGATATGCCTATAGAAAGCATTTGCACACTATCGCGGAGCGGTGCTGGAAAACTATCTGATAATCGGGAAAGACTATCGGCCCAACCCATCATTTGGATCGCCAGGCGGTGAACTTCTTGTGTATCCTGCAAGACAGGAAATGAGCGCTTGATATCCAGGTAGCCTTTTAACAGTCCCGCAAGGGCTTGTCCGGCAGGGTTCGTGCTGTCGTACCGGATCTCGATTTTGTCTGACCGGGAAGCCATTTCTTCCGGTTCGTTCGATACGCAGGCGAAGAAAGTGGCGGTGAAAAGAAGAAAAATCAGGTATTTCATGATTAAAATTACAATGAATTGAACAAAGCCCTACTATCTGATTAACTTTGCAGCCAAAACGAGCAGGGTATGTTGATTGGTTTGCAAAATTTGACATTCGAATTCGGCGCTAGAAAGATAGTGGAAGATGCCACCTGGCACATCCAACCCGGGGAGCGGATCGGACTGGTAGGCTATAATGGTACGGGAAAGTCTACCCTGCTAAAACTACTGGTGGGCGAGTACAGTCCATCAGCCGGTACGGTAGAAAAAAGTAAGGAAACAACCATTGGCTACCTGCACCAAGACCTGCTCAGTTTTCAAACCACCGATTCTATAACACGCGTTGCACTGAGTGCTTTTGAGCGGGTGATGGAACTTGAAGTGGAAATCGAAACTTTGGGAGTTCAGTTGGAGCAAGCACCGGAAAATGAAGAATTACTCATTCGTTATACCGACGCTTTGCATGAGATGGATGTGCTCGATGGCTACCAGATACACCACAAAGCAGAAGAAGTATTGCACGGACTCGGCTTCAGCAACGACGACCTTGTTCGACCCTATCAAGAGTTCAGCGGGGGCTGGCGGATGCGGGTGCTACTCGCAAAAATGATCTTGCAGCAGCCCGATGTGCTCTTACTCGATGAACCTACGAACCACCTTGACCTTCCCTCCATTGAATGGCTGGAGAAATATTTGTTGCACTACAAGGGCAGCGTAGTGATTGTTAGCCACGATAAGTATTTTCTAAATCGAATGGTCAATAAAATTGTGGAGCTGTACCAGCAACAACTTCATATCTATACCGGCAATTATTTCCAATACCAGGAGGAGAAAGCCATTCGGATTGAGATGCAGCAGAAGGCTTACGAAAATCAACAGGATTTCATTCGGCAGCAGGAAAGATTCATTGAGCGATTCAAGGCAAAAGCCAGCAAGGCAGCCCAGGCACAGAGTGTGCAAAAACGGCTCGATAAACTGGAATTGATTGAAGACGTGAAACTGGAGCGACCCGATATTCGCATCAATTTTCAGTTGGAGAAGGTTCCCGGAAAAGTATTGGTAGAACTCAAAGATGTTTCCAAGCGTTTCGGAAATATTGAAATTGTGCGCCAGGCTTCGGCAGAGATTGAGCGAGGTGATAAGATCGCACTCATTGGTGCCAATGGTAAGGGAAAATCAACCCTGTTGCGGGTTATCGCGGGTATTGAGCCTTTTGAGGGTGAACGTGTCTGGGGGTACAATGTGGAGGAAAGTTTTTATGCCCAGCACCAACTGGAAGCACTCAACCTGCAACATACTGTGTTGGAAGAACTGCAGCAATGTGGCAGCAAAAAAACAGATCTGGAGCTAAGAAGTCTGCTGGGTTCATTTTTATTCAGTGGTGACGCTGTCGACAAAAAAATCAAAGTATTGAGTGGAGGAGAAAAAGCCAGGGTAGCACTTGCCAAGACCATTGTCAGCAGAGCGAACTTCATGATGTTGGATGAACCGACCAACCACCTGGATATGCATTCGGTTGAGTTATTGGCAGATGCATTGAATAAATATGAGGGTACTTTTATTTTGGTCAGCCACGACCGTTTTTTCATCTCTAAGACTGCCAATAAGATCTGGGAAATCCACGACAACCGCATCCGTGAGTTCAAAGGCGGCTATCATGAGTGGGTTGAATGGAATGAGCGCATGCAACGCCAGCAAGACGCACAACGTGTAGCTGAGC
This sequence comes from Sediminibacterium sp., assembly GCA_040374385.1. Classification (GTDB taxonomy): domain Bacteria; phylum Bacteroidota; class Bacteroidia; order Chitinophagales; family Chitinophagaceae; genus Sediminibacterium. Next base: position 7,498 of record JBEIUM010000021.1, on the reverse strand, counting down.
GCGAAAAACCTGCTGTTCAAGCTCCCGCTCCGGTTGCGAATCATAAGCCTGCTGCTCAAAATGGCGTAATGAAAGAAAAGCAAAAAGACTTGCAGCGTGAAAAGAAAAAAATGCAGCAGTTGGAGGAAAGTTTAGCAAAATTGACGGCGCGACAAAAAGAATTGGAACTCGCCATGAGTGATCCCGGCATCTATGCGCGCCCCGATGATTTTGCCGAAATGGAAAAAGAATACAGTCAGTTAAATGGGAAGCGAGCAGATTTGAGCAAGCAACTCGATGAGGTGTTGGAAAAAGTTCTCACGCTGGAAGAAGAATTAAGCTGATATTACATTATTAAACATGCCATGGTTTCTCAATTGATACTGGTTCGCTATCCTCGTCTGCTCTTTTGGGCGGGATTTCTTTCTATGGCAGTCTTCCGTATTTTTCTATGGCGCAATCCCCGTATTGCTTTCTGGAAGCTCATGGGCTGTGGTAGAAATGGCACTTTTGATATTATTCCTGATGCCCGTCAGTGGGCTGTCTTGCTGATCCCTGCCGATCAAAGTCAATCAAATGCAGACTATCTGCCGCGGTTCTTAACGGCATGGTGGAAATTTTTTCAATGTGAACAATATACCATCCACCTTCGGGCGATGGAAGGTCATGGTACCTGGAATGGTAAGCAGGTATTTGGAACATTCACCGGCCAGGCGGCCGATTACCAAGGGAAAATAGCCGTTCTAACCCGGGCTACCATAAGACCCGGAAAGCTGGTTGCTTTTTGGAAGCATGTAGCACCTGTTGCTGCTACTATGGCGGCGGCACCGGGTTTTATCACATCTGTAGGAATTGGTGAAGTACCCTGGCTAAAGCAAGCTACTTTCAGTGTTTGGACATCCAAGGATGCGATGCAACAATTTGCCTATCGTCGGCGTGAACACAGCGATGTGATCAAAAGAACCCGAAAAGAAAATTGGTATAGTGAAGATATGTTCGTGCGATTTGCCATCTTATCTACTTCCGGATCATTGCGCGGCACAGATCCTATTTCCCCTTCCTAGAGCACTATATACCTTGGTGATGTAATTGATTCATTTTTTAGCTGCCTCCAGGGTGACTACTTTCTTCCGCCGGTATTCATTTGTATAGCTGGCAAAAATCTTCACTAACAAATGTTAGTGAAGCGGCGTGCTTGTGTAAACGAATTGTTATTGAATAATTTTTTTCACTGAACAACCATAAAATAGAATAGTGACTTGTTCACAACGAAGGGAATTAGCTTTCAAATGCTTATTTTTGAGGCGCTTGAATGGAAAGTAGATATATCTAATATTCATTCATATATTCTGATACTTATTATTTGGTAATTCATGTCAGCAAAAAAAGTAACGAAAATAGGTGTACTAACTTCCGGTGGTGACTCTCCCGGAATGAATGCCGCGGTGCGCGCGGTTATACGGACCGGTATTTACCATGGTCTGGAGATGTACGGCATCATGCGTGGGTACAATGGAATGATTGAGAACGATATACAACCCATGATTTCTCGGTCAGTGGCCAATATCATTCAACGAGGTGGAACCATATTGAAGACCGCTCGCAGCAAGGAATTTTTTGAAAAGGAAGGTCGCCAGCGTGCCTACGAGAACCTGCGCAATCATGGTATTGACGGATTGGTGATCATTGGAGGTGATGGCAGTTTCACCGGTGCCCAAATATTCAGCAATGAATTTGATATTCCCTGCATCGGTTTGCCGGGTACGATCGATAAAGACATCGCAGGAACTGATTTTACCATCGGTTTCGATACGGCTGTGAATACGGCTGTTGAGGCGATTGATAAGATTCGTGATACGGCCGATGCGCATGATCGACTCTTTATTGTTGAAGTAATGGGACGCGATGCCGGATACATTGCCCTGCACAGTGGTATCGCCACCGGAGCAGAGAATATTCTCATACCCGAGACAAAAACCGATATCGAAGAATTGATCGCATCGCTCTCAGAAAAAGAAAAGCGGAAAAAATTAGTGAACCTGATTGTGGTTGCTGAAGGTGACGAATTTGGCGGTGCCAATGAACTCGCTGTCATCATCAAACAACGCCTGCCGAATGCCGACACCAAAGTGTGTATACTCGGACATATTCAGCGGGGCGGCTCCCCTACCTGTATCGACCGACTGATCGCCTCTCGCATGGGTTACCACGCAGTGGAATGTCTGCTGAATGGTAAGCACAATGTGATGGTCGGCATCCAAAACAATAAAATGAATTACATACCACTGGAAACAGCTGTTAAGGCCAAACAAAAAATTCCGGCGGAATGGTTCAAGATTGCCAAAATACTGGCCAGTTGAAATGTAGAAATTGAAATAACTTAATCATCTATTGCTGATCCTATGTCAAAAAACATCGATAAATACCTGCACAAAGAAATGGACAAAGAAGCAGGTGTTGCTCACGTGAACCATCGCACAAAAATTGTTGCAACCGTGGGACCTTCCTGTGATTCTTATGAAAAGTTGCTCGAGCTGGTGAAAGCGGGGGTAAACGTTTTTCGTTTGAACTTCTCCCATGGAAGTCACGAAGACAAGTTGGCGATTATCGAACATATCCGTAACATCAATAAAAGTGAGCCCTATAATATTGCCATCCTTGCAGACCTGCAAGGACCAAAATTACGGGTAGGTGAAATTACGAACAATGCGCTGGAAGTGAAAGTGGGCGATATACTCACATTCACCAATGAAAAGTGTGTGGGTACGCTGGAAAAAATCTACGTGTCTTATCCCAACCTGGCCGGTGATGTGGTCGTGGGCAACATTATTCTGATCGATGATGGTAAGCTCGAAGTGAAGGTGGTGAGCATTGAGGAGAATGGTGACGTGCGTGTCGTTGTCACATTGGGTGGTATTTTATCATCCAAAAAAGGCATCAACCTGCCCGATACTAAAATTTCCTTACCCGCACTAACCGAAAAAGATCTGATCGATCTGGACTTCATCATTCTGCAAAAATGTGATTGGGTGGCATTGAGTTTTGTTCGCAGTGTGGAAGATATCACTTACTTACGCCGACTGCTGAATGAGAAGCAAAGTAAAACGAAGATCATTGCTAAGATCGAGAAGCCGGAAGCCCTGGTGAATATTCGTGAAATCATATTAGAAAGTGATGGCATCATGGTGGCTCGCGGTGATCTCGGTGTCGAGTTGCCGGTGGAACGCATTCCACTCATTCAAAAAGAACTTATCCGGAAATGTATTCACCGCGCAAAACCGGTGATTGTTGCCACGCAAATGATGGAGAGTATGATCGATCGGGTTAAGCCCAATCGAAGTGAGATCACCGATGTGGCCAACGCAGTACTGGAAGGTGCTGATGCTGTTATGCTCAGTGGTGAAACGGCCACCGGACAGCATCCGGCTTTGGTGGTGAAGACCATGCGCAAGATCATAGCAGAAGTAGAGAGCAAAGAATATCGTTATAACCGGGGTGAAGATTTGCGTCCCCAACCCCATTCACCTTCCTTCCACAGTGACGCCATTTGTTACAGTGCCTGTAGAATTGCCAACGATGTGGAAGCCAATGCGCTCATTGGAATGACCCAGAGTGGATACACTGCTTTTATGCTCAGTAGTTACCGCCCCTTTTCCCCACTCTATATTTTCACCAAAGAGAAATCACTGGTGAACCAACTTAGTCTCAGCTGGGGTGTGCGAGCATTCTACTATGCGGAAGAAATCAGTCTGGATGAAATCATTACCGATCAGATCGACATCCTGAAGGAGCGTGGTTTTATCACTGCCGGACAAGTGGTGGTCAATACCGGTAGCACTCCGGTCGATCAACATTTGCCGACCAACGTGATCAAGATCTCGACCGTTAGTTAACGGAAAGCCGCTTTTTGCGGGTTTTTGCGTTTATTCATGCCTGATTTTGAATTTATAAGCGCAATAGGTAGTAATTTTACACCACTAAAACCGCAATATGACGGATTCCTTCGAAAAAATTCCAGTAAAAATTTTTCCCAACGCGCTAGAAGGGTCACGGATGGTGGCCAAAGAAATCGCTCAACTCATTCGGGAAAAAGCAGCAAAAGGACAAACATGTGTATTGGGAATGGCTACCGGAAATACACCGGTGCTGCTTTACAAGGAACTCGTTCGAATGCACAAGGAAGAGGCACTCAGCTTTAAGAATGTGATTACATTCAACCTCGATGAATACTACCCCATAGACAAACAGGCTTACCAGAGTTACTGGAGCTTCATGCATCGGAATCTTTTCAATCACATTGATATCGATCCCGCCAACATTCATATTCCCGATGGTAGCTGGCCCAAAGAGGAAATAAAAAAGCATTGTGCTGCCTATGAGCAAAAGCTGGCTGACGTAGGTGGAATTGATTTGCAATTGCTTGGCATCGGCTTGAATGGTCACATCGGATTCAATGAACCCGGCTCCGGCCAGTTTTCCAGAACGCGATTGATCAATCTCGATAATACTACCCGCATAGCCAATACCTATGAGTTTGAAAATTTAAGTAAGGTACCTCGAATGGCGCTGACGATGGGTATCAGTAACATTCTGCAGTCGCGTCGTATCTTATTGATGGCTTGGGGACAGAAAGCTTCGATTGTAGCACGTTCCGTAGAAGGTGATGTGACTGAGCAAGTGCCCGCCAGTATGTTACAACAACATCCCGATTGTACTTTCATCATTGATGAGTCAGCTGCCACTGAACTCACCCGTGTGAAAAGTCCGTGGCTGACCGGCAGTTGCGAGTGGACGCCTACCGTAGTAAAAAAGGCGGTGATATCGGTTGCCCTGAAATTAAACAAATCAGTGCTCAGCTTAACGGTGAATGACTACCTCGAAAATGGATTATCCGATTTGTTGGTAGAAAAAGGAGATGCCTATGAAATTAACCTGCAGGTCTTCTACCTGTTGAAGAATATTATTACCGGTTGGCCTGCGGGAAAGCCGAATGCCGTGATCCCCGACCATCCTGAAAGATGCGATCTGCATCCCAAACGTTGTCTGGTCTTCTCACCCCACCCCGATGATGACATCATCAGTATGGGTGGAACGTTAATGCGTTTACAGGATCAGGGAAATAAAGTACATGTAGCCTATCAAACCAGTGGCAACATAGCTGTAACGGATGAATTTGTTACCCGATTCATTGATTTTGCCGTTGGCTTTGAAGAATTGTTTGGCATCGATAACCAGACGAGCCGACAGATTCTCGATGATGCCAGAAAATACATTGCACAGAAGCGCAAAGATGAACAGGATACCCAGGCCATTCGCTCTATTAAAGGATTGATCAGGCGCTGTGAGGCCAAAGCCACCTGTCGCTATGTTGGTATTCCCGAAGCCAATTGCCATTTCATGAACCTGCCGTTTTATGAAACCGGCACCATTGACAAGAAGCCCATGGGTGAGGAAGACATTCGCATCACCATGGAACTCTTACGCGCCATTCAACCCCACCAGGTATATTGTGCCGGTGACCTGGCCGATCCGCATGGTACCCATAAAGTTTGTTTAGAAGTGGTTTTTGAAAGTCTGCGTCGCCTGAAGGCTGCCGGTGAGCCCTGGATCAAGGACTGTTGGGTATGGCTCTATAAAGGTGCCTGGCAGGAATGGGATATTGCTGAAATTGAAATGGCGATTCCTATGAGTCCGGACCAGGTGCTCAAAAAGCGCTTTGGCATATTCATTCACCAAAGTCAGAAAGATATGGTGCCATTTCAGGGGGCGGATAGTCGTGAATTCTGGCAACGGGCGGAAGATCGGAATGCCAATACTGCCCGTCTCTATGCAGCTTTAGGGATGACACAATATGCCGCTATGGAAGCATTTGTTCGATGGCATTATTAGCCACTCCCGGTTAAATGCTTAAATTTGCAATCGAAAAATTTTTAATTGCAAACTCCAACTGTACCAAACATTTTTGATCGCTGGCAACAAGCCTGGGCGATACCTGGTTTTTCCAGGCGTCTGGTGTTTTTCTTGTTGATTTTTATCGGCATACTCATTGCTTTCCCCTACTTTTTCAGTTTTATTGAAAGCAGGCGGGGTTATCAAATTACTGATCCGTTATTAGATGTGCTGCCTGCCCATGATTTTTCGCCGATTACATTTACCATCATTTGGCTGGTATCGCTGTGGTTCATGATAAGAATGATTCAGCAGCCAAGCATAGCACTCTTAGGTATTGTGGCAATTGATTTGATTTTTCTCACCCGCATGGTGACCATAGTTCTCTTGCCATTGGAGCCTCCTCCGGGTTTGCTGGAGTTAAAAGATCCCATCAGTAACTATTTTTATGGAGAGGAGCATGCATTCATCACCCGTGATCTTTTCTTCTCCGGTCATACATCTACACAAATTATGATTGGGTTGGTTTTACCGGAAAAGAGAGAAAAATTCATGGCTTTCTTTGGCGCAGCAGTAGTGGGTATCCTGGTATTGGTACAACACATTCACTATACCATTGATGTAGTAGGCGCATTGATTTTCACCTGGATCCTCTATAAATTGGCTCGCGCTATTGTGGCGGATGTATCATTTGATCAGAAGGCCTCACCCAATTGAATGTACAAGCCCCGGTTCCTTCCTTGTCCGATGCCATAATCGACGCGCAGACTCAATTTTTCCTTTTTGCTCAGCATGAACCGCAATCCAGCACCGGCTGAATATTTCATGTCTTGCCAGGCATAATCTTTTAATGCCGGTGCAACTGAACCCATTCCAGCAAAACAAACACCTTGTATAAAACGATAAATCGGGTACCTGATTTCCCCCTGTAAAAACATCTGATTCCGGTCGCGGAAGCGACCTTCATAATAACCGCGCATTTTTGAGGCGCCCCCGAAATTGGCGAGACTTCTCAGCGGCACAGCATCGCCAAAATTCATAAAATTCACCCATTGCAGTGCCAGTACACTTCGACCCCCAACCGGTAAATAAGATCGTATATCGGTAACCAGGTTGTTATAATTATAATCTGAGCCCCAGAATTTGTCGAAATGGTTCCAAAAGAGTTGCATATAAAATCCTTTGTCGGGCGCGAAGGCATTATTCCGGTTATCAAAAGAGAGGCTGCCCCCCACCCCACTGATTAAATAGCCGCCTTTTCCTGCTACATTCGAGACATCAAAGACCCCACCCGGCGTGTAACTAACATCCCATACTTTTTGCGCCTCATAAACTAATCCGGCAAAGAAGGAACGAGAAATCTTCTTTTTTCCATGCAAAAAGAAGTAAGCCTGCCTGAAAGAATAGGCCTCTTCCTGTTCATCTTTGGTTTGGCTTCCCAGTCCCCAAAATCTGTCAGGAAAAAGGCTGGTAGAGAATTGTTCCTCTAAGATGAAACTTTCGTTCCTAAAATATTGGGTACCATTGAGGGCTATGATCACCTGTTTGCGGGTGGAAGCCATGGCTAAGAATTCAAGGTTGGAGCTGCGGGATACGGTATCACTCGGGTAGAGTGAGAATACTTTTGCTG
>JBEIUM010000099.1:0-8856 GCA_040374385.1 Sediminibacterium sp. | reverse complement strand
GCTGCATCGCATGCAGAACTTGGCTGGATCCTTCGCACGCCACAATGGAGCAGTCGTTTAACCCTCTATCAAACCCTCGAGCAGCAGGGCCCCCTCCTGCAAACTTTTTACAGTGATCAACAAAATGGGTGGGTGAATCACGTGATCACAGGTTCAGCACTCCTGCATGGTGGATTGGAATGGTCTGGCAGCTGGCAACTTCATCCTGACTGCGAGTTAGACTGGGCCTTTGTTCATGCAACCAGCACCTATCATCATCGGCCGCTGGGTACATTGTATAATGACCTCAATGAAAACCTCTTGGCATCCGAGCGATTGTACATAAAAGGTTTTCGATCAGGCAATGGTCCGCAGCGAGCAGCACATCTTGGTATCAACTATCGTTCTGCCGGCGGTTGGATGTTCAATCTGAGCATCAATCATCTTTCAAATCGTTGGGTAAGTATACAACCCTTGCGCAGAACAAGCACTGCGTTATTGGCACTGCCGAATCCGGGTCAGGCTGATCAATGGTTGCAGCAAGAACCACTGCCGGCTACTTTCTTGCTCCACCTGTTGGCGGGCTATCAATGGCGGGTATTCCACCGTGCCGGAAAATTTTTTCAAATGCGCTGTTTTATTTCGGCACGGAATCTTCCCGGCAGGATGTTGCTGACAGGAGGGTATGAACAGCTTCGCTGGGAAGTGGGTGCCAATGCATCGAATCTTTTTCCGAATAAATATTTTTTCACTTCAGGTCGATACATCTCGGCCTCGCTTCAAATTATTTTATGAAATACGCATGGCTCAACTTATGGTTTGTAAGTGCTGTATGGATGGCCGGCTGCACCCGGAAATGGGACCAGCCACCGCCTCTTGTTCCGGGATCGCTTGCCCCCAATACTACCATCAGAGAATTACGTCAGTTGCATTTTCCCGGCAATACCGAGCAGATCTTGCATGATTGGATCTTGGAAGGAGTAGTCGTGGCCAATGATAGCCTCGATAATTTTTATAAGACGATCGTAGTCCAGGATGCTACCGGCGGTATTTCTATAAAAATAGATGCTACCAATTTGTACTTGATGTATCCTGTCGGCTTACAGGTATTTATTCGATTGAGGGGTTGTTGGTTGGGTGATTATGGTGGCTTACTGCAATTGGGGGCCGGCAGCGATCGGAGCGACAGCACTTTTCCGCGATTATTGCCTATACCTGTTCCGCTACTCAAGCAGATCATTGTGGCGGGATCTCCCCATCAGAAAATTGAACCGCGGGAGGTTACCATCGGTTCCTTATCGGATAGTTTTCAAAACTGTCTGGTCAGGTTATCGCAGGTAGAGTTGATTCCGTCTGATACCTCAAGAACCTGGGCAGATGCATTGAACCAACAAGCGGTCAATCATGTGCTGACGAGTTGTAATGGAGGTTCACTTTATGTTAGAACCAGTGGGTATGCTCGTTTTGCCTCCGCTAAAACACCGAGAGGGAATGGAACGATTCTGGGTATTTACACTGTTTTTGGTTGGGAAAAGCAATTGGTAATCCGTGACACGGCAGATGTTGACCTGGATGGACTCCGCTGCTCCGGCAGTGGTTTTGTAACCCGCATGCGGGAAGATTTTGATTTGTTGCGACCGGGTAGCGTATTAAATCTGCCGGGATGGAAAAACATAGCAGAAGAGGGTGGACGACCATTTTTTGTCAAGTCCGCGGGTAATGAGCGCTTCGCCTCCATTGAAGCATTTGCCTGTGGTGAACCCAGGGTTATCTCCTGGTTGATCAGTCCGACCCTCTCGCTCAACGGCATCGCGGGTGCCCGGCTGCGGTTTGAAACAAGAGATGGGTTTGATAATGGCGCCAATCTGCGGGTGCTGGTATCCTCCAACTACAATGGCAGTAATACACCCTCCACCGCCCGCTGGACGACATTGTCAGCCACCATAGCCGGGGGAAACGCCCGCAGCCAGTCCCTTGCCTGGACCCCCTCGGGCAGCCTTTCCCTGTCTGCCTTTCGGGGAAATATTGTCATTGCCTTCCGCTACGAGGGGTCTGATACCGGCACCCTTCGGCGTACTACTACGTTTCATCTTGACCGGATTGAGGTGCTGTCAAATTAGGCCGGAGTCGGGAAGCCAATGCCCTGTTTGACACAGCGACACACCGGGAGTTGACATCCTGTCAGCCAAATGCGGCTTGGTACTGGATTTGATTCGGAGAGGGAAAACCAGTTAGTATGCAAAAAGGACAGATTCGTGTTCAGACCGAGAACATTTTCCCCATCATTAAGAAGTTCCTGTACAGCGAGCATGAAATTTTTCTCCGTGAGCTCGTAAGTAATGCCGTAGATGCCTCTCAAAAATTGACTACCCTGCTCTCTTTGGGTGAAGCGAAGGGCGAAGCGGGTGAATTGCGTATTGATGTTCAACTGGATGCTGCTTCCAAGACCCTGACCATTACCGATCGCGGAGTGGGTATGTCTGCCGAGGAAGTAGATAAATATATTAATCAGGTAGCTTTCAGTGGCGCTGAAGAATTCATGCAGAAATACAAGGATGCGAATATCATTGGACATTTCGGTTTGGGATTTTACAGTGCTTTCATGGTCAGCGATAAAGTAGAAATCTTTTCGAAAAGTCACACCGGCACTCCCGGGGTTTACTGGAGCTGTGATGGAAGTCCTGAATTTGAATTGTATGAAGTAGATTATGATCAGCGCGGAACAAAGATTGTATTGCACATCAACGAGGAGAGCAAGGAATTTCTGGAAGCCGCCCGCATCAAGGGAATTTTGGAACGTTTTTGCAAGTTCCTGCCGGTAGCTATTTATTTCAGTGAGGCCGGACAGGAAAAGCCTGCCGAGGAGAAGTCGATCAATAATACCCGTCCGCTCTGGACGCAAAAGCCGGCCGATCTGACCAAAGAAGATTATGAGAAGTTTTATCGGGAGTTGTATCCATTCAATGAAACTCCTTTGTTCTGGATACACTTGAATGTAGATTATCCTTTTAACCTGACAGGTATTTTATTTTTCCCTAAGATCAAACACTCTTACGAAATACAGAAAGATAAAATTCAGCTTTATTGCAACCAGGTTTTTGTTACCGATGAAGTTGCCAATATTGTTCCGGAGTTCCTGATGTTATTACAAGGTGTGATCGATAGTCCGGATATCCCTCTGAACGTGAGCAGGAGTTATTTACAGGGAGATCCGAATGTGAAAAAAATCAATGCCCACATTACGAAGAAGGTGGCTGATAAATTAGATGAGATCTTCCGCAATGAGCGCAGTTCTCTGGAGGAGAAGTGGGAGAGCCTCGGCTTGTTCGTGAAATACGGTATGATGACCGATGACAAGTTTCAGGAAAAAGCCAATAAGTTTTTGGTGATGGAAGATACCCAGGGAAAATTCCATACGCTGGAGGAATATACCACCGCCACTGCTGCCTTGCAGAAAAATAAAGATGGTAAGCAAATCATTCTCTATACAACCAATCCGGTGCAACAAGATGCCTACATCACTGCTTGTAAGAACAGGGGGTACCTGGTTATAAAGATGGAGACCATTGTAGACGCAGCCTTCATCAATACGATGGAAAGTAAATGGGAGAATGTATCTTTTGTGCGGGTGGATGCGGATATCGTCGATAACCTGATCGATAAACAAGAGTCGCAGACCTCCGTTCTTACCAAAGAGGAGTCTGAACAGCTGCAAGCATTATTTAAACTCGATTTTCCTGAACTGCATGTGACCACTGAGGTGAAGGGACTAAGTCCGGATAGTGACCCTGTGGTGGCTACGCGTCCCGAGTTCATGCGTCGCATGAAAGACATGGGAGCCTCAGGTGGCGGCATGACAGCCTTCTATGCGCAGATGCCCGATGAGGTTACGCTGACCGTAAATGGCAATCATCCCATTTTTGGTTCCCTGTTAAAGGAAACAGACGAGTCCCTGAAAAAAGATCGGGTAAGGAACCTGGCCGATCTGGCGCTTCTCTCACAGGGCTTGTTGAAAGGGAATGACCTAACGGCATTCATTCAGCGCAGTGTTCGCATGATGCAATAAAGTATGCAGTGCAATCTCCGAACGGCTGAATGGACTTATGCCCGATGGGGTCTTACATCCAATACCCGCATTTGCAGGTAGAGTTGTCCGTTGTATTCGTTTTCATCCACACTGAAAGCAACATCGAGCCATTCATTGCTGTCAACCAGCGGGAACAGGTGTTTGAGGTTAAAGCCGATTCCATTCAGGGTGGTATTATGTTGGCGAAGGGCAAAGCGGATGTGTTGGTCTTTGACCAGCTTCGAGTATCCGGTATTCTTGACTTTCTTAGCAATAAAAACCGGCCGCATGTTTTCCGGACCGAAGGGTTCCATTTGTTTTAGTATCCGGTAAAGAGCGGGGGTCACTTCATTGAATTGGATGGCAGCGTCGACGATTATTTCCGGTATCAGTTGTTCGGGGGTGATTCTGTTGGATACGGCTTCTTCAAATGCTGCTGTAAAGGATGCTACATGCTCTGGCAGCAGTGTCATGCCTGCCGCCGCAAAATGTCCGCCATAACCAAGTAGCCAGTCTTTACAGGCATGTATGGCTTCATACAAGTTAAAGCCTGCGACGCTGCGTGCACTGCCGGCAACATAGTCGCCACTTTTTGTAAGAACGATGGTGGGGCGATAGTACGTTTCAATCAGTCTGCTCGCCACAATTCCCACCACACCCTTGTGCCAACTTTCTTTATATACCAGCGTTGATTTTTTCAGGTGGTTATCAGGATCCTGTTTTAATTGTTCCAGGGCTTCTAAGGTGATAAGGCTATCCGCTTCTTTTCTTTCATCATTGTTCACTTGCAGCTGACGGGCAAATTCCATAGCTGTTTCTACATCGGGTTGCAGGAATAATTGAACGGCTGTTTGTGCATCATCCATTCTGCCGGCGGCATTGATGCGGGGGGCAATGATGAAGACCAGGTTTTGTGTGTGAATTTGTTGTTGAACACCTGCCAGGTTCATGAGCGCTTGTATGCCCGGAGCTGGGTTCTCATTGATTTTCTTCAATCCGAAATAAGCCAGCACTCTGTTCTCACCAACAACGGGAACGATATCGGCAGCGATGGCAGTTACCACGAGATCAATGTATCGCCAATAACTTTCTGATGAGAGTCCGAGCCGACTGGCTAATGCCATCATCAATTTAAATCCAACGCCGCAGCCGCAGAGTTCCTTAAAGGGGTAAGGACAGTCTACCTGTTTGGGGTTCAGGATGGCATGCGCAGGGGGAAGTATGTCATCTGGTAGGTGGTGATCACACACGATGAAGTCAATACCTTTTTCTGCCGCCAGTTGAATCAGTTCTACTGATTTTATGCCGCAGTCGAGGGAGATAATGAGTGTAAAACCATGGTTGGCGGCATAGTCGATACCTGCTCTGGAAATGCCGTAGCCCTCCCGGTAGCGGTGCGGGATGTAGAATTCAGCTGCCGGGTGCAGTTGACGAATGAATTGGAATACGGAGGCCACGGCCGTAGTACCATCGACATCATAATCGCCATAAACCAATATTTTCTCCTGCTGCTCAAATGCCTTCAAAATACGGACTACCGCCTTATCCATGTCTTTCATCAGAAAGGGATCGTGCAGGTGTTCCGGTTCCGGCCGGAAGAAGAGCCGAGCGGAATCATACGTCTTGATGCCGCGTTGCACCAGGAGCCGGCTGATCATGGGATGGACTTGCAGTTCCTTATGCAGGGCTGCCACTTCCTCTTCGGAAGCCGACAATATTTTCCATCTTTTTTCCATCAATATTTTCTGTCCGTCGTATAGCGTACCAGTTCGTCCAGTGCGTCTCTGCAATCCGTAGGGGGAAATGCGTGCAATAATTGCAATGCCTCATTGCGGTAGTCCATCATTTTCTTGGTAGCGTAATCAATACCGCCTGTTTCAATCACTCGGTCAATCACCCAGCGTACTTTATCTTTTTTATTGTTCTCGTTGTGTATGATGTAGATGATTTTTTTTCTGATATCCGGAGCACAGTGCTGCAGGGTATAGATCAGGGGAAGGGTTAATTTTTTTTCTTTGATGTCATTACCGGTGGGTTTACCGATGGCATCATTGCCATAATCAAATAGGTCATCTTTGATTTGAAAGGCCATACCTACTTTTTCACCAAACATTTTTAGCTTTTCGACTTCGGCGGTAGTGCCGTAGGTGCTGGAAGCGCCGGCTGCGCAGGCGGAAGACAGCAGGGCAGCTGTTTTTCCTCTTATGATCTCAAAATATACTTCCTCACTGAAATTCAGTTTACGGGATTTTTCGAATTGGAGGAGTTCGCCTTCACTCATCACTTTCACGGCGTCTGCCAGGGTTTCGAGGATAACGTACTCTTTGTTGTTAAGTGCCAGGAGCAGGGCTTTCATCAGCAGATAGTCGCCTACCAGCACGGCTATTTTATTTTTCCAGAGGGCATTGAGGGAGAAGAAGCCTCTTCTTTCCAGCGAGTCGTCGATAACATCGTCGTGAACCAGGGAGGCGGTGTGCAGGAGTTCAACCAGCGATGCGGCGCGGTAGCTGCTTTCATTTACCGGTCCGCCCAGGCGGGCACAGAGTAATACAAACATTGGGCGCAGCTGTTTCCCTTTCCTTTTTACAATGAAACGCATGATCCGGTCGAGCAGGGAAACCCTGCTTCTCACGGCGTCTCTGAAATGCTTTTCAAACAGTTCAAGCTCATCTGATATAACCTTGCGGGCCAGCTCCATCGGGCAAATATGGCGCAATATACTCAGGTTAGGAACAATATCGACGAGAGCCGCCTCGTTATTCGGTAATTACGGCCCCTCACAAGGGGTTTTTACCTGTGAAAAAAATGCCAAAATAAAAGCATACAGGCAGCAAAAGACTAATTTTGTATATCTCATAGATGTTTTCCTCCCCTTTTCTAAAAATACCTTGTATGATAACGAAGAAAATTTTCCTATTTACCTTGCTGGCAGTGCTGACCCAACTGACCGCAACGGCTCAAACGGATTGGGGTTGGAGCTGGACAGACTCAGCCGTGGTAGCCAATAAGCGCATGCCACAGCGGGCAGAGTTCCTCGCCAATGAATACCCTTACCCGCCCAAGCCAAGAAGTATGTGGGAAATAGGCATCAGTCTGGGCAATTCCCGCATCATTGGTGATGTGACCAATTTTAAGTTTGGATATGCTGTCGGATTGAATGCCCGTAAGGCATTGTCTAACATTATATCTGTGCGAGGCGGACTCATCTATTCCCAGACTTCCGGAATAAATCCAATTTTAAGTACCAATGCGCCAACGGATGGCTTTCTTACTTCAGCCACACCCTATCGCGCCATCACCGGGTATGATCGTTATGCGGCATATAGTCCTTCAAATCTGAACAGTGCGCAACGTGCTTTTGCTGCGAACTATGTCAATAAGAGTTATACAGGAACACTGGATGTAATTGTTTCAACCAATACGGCAAGTCATTATCGGGGTAATCCCAAGTGGGATATCTATTTATTTGCCGGTTATGCATTTGTGGCTGCGGATGTGACCACGCGTATTTCAACCGATGCTGCCGGAGCTGTTCCTTTTAATTTTTCCACCTTGAATTACAATGGTAAGAAGGCCGAAGTGCAATCTGCCATCAATGAGGCACTCAATGCGGGTAATGCGGTGGCAACGAGTGCACCTATTCGCAACAGGCGCCGTGATTTGGGAACCGGTGATATGATTATGACGCATGCATTTTCTTTTGGAGCGGGATTTTCTTATAAGCTCAATGAGAAAATGAGTGTGGGTTTTGAGAATCGCTTCATCAATACCCTGAACGGAGATATGGATGCTTTGCATACGGGTCGCAATGATTATTTCAATGTGGCGACTGCACATTTCCGTATTAGTTTGGGCAATCGTTCCAGAAAAGTACAGCCATTGTACTGGTTGAATCCGAATAATTATGTGTACAGGGAGTTGAATGAGCCGCGTCACATGAAGATGGCGAAACCTGTTTTGAATGATGCTGATAAGGATGGTGTAACAGACCAATTCGATCTGGAGCCAAATACGCCATTGGGTGCACCTGTTGATACCCATGGTGTGTCAAAAGATACGGATGGTGATGGTGTGCCTGACTATAAGGATAAAGAATTGCTGACACCACAGCAATGCTTCCCGGTAAATGCCGATGGTGTGGGTAATTGTCCCGAGCCGGCTTGTTGCAAAGAGTTGCGTACGCTTATTACGAATAAAGCTCCCGATCCTGTTCCCACTTCCATGGAGTGTACCATTGGTAACTTGCTGTCATTACCTTTCCGTGGTAATGCCCGGTTGACCAAAGAAGCACAGCAGTTGTTGGCAGAAGCGGCTGTAACCATCAAGTCCAATCCTGCTTGTAAGATCAAGGTGATTGGTTATGGTTCTGCGAGCAAATCTTCTCAGCAGCTCAGTTGGGAGCGGGTGAATGCGGTAGTGAAGTACCTGGTAGAGAAGCAGGGTGTCTCTGAAAGTAGATTATTATTTGTGTATGCACAGGATGGTGATGCTGCTATGGTAGACCTGCAGGGAACAACGGAGGATGGACCTAATACGGTTCCGGCTCCGCATCCGAATTTGAAGTCCAAAAATTAGATCTCATTTTAATTATCATATAAATAGTCCGACATTGTCGGACTATTTTTTTATAGGTAGACTAGATGCTTTATGTCGTACACTATTTAATTATTCGCTTCAACTAACGCAGCCTCTCCTTATTTTTTGTAGACTTTCGTAAAAGGAAAATCCATCACGCTATTGCGTGTTCCTGTGTGAGCGCAGTGTGTGAATAAGAGAAACTTCACCACAAGGGATTTCCGTCTGATACGTAT
>JBEIUM010000170.1:0-5935 GCA_040374385.1 Sediminibacterium sp. | reverse complement strand
CCGAAACCCGACAGGCCGGAGTATGCATTCATCGGCAGAAGCAATGTGGGGAAATCATCCCTGATTAACTTATTGACCGGACAAAAGAATCTCGCGAAAACTTCTGCAACCCCAGGCAAGACCCAATTGATTAACCATTTTGAGATCACCGGTAGTCGTGCCGATGATAAAAGAAAAAAAACAAATTGGTACCTCGTTGACCTACCCGGCTATGGCTATGCCCGTGCTTCTAAAACAGAAAGAGAGCAATGGGAAAAAATGATTGCTGGGTATCTGAGGCAAAGAAAAAACCTGACTGAAGTTTTTGTACTGATCGACAGTCGCCATCCCCCACAAAAAATCGACCGCGAATTTATCAACCAACTCGATCTCTGGAAAGTTCCCTTCTCGCTGGTATTCACCAAAACAGATAAAACGAAACCGGGGGCCGTTACGCGTCACATCAAGGCTTGGGAGGATGATTTGAAAAAAGATTGGCAGTTCATACCCCGTTTCTTCATCACCAGTTCGGTAAAACAAGCCGGCAAAGAAGCTTTACTCGGCTACCTGGAAGAAAAAAATAACTTGCTGGAAGAGCGCAATGCATCTTAACGGATGATCAATTCACCATTTTATCGGCACAGCAACTACTGGCAAATGCTTCCGGCTTGGCCTTAAAGGCAAACCCCATGCCTAGAATATAACCCATCGCTTCCCGCAGGGCATCATTGCTTTTGAATTGCGGATTGGTATTGATATCTGCATGCACTTCCATATCAACCCCATATTCAATGAACGTATCGCAGAGCGCATAAGCAACTTCAATACTTTTTGCCACTTCCATCAGCATTCTTTCTTTGATGTGAAAATGCTGCCGAACTTTTTCATTGTGTATATACATGAAGCCACCGGCATGCTCACGTAAAAAAACAATGACTGTGGCAAACTCCGTAATCTCGGCTTTCACCTGACTATCGGTTCCTATACATACTTTTAGTTTAATACCCCGAGATACTTCCTCTTGAATTGTTTCGCGTACTGCATCCTGAATAGGCTGAGCAATCGATTCTCCATTGAATTTTCTCCAGCGCATATAATCGTTTTCTGTAATTTACTCAAATGCAAAAGCATGCCCCTCACCCTGCGGGGCTTAGTTGTTCACAATCAGGGGATAACCCCGCCGGCAGCACCCCGCAATAAAAAAAACCGGGTTTTTCAGACCTTTACTTCACCTTTGCAGACGGCAAAAGTGCATGAGCTGAAAAAACTAGATTATGAAATTGTTATTGCAATACCTGAAACCTTATCGCTGGCTGGTTGCTTTGGCCTTGCTGCTGGCAGCCATCAACCAGTCTTTCTCAATGCTAGATCCCTACTTTTTTGGGAAACTACTCGATTTGTATGCCTTTCACCCCTTTGAGAAGGGCTATTTTGATGCAGGAAAAAAATTCATTGTCACCGGCACCCGCACACAGGAAGAATTCATTTGGGGTGTACTGGGTGTGCTCGGCATACTGGTCAGCGTGGCAATGGTATCGAGAATTGCCAAAGCATTTCAAGATTATTTCAGCAATGTAATTGTACAAAAATTTGGTGCAAAGATTTTTACCGACGGACTCAAACATTCAATGGAACTCCCTTACCAGGAATTCGAGGACCAGCGTAGTGGAGAAACCTTGTCTATACTTACCAAAGTAAGAGCGGATACAGAAAAGTTCATCATTTCCTTCATCAACGTACTCTTTGGTATTCTCGTAGGTATCGTTTTCATTTCAATTTATTCCTTCCGCCTGCACTGGTCCATCATGCCCATCTATACCCTCGGTATCATTTTCCTTTCGGTGTTAACCAGCTTGCTCAGCAAGAAGATCAAACTGATACAGAAAAGTATCGTAAAAGAAACTACCATGCTGGCCGGTAGCACCACTGAGAGCCTGCGGAACATTGAATTGGTGAAGAGTCTGGGACTGACCGATCAGGAAATAACACGACTCAATAAGAATACCTATAAAATTCTCGGACTCGAGCTCAGGAAGGTAAAAAGCATTCGCTCCCTCAGTTTCATCCAGGGAACTTTTGTGAATTTTTTACGCCAGGTAATCATGTTTACCTTGCTGTGGCTGGTCTTCAAAGGCAAACTCACGGCAGGTGAGGTCATGACCCTGACCTTCTATTCCTTTTTCATTTTTGGTCCACTGCAGGAAATCGGAAATATTATTCTTGCCTATCGGGAAGCCGAAGCATCACTGAATAATTTTCATCAGCTGATGCAGAAGCCGGCAGAACCCAAACCTACACATCCCAGTAAAGTGGGTCATATCGAACATTTGAGCTTCAGTGGTATTTCTTTCAAACACCAGACCGCTATTTACCCTGCCCTCGAAAATGTGAGTTTTGAAGTATCGAGAGGAGAAACCATTGCTTTTGTCGGACCCAGTGGTGCAGGTAAGAGTACCCTTATGAAATTATTGGTAGGCCTCTATCATACCCAGCAGGGGAACATCCGCTTCAACCACATCAACAGTGAAGACATTGTATTTGATGAGCTGCGGAGTCAGATAGGTTTTGTAACCCAAGACACGCAGTTGTTTGCCGGCACCATACGTGAAAACCTGCTGTTCGTTTGTCCGACAGCTTCAGAAGAACAATTACAGGAAGCCCTGCAAAAAGCCAGCTGCGGAAAATTACTCGCCCGTGCAGAGAAAGGCATCGATACGATGATTGGCGAAGGCGGACTCAAATTAAGTGGCGGGGAAAAACAACGATTATCGATTGCCAGAGCGCTGATCAGACAACCGAACCTGCTGATCTTCGATGAGGCGACATCTGCACTGGATAGTATTACGGAAGATGAAATTTCGAATACGATTCGCTCGATCTCTGCTGAAAAAAGACAGATCACCGTGATGATTGCTCACCGACTGAGTACCATCATGCATGCAGACAGGATTTATGTATTGGAAAAAGGACAGATCATAGAAACAGGCACACACGCTGAACTGCTGACTGAGAAAGGATTGTATTACGCTATGTGGCGACAGCAGATCGGTGAAAGGAAATTACCCGTACCGGCACAGGCCACCGTATAGGTCAACAGGAGGGTATTTTAATCTTTCCCTTCCAACTTGTTTTTCAGGTACTCCAATACCGAGGGGTCTTCCATTCCTTCCATATCACTCAGCTCTAATTCAATGGCACGGGTACTCAGCCGTATCTCCAGCAAGGAGAGAAATAGTGAGCCGGCAAAAAGTAAAAGGCTGATACCAAATACTATCTGTGCAATTACATCGAAGTTCAGATAAATGAGAAACATACAACAGATGCACATCAAAAAGCTCATAACACCCAGTGTTTGCATGTGTTTCACCAACTTCAGCCGGTAGCGTAAATTTTTAATCTGTCCCCAGATGATTTGCTTCTGTTCGTGCGCCACGTATTTGTCATGTAAGTTGCGTACGCGGCTCGACAAGGCAAGAAAGCGATTGGTATATGCTAACATCACCAGACTGATAGCAGGAAAAAGAAGGGCAGGTGTATTAATCGATAATTCCATGCCGCAAATTACGAAACTATATCGAGTGGTTCTTTATGGCTTCGCTTTCAACATCGGACGAACCTGTTGAATGGCCATATTTTGTAAGCGGGCATAATACATGCCGCTGGGTAAAATTCCGCTGTTGAATACGATGGTGTAAGTGCCCGCAGGATAATCCTTATCGGTCAAGTTAGCAACCACTCGCCCGGAGGCATCCATCACTTGTATGAGGGTATGACCGCCGGCCGTTTTAAAGGTGATGACAGTAGAAGAAGTAAACGGATTCGGATAATTACTGATGAGTTGCTCACCAGATAGGTCTACCGGTTTCTTGCAACCAATGGACTGTACCAGTGGTAGCTGCTGGAAATTTTTCAGCATGATCTGTTGCAGATCTTTATCATCCACACAGAGCCATTTTGAGAGTAGGGTAGCATATACACTTCGGAAATCATACTGAAAGGGTACATTATCGCCCACGGCTGCATTGGCAGGTAAAATAGGCGTATCACCCAACACACCCCCCATTACATTTTTGCCAAAGAGAAAAAGAGGTGCAGCGGAGCCATGGTCAGTGCCGGTACTCGCATTGCTTTTCACGCGACGTCCGAACTCGGAGAAGGTCATACCAACAACACGCTCATCTGAACCAAGCATACGCAGATCATCCTGAAAGGCCTTAATGGCAGCACTCACATTCTTTAGCAGATTAGCATGTGCGCCGGTAGTGGTATCATTAGAATTCACCTGCACCGCATGGGTGTCGAAACCACCGTAACTCACCATGTATACCCGTGTCTTCAATCCGCCGGCAATGAGTCTGGCTACTATTTTCAGCTGGTCTGCCAAAGGATTGGGCGTAGGATAAGCTACCTGACGTGTTACTTTGGCAGCTGCATCTTTTATGACGGTAGCGTATTGCTGTGTCTGTCGTGATACAGAACGTATATATGCCAACTCTTTTCCTGCCGGAGTATTGGGTACCGGATCTGCCACACCATTGATCAGGTTATAAAAGTTAGTGGCACTGCTGATACTCATTCCCATGCTTACAGCAGGTCCCTGAAAAGTGAGGGAAGTCACAGAACCAATCTGTATCGCCAAGGGATCTGTCATACTGGAATTCGGATAACCATTCGGGAAATTTGGATACTCGTAATTCAGGTATCTTCCCGCCCAGCCGGAATTAACAATGGTGGCACTGTCGCTGGCACTCATCCAAATATCAGTAGCACGAAAATGAGAGAAATTCGGCTGTGGATAGCCTACTGAATTCACCACTTTTAATTGTCCTTCCTTATAAAGTTCACCCATACCCGTCATGGCAGGATGCAGACCTACTTTTCCATTCAGGGGTAAGACCTTTTCCTGTGGAATATATACGTTACTGCGGGCATTTACATAGTTGTTGAAATACTCGATGGGGATAACGGTATTGAGTCCATCATTACCGCCATTCAGTTGCACAATCACCAATACGTGATCGGTTTCTGTTACCGGCTGGAGTAGAGCAGACAATTCGGGGCTTACAGAACCAAAGGCACGGAATGAAAACCCGTTCATGAAGGAAGGCAGCAGGATGCCGGCCGGCAACGATTTCTGTAGGAATGCTCTTCTTTTCATGATTGAATGACTGGTGAATGTTTTAACACAATTGGTATTCCGATAAATTCATCAGGTATTTTAATAAGTCCCGCAATTTCGTACGCACAAAATTCGTGTTGGCTGTGTTACCCGGATTGGAAATAAACAGGTTCCAGGCATCTGTCCAATAATGATCCAATGCTTGTCCCGCCAACAAAATATCGCGCTTCAATTGATTTTTGGATGCAGTGGAAATATCTAGGCGGAAGAGAATCGCGGTCATATCATTGATCAACTGATTGGGGTCACCCGGGGCAGATAATTTCTTAGCCCACTCAGCCGTATCTATAAATATTTTAAACCCGTTAAAAGTATATCCATTTACAACCATCGTATCTGAGAACTGGTTACGCTTGGGTAAAGTATCGCTATTGATCCATACTTCATAAAACATGGGCTCCTGGTAGTAAGCTTTCCAGCCACTGACGTCCGGAGGGTCACCCAACATTTGCTGCATGTTGTTCGCCCAGGAAAATAAATAATTAAAATGACCGTAATTGGTGACGTAATCTGATGCAGGTGGTAGTGTGATACCAAATTCACGACACATTCCCACGACCAGGTCTGCCGGACTCTTGATTTGACAGCCAATGGTAAGAGAATGGAAGAAGTGCTCACTCTTCAGCAGGGCCTCTAATACCGGCTTTATCTCATAATTGTTCTGTACAAAGATATTGGCCAGCGGGGTGATGATGGTGGCTTCAACGGTGGCATCGATATCATAATAAATGAACCAGCGATACAGCCGTCGACAAATATATTTGCTCACTTCCTGTG
>JBEIUM010000186.1:0-5490 GCA_040374385.1 Sediminibacterium sp. | reverse complement strand
CGGCCTGTCAAAATAGATCAATTGAAAAGAGGCGTTTTGAGGCACATGCCAGCGGACAGCCCGTTTTTTCGGTTGGGAGCGACTAAGCTTCAATGGGCCTTGCCTCCTCATTCCCCAGCCTTTTTCGAAAAAAGTGATCAAGCTATCTGGCTGATTCGAGCAAATGGTAATAATTTGAATCGGTCCACACAAGGCATCTGTGGGTGAACTAAGCGGTTCTGTAAGATCACGCTGCGTGGTTGCTGTCTGTGCCGGTAATGACAGAAAGCAAAGCAGATAAAAGAATAGTAGTCCCATACAATAAAAGCAGCGAAAATAAATACGGGGTACCCGAAAAATAGTTAACTTCATTAACTAAATATATGAATTCCGCAGCAATCATTATTGAGGAACAGGGATTACGCGACGGACTGCAAAATTTGTCCCGTGTACTGCCACTCGAAATGAAACTTGATTTCATTCGAAGACTCATGGAGGCAGGCATACGCCGAATCCAGGTGACCAGTTTTGTGCACCCCAAATGGGTGCCCGCTATGGCCGATGCCGAAGCTTTGTGTGCAGCACTTACTTCCCAACCCGATGTTGAATTTAGTGCTCTTGTCCTGAACAATAAGGGCGTAGAGCGAGCGGTTGCTGCCGGAATACAATCAGTAGCTGCTTCTATATCCGCCAGTAATACCCATAGCTTGAAAAATGCCAACAAAACACTCAATGAGGCTAAAATAGAATTCAGGGAAATGACTGCCTTGGCAAGACAACATCAATTAGTGGTTCGAGGCGGACTTCAATGTGTTTTTGGATGTCGCTACGAAGGTACTATTAGCGAGGAGTCCATTTATGATTTAACTAAGCACCACCTTGATTGTGGGGTTCAGGAGATGGCTTTTGCTGATTCCACCGGCATGGGTAATCCTGCCCAGATGAAGCGAATGCTTCCGCGGTTACTTGATATCTGTGGTCATGTGCCGGTGACACTTCATTTACACAATACAGAGAACAAAGGATATGCTAATGTAGCAGCAGCCTTGGAATGTGGTATCAGACAATTCGACACCGCATTTTGGTGGTCTGGGTGGTTGTCCGTTTATTCAGGGTGCAACGGGTAATATCGCAACGGAAGATACGGTGCATATGTTGCATGAGATGGGTTACCAGACAGGCATTGATATGCGCGCTGTGGCTGCGATCAGCCAGGATATGCAGCAATGGTTGGGTGCCCCCTTACCAGGGTTACTCTATTCGTTATTGCAGCAAAGTAATTTTCGATTGAATGAATGATTATGCAACCACAAACAATAGCTGAAAAAATATTGTCCAAGCATGCCGGCTATCCGGTGTATGCAGGGGAGTTGTGTGTTGTTCCAGTAGATGGCGCTATGGCGACCGATACGACGGCCCCACTGGCCATTCAGGCATTTAAAGAGATGGGAGGGGAGCGACTGGCGGTTCCAGATCGGTTTCACCTGATCATCGATCATGCAGCACCTGCTCCGAATGAGCGGATTGCCAATCTGCATCAAATGATGCGTTCGTTCGCAACTGAAACGGGTTGTCATTTTTATGATATTGGAAGTGGAATCTGCCACCAGGTGATGGTTGATCACCACCGGGTTCGTCCCGGAGAAATATTCATGGGGGCAGATAGTCATACGCCTACCTATGGCGCATTGAACGCTTTCGCATGTGGTGTTGGCAGTACTGATCTTGCTGCAGTTATGCTGACCGGAAAAATATGGTTAAAAGTACCTTCCAGTATTCGCGTGAATTTACATGGACATCGATTGCAGCCGGGCGTGAGTGCAAAAGATGTTGTGCTGGAAGTAGTGAAGCAGTTGACCATCAGTGGGGCTAATTATCAGTCAGTCGAGTATCATGGTGAGCTATTGCACCACCTGACTCTTTCCGATCGTATGGTACTTTGTAACATGGTCGCTGAAATGGGTGCCAAAACCGGTATCGTATCGCCGGAAGGATTACAGTTGCCTTATAATTTTGAGCCTGTCTTTGCTGACAAAGCCGCAACCTACACGCGTGTGCTGGATATAGATACAACAGACCTGCAACCACGCATTGCCATACCACATTCACCCGATGATGTGCATGATGTAAGTACTTATGCAGGTACTCCGGTGACGTATGGCTTTATTGGAACCTGCACCAATGGTCGGCTGAACGACCTGCAGGCAGCAGCTGCTATCCTTAAGGGCAAAAAGATTGCATCCGGTGTTCGCCTCGTGATCGCTCCTGCCAGCAGACAAGTATTGATAGATGCCCTGCAAGATGGCACCCTACAAACTTTAATTGAGGCAGGTGCTTCTATTATAAATAGTGGCTGTGGCCCCTGCGTTGGAACACATGATGGTGTACCGGGTGATGGCGAAATTGTTATCAGTGCGGCCAATAGAAATTTTCGTGGTCGTATGGGGAACCCGCGCAGTGAAATTTATTTGGCTAGCCCGGCCACTGTTGCTGCCAGCGTATTGCATGGCCGAATTACCTTACCCGTTCAAACCGACTGATCATGCCGAAAGCACATGTTTATGGCGATAATGTAGATACCGACCGGATCATTCCCGGAAAATATACCAAGACACTTGACTTGTCAACATTGGCTGCCCATGTGATGGAAGATATTGATCCAGATTTTTCGAAGCGGTTCATCGCAGGCGATATAATCGTTGCTGGTGATAATTTTGGTTGCGGTTCATCCAGGGAGCAGGCACCCCTGGCATTAAAAACCGTTGGTGTTTCCTTGGTAATCGCCCGCTTCTTTGCACGCATTTTTTTTCGCAATGCCATCAATATCGGACTTCCTGTGCTGGAAGTGCCATTGCATAAAATACAGCCTGGCGATGAGCTCAGTTTCGATCTGGCACTTGGAAAAATTATCAATCATACCAGGCAGGAAATTTATCAGGCAACTCAATTACCCCCTGTGATGCTGAACATCATGCAGGAGGGCGGACTGGTTCCTTATCTGAGAAAACATAAAGATTTTATCCTCTGATGCATTTACCTCTTCAAGATATTCGGGTATTGGAATTTACCCATGCGGTGATGGGACCTTCCGCAGGACTCATTTTAGCTGACCTCGGCGCGGAAGTAATACATATTGAGCCGGTAGAAGGTGACAGTACCCGTTCCCTCAAGGGGTTCGGACAAGGATTTTTTTCCTGTTATAATCGGAATAAAAAAAGTCTGGCCATTGATATTAAATCGGCTGAAGGCAAAGCAATCATCTATCAGCTGGTAGAAAAGGCCGATGTGCTGATAGAAAATTTTGGTCCGGGTACCATGGATCGACTTACCTATGGATACAAGCAATTGAAAGCCATCAATCCACGGCTCATATATTGTTCCCTAAAAGGGTTTATGCCGGGCCCCTATGAAAAGCGTCACGCCATGGATGAAGTGGTTCAAATGATGGGCGGATTGGCTTATATGACAGGCCGACCCGGTGACCCCTTGCGTGCAGGCACTTCAATCGTTGATATAACCGGTGGCATGTTCGGATGCATGGGCATATTGCTGGCACTCTATGAAAGAGAGCGAACGGGGAAAGGAAAATTGGTGAAAGCCGGTCTATTCGAGACCACCGCTTTTGTGATGGGACAGCACATGGCACTCAGTGCAATGACCCGACAGCCTGTTCCTCCTATGCCCGCAAGGCTCAGTCCCTGGAGTATCTACCGCATTTTTGAAACAGCTGATCAACAGCAAGTTTTCATTGGCATCATTAGCGAAAAACACTGGAAACGGTTTTGTGATGTATTCGATCGTTCCGACTGGCTTTCGGATGAAAGACTGCAGACCAATAATCAACGGGTAGATGCTAAAGAGTGGTTCCAGCCGGAAGTGGAGAAGATGATCGCCCAATTTACCCTTCCGGAGGTGCTGAAGCGTTGCGAGCACGCAGAGATCACATTCGCACCGATTTCCCGAACAGAGGATCTATTTACCGATGAGCATTTGAATAAGAGCGGTGCATTGCTCGATGTTCAACTTACCGATGGAACACCTACCCGTTTACCTAAAACGCCAATCGCTTATGAGGGTGCTGAGATTTCTCTTCGTATTCATCCGCCCCGCGTCGGCGAGCATACACAGTCGATATTAGCAGCATTGGGTATGAATGATCAAGCCATCACCGAATTGAAAAATAAAAACATCATCGCACTATAAATAGTAATCTCATGTATGATCTGGTTATTAAAAATGTTCAGGTAGTTCAGCCAGGGCAGTCCGGTACATTTCCTGCAGACATTGCCCTAATGAATGGTAAAATTGTTCGCGTGGAGGCTGGCATCTCCGGGGAAGAGGCGCGTCAAACATATGATGGGAAAGGTCAACTGGCTTTTCCGGGATTAGTAGATGCGCATATGCATACCGGTATTTACAATCCCTTGGGGGAGGATGCTTTATCTGAGAGTCGGGCTGCTGCTTCCGGGGGGGTTACTACCTCTCTTAATTATATGAGAACAGGCAAGTATTATTTAAACAAGACAGGTCCTTACGCAACATTTTTTCCGGAAGTACTCGATATTTCTCGTAATCATTATTATGTTGACTATGCATACCATATAGCGCCCATTCAATATAGCCATATCGATGAAATAGATATGCTGGTTGAAAAGTTTGGCGTGACGAGCTTCAAGATCTTTATGTTTTATGGTAACTATGGATTACATGGTAACAGCAGCGCACAAAAGGATTTTCTCATGACACCGGAGGGAGAGTTTTATGACTATGCCCATTTTGAATTTATCATGCGTGGTGTTACCAAAGCTATGGAGAAGTATCCTCAGGTTGCCGATTCCATTTCACTCGGACTGCATTGTGAAACAGCAGAGATCATGCGTGCCTATACGCGCCTGGTGCAGGAAGAAGGAACATTGACCGGTCTGCGGGCATACTCTGCTGCCCGACCGCCCCATAGCGAAGGATTGGCCATATTCATCGCATCTTACCTCGCCAATGAAACAGCCTGTAAAAACATCAACCTCTTACATTTAACTTCTGCTAAAGCAGTTGATGCAGCTATGATGATGCAAACTGTTTTCCCACATATAAACTTTAAGCGAGAAGTGACCCTTGCACATTTGATGCTCGATTATGATTGTGAATGTGGGGTACATGCCAAAGTGAATCCGCCTATTCGCAGCAGGGAAGACGTTGAATATCTCTGGGAACACCTGTTGGCTGGCCATATCGACTGGGTATGCAGTGATCATGCTTGTTGCAAGGCTGAAATGAAAACTGATTTGGCAGACAAGCAGAACGTATGGCTGGCTAAGAGCGGTTTTGGTGGTACTGAATTATTGTTGAGTGGACTCTACACCGAGGGAACACGCAGGGGACTTTCTGTAAATCGAATGGCTGAATTACTTGCTGCCAATCCGGCTCAACGATTCGGACTGCCATCAAAGGGGCAACTTGCACCCGGTTTTGATGGAGACGTAGTGCTTTTCGATACTGCACAAACATTTACGG
>JBEIUM010000299.1:0-2396 GCA_040374385.1 Sediminibacterium sp. | reverse complement strand
TGGTGAAGAATATCGTGGTTGCCTTTGATGAGCATGAAGTTGACGGAAGAAAAATTATTGCGCCAACGGATCCATTGTTCCATCTGTAAGTTGGCACGGCTATGGAACATATCACCTACAATCACTACCTGCTCCGGCTGAAAGTAACTCATCTGTTGGGTCAGGCGATGCAGATCTTCCGTTGCTGTAGCATCGGGTACCGCCAGTCCGTGTTTCCGGAAATGTCCGCTCTTGCCCCAATGCAGGTCTGACAAAACCAGCATTTTTTGTTCTTCCCAAAAAAGACAACGATGGGGCGAAAGCCAGCAATGTTGATCGAGGGGATTGAATAAAAGAGGGGCTGCGTGCATACAATGAATAGTGGGGGCAAGATAGTTCCGGATGGTTTATTTTTTCAGGCTTCTTTGCATTTTTTTGATCCTGTCTTCCAGTTTTTCGGTCGATAAATTATTTCTGTTTAGTCCATCTGCAATGATGGGGAAGGAGAGGGGGGTGAGTTGGGCTGGAAACCGAATGTGAATGGGATGTGACTGAATTCGTTGCAGTGCATTTCGCAGTCGTACCTCTTCCATTTGTTCAAACAGTACTTCCCGGTAGGCCTGTCGTATCAAAAGATTGTCCTGATCATGTTGTTCCAGTACATTGAACAAGAGCGAAGCAGAGGATTGCAAGTGCCGGGCTTTTTTGGTTTCTCCCGGCATGCCTTGAAAGATCAAGCCACCGATAACAGCGATGTCGCGGAATTTTCTTCTCGCCATTTCGGTATTGTTCACACTTTTCTGAATGTCTTCTATCAGATGATCGGTCGAGAAGAGTTCATGTACATTGCTGTCATCAACCGGAATGGGTTGGTCACTGAGTAATTCAAAACCATAATCATTCATGGAGATGGAGAAACTGATGGGTAAAATTTTTCCGATGCGATATGCCAGCAGAGCGCTGATCGCTTCGTGCACTTGTCTTCCCTCAAAAGGATAAACGAGCAAATGATATCCTTCCTTGTCTTCAATGTGCTCTATCAAGAGTATTTCCCCGGAAGGGATTTCAGATAATTCTTGCTGCCTGCGCATCAGCGGTTGCAATGCGATCAGTTCCTCCTGGTTTTCTTCTTCCAGCACCCGCTGGAAAGTCTTTCGCAGCAGGGCTCCCAGGTTGGCAGTTAAACTCATGCGCCCACCCATCCAGGAAGGGATGATTGATTTATTTTTTTTCGAGGGCCTCACCAATACTTGCATTTCACGAACGCCGAGTAATTCAAGGTTGCGCCCTGCCAGGGTAAATACATCACCCGGCATCAATTTACTGATGAACCATTCTTCGATAACACCGATGTATTGTCCGCTCGTTGTTTTTACTTTCATCATGGCATCGCTTACGATGGTTCCGATGTGCAAGCGGTGGCGCATGATCATGCCTTTGTTCCGGAAGTAGAGCAGTCCGTCTATCAGCACCAGTTTTTGGTATTCATCATATTGTTGCAGTGCTTTTCCACCCCGTGTGAGTTGCAGAAGAACTTCATTCCATTCCTCATCTGTGATGGCTGCAAAGCAATGGGTGGTTCTGATTTCTGCTAACGTTTTTCGGGTATCGATGCCACCGCCTGCTGCCAGGGTACAGATGTATTGCAGCAGCACATCGAAGCAAAGTACCAGCGGATCTCTGTTCTCTACGATATTGTTTTCGATGGCTGTTTTCAGCGCAGCTACCTCTATTAATTCCAAAGAATGGGTGGGGAGAAAAAACAGGCGGCTGATCTCATGCGGACCATGTCCGCTTCTGCCGGCACGCTGTAAGAAACGTGCCACACCTTTGGGTGATCCAACCTGAATAACTGTATCAACGGGTCTGAAATCTACTCCCAGGTCAAGACTGGCAGTGCACACCACGGCTTTTAGTTTGCCTTCGTGTAAAGCATTTTCTACCCAGGCCCGCAGGGTGGGTTCCATGCTGCCATGGTGTAATGCAATAATGCCTGCCAGCTGTGGTGCTATTTGCAGGATGGTCTGAAACCAGGTTTCACTCATACCCCTGGTATTGATGAATACCAATGTGGTATTACTTTGCTCAATTACAGGAATGATCTTTTCTGCCATTCTGATACCGAGGTGACCTGCCCAGGGGTATTCTTCCAGGTCATCGGGTAGCAAAGCATGTACTTCAATTTCCTTTTTCAGTTCGGCTTTGATGAGATAACCTTCTTGTCCGGTAGGATACAACAAAACCTCCATGGCTTCGGTCAGGTTGCCGATGGTGGCGCTGATGCCCCAAACAAGGGGAGGTCGGTGTATATCGGGTGCTGCCTGCATTAACCGGGCAATGGCCAATTCAGTCTGCACTCCTCTTTTGTTGCCCAGTAATTCATGCCATTCATCTACTGCGATAACAGATAATGTTGC
>JBEIUM010000145.1:0-6626 GCA_040374385.1 Sediminibacterium sp. | reverse complement strand
ACCGATTGATACACTATTGCCTTGTGGAGGAGTACCAACGGCTCCGGTACCCACCAGTTTAGTACCCTGCTGCGTCCATACACCCCCGCTTCGTGTATAAACCCAAGCTGCACCTATAGCACTATTATCATTAAGCCCTCCAACAATTGCCGTATTGCCGTCCGCACTGATAGATACACTAATTCCTTGTTGAGCAGACCAAACGGCTCCGGTACCCACCAACTTGTTGCCCTGTTGCGTCCATACACCCCCGCTTCGAGTATAAACCCAAGCAGCTCCGATTCCGCTATTGTCACTAAACCCTCCTACTATTGCCGTATTGCCGTCTGCACTTATGGAAACACTTTGGCCTTGCTCGGGAGCCCCCACAGCTCCGGTACCTACCAATTTATTGCCCTGCTGTGACCATACGCCCCCGCTACGTGTATAAATCCAGGCAGCGCCACGACTGCTATTATCCGAGTACCCTCCTACTATTGCCGTATTGCCGTCTGCACTGATAGAAACACTATAGCCTTGTCTTGAAAATCCGACTACGCCTGTACCCACCAACTTGTTGCCCTGCTGTGTATTTGGTACCTGGGATGCAATTACTATAAAATTTCCTGAACCATTGGCTGTACCTCCCAAAGTGGTAACACTCACACCGCCGGTTGTTGCACCGGGCATTACCATGGCAACCAGGGTAGTACCATCGTTACTAATAGGAATAGCAGATACACCGCCGATTGTAATACCGGTTGGATTACTTAAGTTAGTTCCTGAAATTGTTACCAACGTCCCTATCGGACCCGAATTGGGTGAAAAATTAGTGATCGTAGGCTGTGAAAAAACACTGGTTCCCAGTAAAAGAACAAGCCCCAACATCCAGTTTTTGATGCCCTGTTTATTTACACATTTCAGCGCCATAGGAAATATTGAATCCGGGGAAATCAAATGTAACCAACTATCATCAAAAATGACATGAAATCGGTAGGTCTAGTTGTCATATATAGATAAATAATTATACATCTTACTTCCCCAACAATGGATTATGAGAAAGTGTATCGACTTTGACCGGAATGATTACAATGAAAATGGATTGAAGCATTTTCAGCCGGAACGCTGATACTTCTACCAATGACTTTCCTACCACAAATTCCGAGGACACCAATCCCCGTAGCGGTTGCCCAGCAGAAACCCAATCATGATCTCGTGGGTACCACGGCTGACCGTATTCAATGATGAGGTCTGCAAATCATACGAATAACCAATATTAATCGAGCGGTTAATATTCATACCCGCCATCG
The DNA here is from genome assembly GCA_040374385.1 of Sediminibacterium sp. Taxonomy (GTDB): domain Bacteria; phylum Bacteroidota; class Bacteroidia; order Chitinophagales; family Chitinophagaceae; genus Sediminibacterium. The sequence goes on along the minus strand of JBEIUM010000145.1, from coordinate 5,337 downwards.
CAGCAAAACCATCTTGGTATCGGTACGACGCACCGAACCAAAGCAGATCCTGGTATTGCAACTTGGTATTTACATCGAAACCCAGTGGTAAAGGACTAATATACCTTACCAACACAGAAGGCAGCAAACTAAAATCATCGCCCAACTGCAGGCGATATCCCGCACTCGCGAATATATGCGGTATCAATTTACCCCTCTGCAGGTAAACTGTATTATCTGAAAACGCTACCTGCTGCGGCACAATCTGCTGCACGGAAAGTCCGACAAAATATTTATTCGAATACAACCACAAGCCCGCACTGATATCCGGTTTGATCGTATTGATCAATGTAGAGTTGGCAACAGCCGGATCCAATACCGTTCCACCGAAGTTGAGCTTGGATCCATCCAGGCTCAGGTTGGTAATACCGGCAGAAACACCGGCTGACAATGTAGTGCGCGAACTCAAGGGCAAGTGATATGCATAACTGCCATAAGCAGCAAAGCGGTTCAATGGACCAGTTCGATCATTCAGCACGGTAAAGCCTAGTCCCTGGTGGGGCTCAGCAGCCGTATAATCTTTCCAATACGCTTCACCTCGTGGATTGGTGCCTCGGGCGCGAACAGTAGTAGCCGTGTTCCGATCGAAATCACTTTTGCGCAAAGGACCATGCATAGTGAGGTAAGTAGTAACCGGTGCATCGGGTAAGCCTACCCATTGTACCCGGTGGCTGGCTTTTACATCCCAATAGTTTTCTATACCCGCAACAGCAGGATTAATGATAAAATTATTGAGTATGTATTGGGTATAATAGGGTCGCTGCTGCGCAGCGGAAGTCAAGCTGTGCAACATCCCTAAAAATATACCTGCTGTTATGACTACTCTTCTCATGTTAGCGGATGATGGTGACGGCACCTTTTATAATGTTTCGACCGTTTCTGGGATTAATGATATAATAATAGGTACCTACCGGTAAATCCACCCCTTTGAACTTTCCATCCCAGGGCTGAGCGTATCCGGTACTCAAATATACTGGTTGTCCGTATCTGTTAAAAATCTGAATGGTCGCATCTGGATAAAATTCCAGGTATTTTATCACCCAGAAGTCATTAATTCCATCTCCGTTGGGTGAAAATGCATTCGGAACGAAAGGCTCTTTGAGTACTTTTACCCGCATCGTATCACTGACGGCACATCCTTCCAGTGTCGTAATGCGCAGTGTATATAAAATCTCATCGGCCGGTGCACAAAGTGGATTTGCAGCAGTATCACTGCTCAAATAGGTATCTGGAAACCAGAAGTAACTGAGTGAATTACCAAAAACAAAATCTGGGCGCAAAGGCATAATGGCACCCTCCAGTATCCGCTGCTCTGCAGGCAGCACCAACACGGGCAGCGGATGAACCGTAATAGGTAGAAAAGCTGTATCACTAAAACAACCATCGGCATTTTTGATGTACAATTTTACAACAGCATTACCTGAATCTACATAGTTCTGAAGCGGATTGCTGAGGGAGGAAGTATTCCCAAATCCGAGGTTCCAAAACCATTGCTGAACTGCGCTGCTTAATCCATCACTTTGATCTGTGAACTGAATATCGGTCAGGGAACATACGGCAGTTGCAGTTGCCGTGAAGGCTGCAACCGGCATGGGATATACCTGAATGATTTTGGTAACACTATCCACACAGTTATTTCCACCCGAATAAGCTATCAAACGGACCGAATAACTGGTGGCAGTATTGCCTGTAACCTCAGTAAAAGAACGCACATAATTCTGCTGGAGTCCAGGTGCATTGATACTTGTCTGCTTATTTCTGTCACGTGTAACATCCCAATAGATCTTCAACTGGGTAAGTGCCCCGAAATTGACAGAGGAAAGATCTTTTATCGTAATCGGCTGATTACTGCAAAATGGTAGGCTGTTTAAAATATTGAAATCGGCACGGGGTGTAGTTCCATTCACCGTAAAAGAACGTGTGATGGCGGCAGCACATCCCACAGCAGATGTAACCTGCAGTCGCAATTGGTAATCACTCTCTTTATTGAAAGTAACTGTAGGTTGAGCCAATGTACTGGTCAGCGGAACGGGACCCGGTGTTATCGCCGGTGTGGAGAAATTGAAGTTCCAGAGATAGGTAAAGCCTGCAGTACCGTCGGCAATTTTTGAAGTATCCTGAAACAGCGCATTGGCATCATTCAGACAGATAGCCGGAGATATGAAGCCCGGCTCGGGCAAAGGATGCACACGCAGGGGCGTCGTTCGGCTAAAAACATCACTGGTACATCCATTACTCAAAATCACCTGCAGCGTCGGCACTTTATCACCCCAACTGCTATAGGTAGTTTGTACCGAGGCATTGGTGGTGCGTGTAAACGACCCATTACCATCATCCAGGTTCCAGATACGGGTGGTGATCGTGCCATCCGGTGCAACAGATACGTCTGAGAATGTTACCACCGCATTGATGCAGGCAACCGATGGAACAACCCAGCCCGCCGTTGGCTTAGATTGTATGGTGAATGTTTTTGTCAATGGATCAGACACACAACCTATGTCAGAAATAACATCATGTGATAAGGAGTAAGTACCTGCAGCCGAATATTTAAATCCCTGATAGCTGCTATCGCTTTTAATAGTTGAATTTCCGGCACCGGAATTCCATCGCCAGTTGGTGATTTTTCCCTGACCGATGGTGGACTGCGTAAAGAGGCGAACAGAATCGTTGATACAGCCGGAGGTGAGATAATTAAATTGAGCAACCGGTTTACTAAAAACCCGGATGGGGAAAAGCAGTTGTTGGTTGGTACTGCCACAACCATCGGGTGTGGCGGAAGTCGTATACAAGCGAACGGTATCCAACACCGAGCTGGTATTGGGTTGGTTAAATTGGTAGGTGATGCCAGGACTATAATATCGGATGGTTTGTCCATTCACCACCACGATGCTATCCGGATTATTACCTGAATTTTGATTCACCGTTCCATTGGGAGAAATACGTGGTGCAAGCGTAAAATCCCATTGAAGCGAAGTGGGTTGGTAGTTCAGCGGTATGGAAATCTTAAAAGGGGTATTGGTACAGGTAAACCCAGAATCAATGCGATTGAATGGATTTTGAAGGGTCGGCTGCGGAACGAAATCCTGCACATTGGCACCACCATTGTATCCGTAAGACTCCACGTCGCCATAACCATAAACGATCGCCGTGAAATTACTGTCCGCTACAATCCGGTGAATCGGATTGGTGGCAGAGGATGTGGTGAGATCTGCCTGCAAATAGGCGTAATCCGAGTTGGGAATGTTGATGAAAGGAGCCGTTGGTGCTACCCCATCGATACGAACGGAGGCCGTAAAACTCTTTTTAATTACCACATTGACATAGTGCAGAGCAATGTTGGTATTGAACACATTGTTATCGCCCCTTGGAACATAGTCTCTGTGCGCTGAGAAGAAAGTTATGTCCCGCAGGGTTTGTTCTACCGGATTTAAGATCACCATTTCCGGATCGGAAAAACAAGTGGCCCTGGATTCACCTAATCCAAAACAACCGGTTTTACAGGTTTGAGAAGTAATGAACTGGGCAACGGAAATGGGCTGGTCTGCCTGAATGATGATGGGATTACCGGAGATATAAAAATAAAAATTCCCTGCAGCGTTATAATTAGATGACCCTAAGGTAAAAGTGAGTCCATTATCTTGAATGGTTACGGTTGTTCCCGCGTTCCGCGGATATATCCGGTAGATATCATTGGCCCGGTTGATAAAGGGCGAAGTCACAAAGGTCTTGCCCCAGGATTTGGTGGGGAAGAGTTGCTGAAAAAGGTTATCACCACCTGAGGCGCCATTGCAGTCGAATGAACTCCAGGTAGAACCGGAAAAAACGGCAATGGGTTTGCAACCGGATGATCCATTCGCCGGAGCAGATGTGATTCTGGTGCCGGAGAGGTCTCCCCTGTTTTCAGATTGAAACTGGTAGCAGTCCCCTGCATTGGGTAAATTCACTACGATCGGTTGACCGGCGACTTCACTGTTTCGTCCATTGGCAGTTGGAACAATGGTAACCTGCGTATTCGGTTCTGTAGCAACCACATTGATTTGTGCGACCCCCCCGATTGTACCATTGGCTGTTGCGGGATTGGAAGCAGTGGAAGCATAAGAGGGGGCAATGTATTCATTGCCCAGACCTTGCACCGGAATCACCAGGGTAGCCCCGCTTCGGGCAGATTTGATGATGTGCGCATAAACAACGACAGGCTCGTTGGCAGCAATTTTAATAGCCTTTAGGGTAGTAACCCCATTCGATTGGTTTTGATATACGGCTGTATTCAAGGCAAAATACTGGGGCCCGCTCCCGGTGGGGGTACCCGTACCGGTTTTATTTAGGAAAACGCGGGTTACTTTATTCGCTTGCACGTCAAAATTAACGGTGGAACCATTGGCCAGGGTGATTGTGCCGGTGGTATTGATGGAAGCGGTGATATAAATCCCCATCACAGCATCTGTTCCGTCGACGTGGGCGGGAAAGGTAAGCCAGAATAATTTGCCTTTGTTGGATGCTTCCTGTGCTAAACCATTTCCTACCAGGCAAAAGAGCAGGCAAGTTCCGAGAAGAATTCGGAATATTCGCATTCCCGAAAAAAGTTTGACAATCAGATAATTAGATTTGAATGGACTTCACTTGATAAAATTACATCAACTGAATGAACCTTCCTTATCAATAGACACGAAAAAGGCCTCATTTGCTGTCTTTTAATAAAGTTTTAGCAGCTGGACCGCAGCAAAACAAAAGATCGAGGATGCTGACCCCTGCAATAAACCCATGGCGTTCCTCAAAAACCTGCCGATATACGGGCAGGGATGTCGGGGGTGCCATAGATTGCCGGCGATCGATGTACCGCAGATCGACTACCTCCGGTCCGGCATTTTTTTCTGTCGGAAGGGTAGTACTCAATTCGGTGTCCGGGAAAAGCCATCCCCGGAATAATGCGAGGAGTCGTAGGTTGAGATCGACCAGCTGCTCGGGGCGGGAACGCAGCATTTCGTATATAGAATTACTGTAATATTCATAAAATGGTGCCCGCCGGTAACCTGATTGGAGGGTACGTATGTGTTGCTCGACCCAGTTGTCTTTATATGCAATTTTGACAGCAGATAGGGGTATTTGCTGGTCACGACCACCCACCAGGGGAACGGTTAAATAACCAGGTCCATTGGCGCCTATGATGCGCGTTCGGTTGCCCCAACCACCCTTTTTCCAGTTATCGCATATATCAATTTTTACATGCGAATAATTAGATAAAGTTTTAATCCAATTAATACTTCCAATATATTGAATATCAATTAATAATATGTCATT
>JBEIUM010000055.1:0-14242 GCA_040374385.1 Sediminibacterium sp. | reverse complement strand
TGTACTCGGTGGTGGTGCCGGCGGCACGGCAGCGGGCATACCAGCAGCCCGTATGGGAAGGCAAGTGATCATGGCAGAAGCTACGCCCTGGCTTGGCGGCATGTTGACGGCTGCGGGCGTGAGTGCCACCGATGGTAATCATCATTTACCCTCCGGTATCTGGGCCGAGTTCAGAGCTGCCCTACATAAAAAATATGGTGGAGAAAAACAGGTGTCAACCGGCTGGGTAAGCAATACGCTTTTTGAACCCCGCATAGGCGATAGTATATTCAAAAGCATGGCAGGTCAATTAAAAAACCTGCGCATACTTTATCGTCAGCAACCAGTCGCTGCTGTGATGAAAGGCAATCAAGTACAAGGTGCCATCATCAAAAATCTCAGTAACAACCGACTCACCTGCATCCTGGCGAAACAAGTCATTGATGCTACTGAACTGGGAGATTTTCTGCCCATGGCAAAAGTGCCTTTCAACATGGGGATGGAAGCCAATGCCACCACCGGTGAAAATATTCCTGTTCCTGCAACCAACGATATCATTCAAGACCTTACCTATGTTGGCATTCTGAAAGACTATGGTGCGAAAGCTGATTGCACCATTGCGAAACCGGTCGGTTATGACCCTTCGGAATTCGATGGCAGTTGTACCAATTATTACAACGACAAAAGCCGGAAAGCACCCAATGTAGATGCGAAGAAAATGCTGGACTATGGCAAACTTCCGAATAAGAAGTATATGCTCAACTGGCCCATCTTTGGTAATGACACTTACCTGAATATCATCGAACTGTCTGATACAGCGCGAGAGCAGCAATTAAATATAGCTAAGCAAACCACGCTGCGTTTTATCTATTTCATTCAACATGAACTGGGATTTAAACAGCTGGGGTTGGCAGATGATGAGTTTCCAACTGCCGACCGACTGGCTTTAATCCCTTACCATCGTGAGGGCAGACGAGTAGAGGGTCTGGTGCGATTTAATGTAAAGCATATTGCCAACCCTTATACCAACGGAGAAGCACTCTACCGCACAGGTATTTCAGTCGGAGATTATCCGGTTGACCACCACCACAAAAAAAATCCCCAGGCACCACAACACCTCGACTTCTACCCTGTGCCTTCCTTCAATGTTCCGCTGGGAGCATTGTTGCCAAAAAATACCGGCGGATTAATTGTTGCGGAAAAAGCCATCAGTGTTTCAAATCTCGCCAACGGCACAACACGCTTACAGCCCTGTGTATTGCTTACCGGACAAGCGGCGGGTGCCCTGGCTGCGCTCAGTGTGGAAATGAATAAATCGAATGCCGCTGATGTGCCAGTTCGTTCGGTACAGGCTGCCTTATTGAAAAGTAAAGCCTACATCATGCCCTATTATGATGTAAGAATCGATCAACCGCATTTTGAAGCTGTTCAGCGCATAGGTGCAACGGGTATTTTACGGGGTACAGGCAAACCCAATGCATGGGCCAATCAAACCTGGTTTTACCCGGATTCACTTGTAAATGCTGATACAGTTTTATTAGACATACGACCTTTTACCGCAAAACCAGTCGCAATTGGTGCCGGAAAATTTTTAACCACTGGCGATGCCATCAAACTGATACAAGCCTTTCAATATAAAAAACCAACCAGCGTAAAATGGGCATGGAATCAACCGAAGCGTTTACAAGAGCAGATAACTACTGCTTGGAAAACATGGGGCTTTGGAACTTTTTCTGCTGAGGCTCCGATTACGCGGGTTCAATTTGCTCAACTGCTTGACGCGACGGCAGATCCGTTTCGTTCGCGTCAGATCAATCATCAGGGACAATTTTAATTGCTATACTAAAACCAAAAACAACCAACATGAAAAAGCTATCCTTCCTTCTCTGCCTGTTGCTGCTACTTTTTCAGCAAGCAATGGCACAGCAAATCAGGGTGTCGGGTAGGGTTACCAGTGCCGGAACCGGTAATCCTGCTGAAGGCATATCTGTTGTGGTAAAGGGCAAAAAAGCCGGAACCACGACGGGGGCCAATGGCGACTTCAACATCCTGGCTGACAAAAACGCTGAACTGGTATTTTACGGTATTGGCTTTACTTCCAAGGAAGTAAAAGTAACCGGTGATATACTGGATATCTCTCTCCAACCCACTACCGGTGATCTCGGTGAAGTGGTAGTGGTAGGTTATGGCTCGCAGAAAAAAGCCAGCCTGACCGGATCACTCGTTACCCTCAACAATACGGCACTGAACCGCAGACAGGTTTCCAGTACCAGCCAGGCCTTACAAGGTCTCGCACCCGGCGTTACCGTGCAACAGCAATCCGGTCGTCCGGGAGCTGACGGTGCCAGTATCGTTATCCGCGGTCAGGGATCGATTTCCGGAAGTAATGCTCCGCTGATTATCGTGGATGGTCTGGCAGTAGGTTCGCTGGATCTGATCGATCCGAATGCAATCGAAAGCATTACTTTATTGAAAGATGCGGCGTCAACATCCATTTATGGTAACCGCGCCAGCAATGGTGTTATCCTTGTTAAAACAAAGCGTTCCAGTGGCAATCAGATGAAACTGAGCTACAATGGTTTTGTTACCAAGCAGGAAGCAACCGCTATTCCGGAGCGTGTAAGTGCCATCGATCATATGTTACTCAGCAATGAAGCTGAAAGAAACAGAACCGGTAACCCGGCAGCTTTTGTATTTCCTCAGGCCTTAATAGACAAGTACAGAACCACACCTGCCAACAACCTGGATGTGATTGACACCGACTGGTTAAAAGAAGTATTGACCAATACCGGTCTTATGCAAAACCATAACGTACAACTGAATGCAGGTGGTGAGCGCATGAGCTTATTCGGATCCTTTACTTACCTCTCCCAGCAAGGATTGATTCCGAACAGTGCTTTTAACAAATATGATCTTCGATTGAACCCCGAATTTAAAGTGAGTAAAAAACTTACTTTGATCGGTGTATTGGCTTATACCAACAGCATTACTACCAACCCTTCAACCGGTTCTGCTGAATTCATCATTCGCCAGGCCATTGGTTTACCTGCGATCGGCGGTGGCAAATACGGTCCCGGTATGTATGGAACAGCTGCTCAATCGAACAACCGTAACCCGATTGCCATGGCGGAGGCTACTGGTAACTCTGTGGTGAACAATAATATTTTGCTCACCCGCTTTGGATTTAATTTTCATCCGATTTCAGGATTAGAGATCGAAGGTTACTGGGGTCGTCAAACCTCCAATCCTTACAGCAAAACCTGGGTGACCAATGCCAATATTTATCAACCCAATCTGGCTACCTCTTCTTACTCGCTGATCGGAACATGGCCTGGTACGAGCAGTCTGTCAGAAGCATGGACCAATAACGTTTATACTACTTATCTCGGTCAGGCAACTTATACCAAGCGATTAGGTGACCACACTTTCAAGTTCCTCGCCGGTGGCCAATCGGAGTTGTTCACCAACTACTTTTTTGGTGCTTCCCGTCAGGGCTTTATCAATCCCAACCAACCTTATCTGAATCTGGGTGCAGGTATTCGGGATAATAATGCTGGTGCTTCTGAACTGGCACTGGCTGGATTTTTTGCCCGCTTCAATTATAGCTACAAGGACAAGTACTTCCTGGAATTAAATGGTCGTCGTGATGGTACATCTCGCTTCTCACAGGCGCTCGATAAACAATGGGGTAATTTTGGTGCCATCTCTGCAGCCTGGGTATTCTCGAAAGAGAAATTCATGGAGTCGCTCGATAAAGACATTGTATTTGGTAAGTTACGTGCCTCGCTGGGTGGAAATGGTAACCAGAGTATAGGAAACAACTATGCCTATGATGCATTCTATGCCCAATCAGGCTACAGCAACCCCAACAATGGAACCAATGCTTACTTTGGTAATACTACCAGCTTAGGTTTGGCACTCCTACAATTCGCCAATCCACAACTGAGTTGGGAAACCTCTAAACAGTGGAACATCGGTTTAGACCTGACCCTGGCGAAGAATTTTACTTTCACTGCAGATTACTATGTAAAAACACTGAAGAACATGTTACTGCAACGCACACTGCCGGCGTCAGCCGGTGGATTGACCAATCCTTTTGTGAATGCAGGTAATATGGAGAACAGAGGTTGGGAGTTTAGTGTGAATTATAAAAACAGAATCGGCAAACTGGGTATTGACATCACGGGTATGATCTCTGATGTTAAGAACGAGGTTCTGAGTCTCGTAGAGGGAACCCCTTTCATTGGAGATGGTATCCGTACTGCTCCCGGTCAGGCCCTCGGTTCATACTTTGGATATGTAACTGCCGGTTATTTCAGCGATTCAACGGATATCAAAGGCGCACCTGTTCAATTTGGTATTCCTTGGAGCGCCAATCCAACTGTTGGACCTAAACCAGGTGATGTAAGATATGCTGACCTCAACAATGACGGAAGAGTAGATGTCAACGACAGAACATTTATTGGCAATGCATTCCCTCGCTATGAATATAGTATCAATATCAACCTGAACTATGGTAATTGGGACCTGAACCTTTTTGGTCAGGGTGTTGGACAAAGAAACAATTTCCTGAGCGGAACAGGTGCCGTACCATTCAACTCATCAGATTTTGCAGCCTCTCTTTTAAGTATTCACAAAAACTACTGGCGGCCGGATAATGAAAATGCGCTTTTCCCACGTTTGCTGCCTTCCGGTTCTGGAGGTAATAACTACCTGCTGGCTACCCAGTGGATCAGAAGTGCTGCTTACTTCCGTATCAAAAACATTAACCTGGGTTATACATTACCCCGGTCTGTGCTTAATAAAACAAAGATCAGCAATCTTCGCATCTACTTCAGCTGCGCCAACCTGCTGACTTTATCGAATGCATGGAAAGGATTTGATCCGGAAATCAACAGCGCGAACGCTGAATTTTATCCACTCATGCGCACTTTCACAGGTGGTATTAATGTAACCTTTTAATGAAACTGCAAAAAAACTTACAAATGAAAAAGATATTATTATTACTGGTTCCCATTGCCGTTATCGGGTTGAGCGCCTGTCAGAAGTTTCTTGACAGAAAGCCCCTAGATGCGTCTTCGGCAACTACATTTCTCAGCAACCAGGCTGAAATGGAACAAGGTCTTACCGGTGTGTATGCCTCTTCCATGTGGGTCATTGCCAATAATATACCCATGTTGTTCGAAATAGAAGCGACCACAGACATGGCGATGAAAAGAGGGGGTAATCCTGCTGACGTCATGGCAATGGGTGATGGCGGACCTTTCCTGGTTAATAATGCCATCGTTAACAATGCTTGGAGCCAGGCCTACCGACTCGTTCAACGTGCCAATCAGCAAATTGCCGGCATGGAAAATGGAAAAGCCAATGTGTCTACAGCTACCTTCAACCGCATCAAAGCAGAAGCACAGGTTCTCAGGGCCTGGGGGTATTTACACCTGGCAGGCTGGTTTGGAGATGTGCCTTTTTATAAAGCACCTCCTAGTGTTAATGAAGTACTGACAGCCAAAAGAACACCTGTTGCTACCATTGTTGCTGATTTGAGTAAAGACATGGATGAAGCCGCAGCGGCTTTTGATGCTGCCGGCACATCGCCTGTTCAAACGCTTGGCCGCGTAAACAAAGCAGTTGCCCTTGGAATTAAAGCCAAACTGGCATTATTGATCAGAGATTACAGAACCGCTGCTGCTGCCTGTAAGACCATTATGGATGGCGGACAGTATTCACTTAATCCGAATTTCCCCAATCTCTTTTCTCTCGCCGGACAAAGCACGAATGCAGGAAGAGAAATTCTGTTTATCCAAACTTATCCTACCGATGTGAATGAACCACAGAACTGGGGTCCCATCCTGGGCGTACCTCGTCAGGTGACCAATTCACAGTCCAGCCACTTCCCTTCTCAGGCGCTGGTGGATCAGTTTGAAGACAGAAGCGGTAACAGAATCGATGCTTCTACCACTTATGATCCTGCAAATCCCCGTTTGAACAGAGACCGCAGATTGGCCTGGAGCATCTACCTGCCGGGTGATACCATGGTACACTTCGCTTCGAAAACTGCAGCACTGCCGTACAACAATTTGCGTGAAAGAACCATCTTCAATATCTATTCTAACATTCGCAGAAAGTTCAATTGGAATACGGGCGTATACGATAACGTGACCACTAACAACGACTGGATCGGCGCTCAAGCTGCAGGTATCCAGTGGCAGGTAAGTGCAACCGGAAATATCGGTGGCGTCGGTTATGTTTGGAATAAATACAATGACTCTACCCAGTACACTTTCGAATCAAAAGTTGGATTCATCCTCATGCGCTATGCAGAGATCCTGTTAACGTATGCGGAAGCCAAGATTGAACTCAATGAAATTGATGGAACTGTTACAGGTGCCATTAATCAAGTACGCGCACGTGCCGGTCAACCTGCTACTGCGCTGACTTCTCAATCTGATCTTCGCACACTGATTCGTCGTGAAAGAGCCGTTGAATTCGCCAGCGAAGGTCATCGTCTGTTCGATTTGAGAAGATGGGATATTTATGGCAAAGCCAATAGCGTGCCGATTGTCGGTCTCTCACTGGATCCAGCCGTTCCGGCAGCAATTCCGGTATTCGATGCCGACAACGTTCCTAACTATGCTTCCAGCATTAATCAGCGTATTCGCTTCAGGGCTCAAACCAGAGCGAATACCAATGCCAAATACAAACTCTGGCCCATTCCTCAGTTTGAAATCGATAACAATCCCGGTATTACGCAAAATACCGGCTGGTAATATGTATCGTTGGTTGTTTTACATACAGAAGGCACCTCCGGGTGCCTTCTTCTTTTTATATATAAACAAAGTGATAATAAATGGTGGCGCGCCTTTTCATTACATGACATTAAAAAAAGTAAATAGAAGCCAGCTGTAAAAATATTTACAGCAACCGCTTATTTAAGTACATAGATTAATTCCCCACCCGCTAATAATTGAGCATGGGTTATATGCGCTGCAGCAACCAGCTTACCATTGAGTAAAACTTTTTGAACGAAATCACCCGGATGGCGACGACCTATCGTACGGATTTTTAATTGTTTTCCATTGGGTAGCAGAAGCGTCGCCTGATCAACGAGTGGATAACCAACCACATATTCGCCGGAAGCAGGATTCATCGGATACATCCCGAGAGAAGTCCATATATACCAGGCACTCATTTGTCCGCAATCATCATTTCCAGTTAACCCATCCGGACCATTTTTATACATACTATCTGCAACCACTTTAATCCACTTAGCTGCTTTTTCCCGATGACCCAGGGCACTGTACATATAAATGATATGATGACTGGGTTCATTGCCATGAGCATATTGTCCGATCAAGCCCGTCACATCTACAGAAGTATTTTCGCCATGTAATTCCGATGAAGCACTGAATAAGTCATCTAGCTTCTTGACTAATTGATTTTTCCCACCCATCAGTTCTGCAAATCCCTGTATATCATGGGGCACAAAAAAACTATGTTGCCAGGCAGTACCTTCAATATACTGTCCATCAAAGCCATGTTCTGATAAGAGGGGATCAAAGTTGGGCAGGAATTCCCCACGACTATTTTTGGCACGCATGAAACCCGTGGCAGCATCAAACAATGGGCGATAATTTTTTGAACGGTTCATGAACATTGTATAGTCATCCATTTTTCCCAATTTTCTTGCTACCTGCGCAATGCACCAGTCATCGAAAGCATATTCGAGGGTGATCGTTACACTCCAACCATGTTTGTCTTGAGGCAGATAACCATATTTAATATAATCAGGTGTTCCACGCTGTTGCTGGAAGGCACTCTTGCGCATGGCTGTATACGCCTTTTCTACATCAAAGCCACCCAGATTTTTAAGAATGGCATCGGCCAAAACAGGTATAGCATGATAGCCGGTCATCGTATTCGCTTCCCAGGTACTGATGTCCCAAACCGGCAAAAGTCCGTTTTCATCATAAAAGCGGAGCATGCTGTTGATCATATCAGGCAATCGCTTCGGCTGTGTAAGTGTATACAAAGGATTCAGGGCACGAAAAGTATCCCAGAGTGAAAAGATGGTATACCGAGCTTGTCCTGCAGGCATTTGATAGACCCGGTTATCTTGATTACGATAAGTTCCATCGGCATCGGAATAAAGCGATGGAGACAGGCAGGTTCTGTACAACGCCGTATAAAATCGCGTAGCAAAAGCCCTGTCGCTGGTATCAATCTGTATGCGCTGTAACTCTTTCTCCCAGGCGGCTTCTGCTTCCTTCACTACCTGATCGAATGCTTTATCGCGTATCTCCCCCAATGCCTGTAATGCCTTCTCCGAACTGACACTGCTGATGCCGGTTCGGATCAACACAGATTCCTCCTTGCCACCCAATTGCAGCAGTAGTTTCAAGTCATTTCCTTCCGCTTCGCGCAGCGATGCTTTGCTGGCACCAATAAATCGGGAGAAGCGAATGGGTTGGTTAAAGCGTGCCGCAAAATATACCCGCTGGTTTTTTGCCCATCCTGTCGAATATCGATAGCCTACTACCGTTGAATCATTGATGATTTGTATAAAGGCAGCGGTCGTTTTATCCCAGTTGATGTGGAATCCCAGGTCGATGCGCATCCAGCGGGATCCTTGTCCAAACTGGTATCGTTGCAATCCGCAATGCGATGAAGCCGCAAGCTCACACGAGATGCCATTGTTCAGCCGAACACGATAGTAGCCGGGAAAAGCCTTTTCATTGCTGTGCTGAAAGGCATGTTTCATAAAACGTTCGTCTGCACCGGTCGTATCTTTTAAAGGTTGAAAAGAAATATCACACCAATCGCCAATACCTGTTCCATTCAAATGGGTATGGCTAAAGCCGGCAATGCTGTCACTGCTATAATGATAGCCACTGCACCAGTCCCACCCTTCTGTTCCATTATCCGGACTTAACTGTACCATGCCGAAGGGGGTTGTGGCACCCGGATAGGTATGCCCATGACCACCGGTACCCAGAAAGGGATCCACCCATTTGGTGTAGCGTTGGGAAAAAGCAGGCGTACTTAGCAGGCCGCCACCCAGCAAAGCAAGTAGTAACAGTCTTATCATCATAATCTTATCGGATAAATGGGTATTGTCCCTGGAACCAGGCAGCACGGTCTTTGATGCCCTCATAAAAGAAAAAAGATTCGCCCTTGAATCCATTGAGGCGATTACTTTGAATCATGGACGTTAAAAAACCATCCGTCGCAGTATAGGTCCCAGATCGCAGCAGAACACCTGCATAGATAGGTACAGCCTGGTTGCGGTGATATGATTTTTGCTGCTGCAAAACACTGTTATAGCCGGCGATGTCATATCGATAACACTGGGGAATCACTGCATCTACCCAGCCACTGTCTACCCAGGTAGGCCAATCCTGTAAATATTCCGTCTGACTCCAGGGATAGGGACTTGGTGACATAGATAATTGAACAGTTGGCTTCACGCCTTTTATTTCATTACGAAGACGCTTTACGAACTCGTTTAGCTTCTTCACGCGCCAGTTCACCCAATTGGTTTCAGCAGGATTGAGTGGAGCTGTATTACCTGTTTCGTTGCGGTAAAGTGCAGTAGTATAAGCATCATATCCGCCGTTAGACGGCATGGCCGGAAGTCGGTCATCGCCTTGCACACCATCTACTTCATATTTTGTTACCACCTCCTTGAATAAATCAATAATGAACTGCTGCACTTCCGGATGAATGCCATTCAACCAGTCAAAGCCATTTTTGATCAGCAGGTTGCCTGCCAGGTCTTTTCCCGCCCAGTCGGGTTTAGCAGCAACGATGGGTCCGCCATTGGCGGAATAAGAAGACGAAAAACCATACTCAAACCAAGCATGAACTTTCATACCCTGTAGCTTGGCTTCATCAATGCACTCCTTCAGCGGGTCTCTGCCAACAAACTTTTCGAGCTGTGCTTTACCAATCAGGTTCTGCATGATGGTACTGGGATATATGGTACGCGCATTATTATAAACCACCACAAAAATGTGGTTCATACCCGCGGCCTTACAACTGGTGACCATGGTTTTGATGTTCTCCCTACTATCCAGTGCTGTGCTGGCTGTTGTTGTTACCCATACGCCCCGCATAGCATTTGCATCCCAAACGGGAGAAGGGGGTGTGGGTGTCGGGGTCGGTGTAGGCGTACTACCACCCCCGGTTCCGGACTTCGTACAACCCATGCAAAAAGATATTAATATCGTGGTCAGCAGCAGACAGTAAGCTGGTATCTTGGGGAATGCGATATTAATTTGCATGAAATGGTGGTAATTAGGAGGTACTAAATTAAAAAAATTATAAATTCACCTGTAGTTTTTAAATTTTTTAATTAATAATTTTCGGCCTGTTCCATGACAAGTTCTGAAAAAAATTCAAAGCGCCATCCTTTTTTATGGATTCCCACCACCTGGTTTGCGATGGGGCTCCCCAACCTGGTATTGGGTGGCACCGTAGCATCCCTATTATATAAGAGTTTGGGGTATTCTGACGGACAAATTGCATTCTGGACGGGCATTATTGTTTTACCCTGGAGTTTTAAGCCCTTATGGGGACCATTCATGGAACTCTACAAAACAAAGAAGTTCTATATACAGTTCTCTCAAATCGCCTGCGGATTGTTATTTGCTTTATCAGTATTATCCCTATACACCAGTACTTTTTTCCCACTTTCTGTAACCCTTTTCTTTTTCATTGCCTTCTTTGGTGCCACCCAGGATATGGCAGCAGATGGTATTTATCTGAGTGAATTGTCTGAAAGTGAGCAGGCCCGCTATGTTGGCTGGCAGGGTACTTTTTATAATGTCGCTAAACTATTTTCCAATGGCGGAATGGTATTTCTGGCAGGCATCCTGATTCCGGTAATTGGCGACCGCGATGCCTGGGCATTGGTATTAGCCATATATGCTGTTATCATGCTGGTGCTGGGTGTTTATAACAGAAGTGTTTTACCCGATTCAAATACCTCCAGAACCGTGAAAAGTTCTGAGGAAGTGTGGCACACCCTGAAAGATGTGATTGTAAGTTTTTTTAAGAAGAAACATATCTGGGCTGGCATCCTGTTCATTGTACTTTATCGCTTCGCGGAAGGCCAGGGTATAAAGATCATGCCCTTATTCTTAAAAGCTGACCGCAGTGCGGGGGGGCTGGGTTTAACGGAAGCAACAGTAGGTCTGCTCACCGGCATCTATGGTACCGCTGCATTTGTACTAGGTTCACTGGCAGCCGGTTATTTTGTTTCTAATAGAGGATTGAACAGGGGTACCTTACTTTTACTCTGTGCATTTTTTAACTTGCCCTTTGCCGCATATGCATACCTCGCTATTACACAGGCAAGTTCCGTCTGGGTGATTGGCACGGCGATTGCAGTGGAACATTTCGGCTATGGCTTTGGCTTTATTGGTATCATTTTATTCATCATGCAGCAGATTGCACCCGGTCCTTATCAGATGGCACACTATGCATTTGGCAGTGCGATAACTTATTTTGGCTACACACTGGCATCTATGATAAGTGGTGCTATTAGTGATTCCCTCGGCTATGCAAACTTTTTTATCTGGGTACTGGTATCAACCATACCCGCCTTCATAGTTAGCTGGCTGGTACCTTTGAAACAACAAGCAGCAAAACCTGCTGCGTAATTTAATACTTCGATATGCTCATTACAGGCACTTTTATTGACGAGATCAGCCATGATATCCCCCACCAAAACTGGGGGCCACAGGAATGGGACCAGGATTTCCGGCACATGAAAGCCATGGGCATTGATACGGTCATCATCATCCGTTGTGGCTACCGAAAATTCATCACCTACCCATCGGAGTACTTGATGAAAAAAGTAGGCTGCTATCAGCCGCCCATTGACCTAGTGGATCTGTTTTTAACACTGGCAGAAAAATATCAGCTGGCACTTTACTTCGGTCTCTATGACAGTGGCGTTTACTGGGATACCGGCAATATGCAACATGAAGCAGATCTGAACCATTTTGTGATAGAGGAAGTCTGGAAAAAATATGGCCACCGACAAGCTTTCAAGGGCTGGTACCTCAGTACTGAAATCAGTAGAAAAACCAAAGGCGCTATTGAAGTATTCAGTGCCATGGGCACAGCTTGCAAAAATATCAGCAACGGACTTCCCGTATTCATTTCCCCCTGGATAGATGGAAAAAAAGCAGTCATGGCAGCATCAGGAAATATCACCAAAGCGGATGCTGTTTCGCTTCGCGAACATGAAGCTGAATGGGATGAGATTTTTAATGGAATCCATCAATCGATTGATGCAGTTGCCTTCCAGGATGGCCATATCGATTACCATGAACTCGAAGATTTCTTCACAGTAAATAAAATCTTAGCCGACAAATATCAATTACAATGCTGGACAAATGCGGAGAGTTTTGATCGTGATATGCCTATTAAATTTCTGCCCATCAAATTTGAAAAGCTAAAACTGAAACTACAGGCTGCTGCCAAAGCGGGCTATGACAAAGCCATCACTTTTGAATTCTCTCATTTCATGAGTCCACAGTCTGCCTATATCCAGGCACATCATCTTTATAATCGTTACCAGGAATATAAAACATCATGGGGAAAGTAGTATCATCTATCATCATTTTCGCTATTTGCTTGTTCTACCTGCCCGGATCAGCGCAGACACCAACGATTCGGGGTACCTGGATAACGAATGTGGCCAGTGCTGCCATGACGTCACCAGCAGCTATACGGGAAAGCGTGGGCCATTGTAAAAGAAACGGACTAACAGATATTTTTGTCGTGGTATGGAACAGAGGGGTGACCATGTATCCCAGTCAGGTGATGAAACAATACATCGGTTTGGAACAAGACACCCTATACAAAGGGTTTGACCCACTAAAAGTTTTTATTGAAGAAGGTCATGCGGCAGGCTTACGGGTGCATGCCTGGTTTGAATTTGGCTTCTCCTATGCGTATCAGGACAGTGCACATCAAAACTGGCTGAGTCGATACCCTGACTGGTGTGGACGTGATAACCAGGGAAGACTGCTAAAGAAGAATGATTTTTTTTGGTGGAATGCCTTACATCCTGATGTGCAACAATTCATGCAATCGCTGGTGTTAGAGGTAGTGAAAAATTATGCAGTGGATGGTATTCAGGGTGATGACCGGTTACCTGCCATGCCAGCCGAAGGCGGCTATGATGCCTATACCCTGCGTTTGTACGCAGCAGAAAACAATGGCAGCACGCCCCCCAAAGATCCCAAAGAAGTAAACTGGCTGCAATGGAAGGCAGATAAGATCAGTTTATTCGGAAAGAAATTATACCAGGCGGTAAAAGCAACCCGACCGGATTGTATGGTTACCTGGGCACCGAGCATCTATCCATGGAGCAAAGAACAATACTTGCAAGATTGGCCCCGCTGGCTGAAAGAGGGTTATGCCGATTGGATTATCCCACAGGTATATCGCTACAAGTTAGATGCCTATGAGCAGACACTGAAAGGAATTGAAGCTCAGGTACCTGCCAGTCTAAAACATAAAATTTTTCCTGGTATCCTTACCTCGCTGGGAAATGGATACAGGGCAGATGAGGCTGCAGTAGAAACCATGCTGCAGCTTAACAGAAAATACGGTTATAACGGAGAAGTATTTTTTTATTTTGAAACCATCCGCGAATCCAAGCGGCCGATTTATTCTGAGAAATTATGAAAACAAAAGCTTTCTTCTTTCCACTGGTAGTGGCAATTGTACTTATTAGTTGCGCCAAGAATGCAGGAGGTGGCAACAACAATAATCCGCAGCCGGTAACACCGCCGGTAACGCCAACTGCTACGCGCCTGATCACCCTGCCTGCCGGCTGGAAATTCTCGAATCTGCTTTCTTCGAATTTTCCTACAGGTATTGAATTGTATTTTTTTGACACCCTCTTCGAAGGTAAAAAAACAAAGGCCTTTTGTCTGGCGTATGATAGCAAGCGAACCATTTTTGAATTCAAACCCGTATTATCTGCTACAGCCAAAAAAACCAGTGATTTTTATAAAGACGAACCCGGTGTCGTTTATGGCTGTATCAATGGCGGATTTTTTGGAGGCAATCAATCGTATAGCCTGGTACAATACAATAGTTCGGTTTTATCACCTAACATTAAAATAGTCAGCCGATCGTTTAATGGCGTTAATACATCCTATTACCCTACACGTGCTGCTTTCGGCATAACCACTTCTGGTCAACCGGCCACCGCCTGGATTTACCATGTCGTGAATAACAACGA
>JBEIUM010000171.1:0-5907 GCA_040374385.1 Sediminibacterium sp. | reverse complement strand
TGCCCTCGTTTGTTTGGCCATCATCATTTTGGTCTTCCTGCCCTGGGTTTATATTCCCTCCATTGAACTTACCATCACGGGCTGGTCTGCAAAAGGCACCGATTTCGGTAAGCCCGGACTCGTACCCCTGGTATTCTCGGTGATCATGTTCCTCCTCTTTTGGTTGCCACAGGTCTGGGCAAAAGTCACCACCATTGTGCTGGGAACTTTACAATTCGCCTGGATGATTCGCAACTATATTCTGCTCACCACTTCTTATGTGGGTGAATTGCCGGAAAAGAAAATCGCCATCATTGTATTGCTCCCGCTGACAGCAGCAGCCTTGCTCATGGGTCTGCTTTCACGCGTCCGCAACCAGGCTACAACATCTTCCGACTGATACTTTTTTTCGGCTTCCGTTTATAAGCGGGCCGCTACTTCTTGTAGTGATTTTGCAATGATCTGTATGGCTTCTTTTATCTGCGCCGCAGTAATCAACAGTGGCGGTGCAAACCTGATCTTATCGCCATGGGTGGGCTTGGCAAGCAGTCCGTGCTGCATCATTTGCAGACAGATCTCCCAGGCTGCATCCGGATGCGGATGATCGATCACGATTGCATTCAGCAAGCCTTTGCCACGAATGGTTTTAATCAGGGGGGATGCTAATTCTGCCAATAGCTTTCGAAACAGTTCACCCTGCTCCGCTGCATTCTCCGTCATTTTCTCCTCTACCAGCACTTGCAGGGAGCTCGTTGCAACAGCACATGCCAACGGGTTGCCCCCATAAGTAGAGCCATGTTCGCCCGGGCGAATGTTCAGCATGATGGCATCGTCGGCCAGCACGGCAGAGATCGGCAGCGTACCACCACTCAGGGCCTTCCCCAAAATAAGTATATCCGGACGCACGCCCTCATGATCGCAGGCCAACATACGACCGGTGCGACCGAGTCCTGTCTGAATTTCGTCGGCGATCATCAACACCCGGTATTGATCACAGAGGGCACGTACCCCGCGCAGATACCCCTCATCGGGTATAACTACTCCCGCTTCACCCTGTATGGGCTCCAACATAAATCCCGCCACATTTGGATTTTGCAGGACAGCCTCCAGGGCTGTCAGGTCATTATATGGAACGGAGATAAATCCTGGCATGTAGGGACCAAAGCCCGCATAGCTGCTCGGATCATTAGAGGAGGAAATGGCCGCCAGGGTTCTTCCCCAGAAATTGCCTTCCACAAAAACGATGATAGCCTGGTTGTCGGGAACAGATTTCTTCGTGTAGGCCCAGCGACGTGCCAGCTTGATGGCCGTTTCACCACCCTCCACCCCGGTATTCATGGGCAGTATTTTTTCATAACCAAAGAGACGGGTGATATAGGCTTCATATTGCCCCAGCAGGTTGTTATGAAAAGCGCGGGAAGTAAGTGTGAGGCGGGCTGCCTGCGTTTGCAGGGAAGCGATGATGGTGGGGTGGCAATGGCCCTGGTTCACGGCGGAATAGCCACTCAGGAAGTCGAGGTATTGTTTCCCATCAACATCCCAAAGATGTACGCCCGCGCCACGCTCCAATACCACCGGTAGAGGATGGTAGTTGTGCGCGCCCCAGCGTTCTTCCAGTTCGATAAATTGACGGGTACGATCCGATATGGATGCAGTATGCATGATAATAAATTAAAGGAGTAAAAGAATAAGGAAAGCAGTCGGTCGGCAATATCAACCCCGGGCGGGATGATCGAGAAAGTCTAGGTTACGGCCGAGAAAAGACATAGATAGCTGCTTGTACCACGAAGTTAATCATTTACTTTTACTTTCATTAAAAATCACCAAATCCTTTCACATGAAATGGATCAAGCGTTTCTTCCTATTTATAGTCTTGCTGATAGCAGTCATCGCAGTTTATGCCGTCATGAGTGGTAAGACCTACCTCTTTGCAGGTGCCCGGCACATTGTTACCATGCGGAGTCTCTCCGACATCGATGACCATCGCTTCTTCGACAACCGTACAGTGGCCATCGATAAGCCGCAGCCCTGGCCCGCGGGTGCTGATTACAACCGGCAGCAGTTACCCGATAGTACGCAGCAGCTGTTGGATGCCTTGCAAACCGTAGCCGTAGTAAAAATCAAGGGCGACTCCCTGCGTTTTGAACAGTATCGCGATGGCTACAGCGACAGTTCCTTATCCGGGTCCTTCTCTGTTGCCAAGAGTATTACCAGTCTATTGATTGGTGTTGCCATAAAAGAAGGGAAGATTCAGTCGGTCGATCAGCCTGTGGGCGATTTCCTTCCTGCATTTAAGGAAGGGGAGAAGTCCAAGGTCACCATCCGTCACCTCTTAACCATGAGCAGTGGCACCGATTGGTATGAGTCGTACAAAGATCCGCTGAGCGTAACCGCCGAACTATATTATGGTGATGATGTTGAGAAAACCGCATTGAGTGTAAAGATGGAGCGTGCACCCGGCACCTTGCATTATTATAAGAGTGGCGATACGCAGTTGTTGGGATTGATATTGGAAAAAGCGACAGGAATGCCCATGAGCGATTATGCTGCTGCAAAATTATGGAAGCCCCTGGGGGCGGTGCATCCTGCCTTGTGGAGTGTTGACAAGCCCGATGGGAAGATCAAAGCCTATTGTTGTTTCAATACCAATGCCCGCGATTTTGCCCGCATCGGACAACTCATGTTGCAGGGGGGAAAATGGAATGGCGTATCGGTGATCGACAGCAACTATTTTCAGGCATCCATCGTGCCCTGCCGCATACCTGATAAACAAGGCGATGTATGTGATTATTATGGTTACCAGTGGTGGATTGATCCTGAGCATCCTGAGATCTTCTATGCCAGGGGTATACTCGGACAATATATTATTATCATACCCTCTCGCAAGACCGTCATCGTGCGGTTGGGCAGAAAGACTTCACCCGTGCGGGTGAGAACGGTGCCCACGGAAGTGCGACACCTCATCAATTGGGGATTATCAGACAGCGAATAAACAGCGGCATACAATGGCGACACAGCCCCAGGTAGCGGTGGTTTTACTCAATTACAATGGCAAGCACTGGTTGCAGCAGTTTCTGTCGTCTGTACTCGCCACGCAATATGCCAACTTAACGGTGGTGGTAGCAGACAATGCTTCGACCGATGGTTCGGCGGACTGGCTGCAGTCTGCTTTTCCGCAGGTACAATTGATACAGTTGCCGGTCAACCACGGCTATGCAGGGGGTTATAACCTGGCCTTGCAGCAGGTGGTGGCGGACTATTTCGTGTTACTCAATACCGATGTGATGGTTGAGCCGGGCTGGTTACAGCCCCTGGTCGATTGTATGGAAGCAGATGTCGCTATTGCGGCCTGTCAGCCGCGGATACGCTCTTTTCATGATCGGGACTTATTCGAATATGCCGGTGCTGCCGGGGGTTGGATAGATATGTTGGGATATCCTTTTGCCCGCGGTCGGGTACTGGATCGAATCGAAGCAGATTTGGGTCAGTACAATGATGATGCCGATGTGTTTTGGGCTTCGGGTGCCTGTTTATGTTTGCGGCGCAGTGCCTGGGAGGCTTCCGGTGGTTTTGATGCCGATTTTTTTGCTCACCAGGAGGAAATCGACTTATGTTGGCGTCTGCAGCTATTGGGTTATCGGGTGGTTGCCTGTGGTCGCTCTGAAGTGTACCATGTAGGTGGTGGCACCTTGCCGGTGGGGGGAAGAAAGGTGATGCTCAATTTCAGGAATAACCTCATCATGTTAAGTCGGAATTTGTTATTCGGGGAACGGTGTTGGGTGATACCGGCGCGCTTTTTATTGGATGCGGTCGCCGCCTGGCGGGCTTTGTTCATGGGTCGGGGGGGAGAGTTTTTCGCGATAGCGCAGGCGCACTTTGCGGTGATCGGTTGGTGGATGGGGGGGAAGAAGCGGGTGGTAGTGGGCAGGCGGCCTTTGCGGCGTTTACGGGGGGTGTATGGTGGTATGATGATTTGGGATTTTTATGTGCGGGGACGCAAGGTCTTTTCAGAAATAATCGGTGGGGGAAGTAAATAATTGTTGGTTAACACTTATTTTTGCAGCGTAATAAAAATATATGTCACAAGAAACACCCGAAACAGTAGAAAAAGATATCCGCGCCAACTGGGTCACCTCTTCGCGTTTTTTATTTTACGTGCATGTTTTTTGCATTGTAAGCTTCGTGTTGGGGGGCTGTTATAAGATGTATAACCATCGTTATCAGGGCAAGCCTGAGGTGGAGGTGCAGAAGAGTTCTCAGTATACACCGGAGTACAAATAGTCGACGAAAATTTTTGTCGAAAACAGTGTTTTTCACTAATTTTGTCCTCCCTTAGTTCTTATACAACAAGCGAAAGTAGCTCATTTGGTAGAGCACGACCTTGCCAAGGTCGGGGTGGCCGGTTCGAGCCCGGTCTTTCGCTCCAATCCCGTTTGCGATAGCGGCCGGGATTTTTTTTTGCCCTGGTGGTGGAACTGGTAGACACGCAGGACTTAAAATCCTGTTCGCCGCAACGCGAGTGCGGGTTCAACTCCCGCCTGGGGCACATAGGGCCAGAGTGAGTGTGAGTAAGAGTACGAGCGCTACACTTTGGCCTTTTCTTCACATGCTCGAGAGGCGCACAAGCTCAATCCCACACTCACGCTGTTTTTTGGATGTGAAGGAGGAAAACATCCTCACACTCAAACTCAAACTCACGCTGTTTTTCTTCTCCGCGTGTCTCCCTTATCGCTTGCGCATAAGGGGACTTCGCGGCTTGAAAGGAGATCATTATTCATAATGATCTCAAAACAATTTTGAATATAATAACCTATTTATTTTTGAAGGGGCTATCCACCCCTTCACCCGGAGTTACTTTTTTGGCTTGACCCAAAAAGTAACCAAAAAGGTCAAGGCCTCGTCTTCGCCTTTCCTGCTGGTGCACGAATTCTTTTCGTTTGCTGTCTTGCGCCCCGTGCGGCGATCTCCTTACCTCAGCCTTCGGCGTTCGTTCAGGAGCTTCCGCCCGGGGTCCCCGCATCCAGCTGCTCTGCAAGAACCTGCTCAGACGTGTGGCCGGAAGTTTGCTTTGTGTAATTTTTCTTACCCGCATAGTCTTCCTTATCGCTTGCGCATAAGGCGACTTTGCGGCTTGAATGAGAATTACATTCATAGCAGCACATCATTGACAAAAATGAACTAGGGTAAAGCCGCAAAGACGGAAAACCTCCGACCGACAGCATCGGAGTGAGTGTGTACTGCAAACTTTTACCTGCCTTCACTAAACATTCACCCCAAACAAATATCCCACCAAGGCTGATAGTCCCATCGCAATCGAGCCCCAGATAACTATGCGCAGAATGGCTTTTGGAATGGAAGAGCCACCGGTTTTTGCAGCAACGGTTCCAAGAAGGATGAGAGCGAGAATGGTAAATCCATACAGGAAATAGAGTATAGAACTAAGTGGTGCCAGCAAGATCACTGCCAGCGGGAGGAGTCCGCCTACAGTAAAGGCAGCACCGGATGCCAGTGCAGCTTGTATGGGTTTCGCCTGGCTGATTTCATTGATGCCAAGTTCATCGCGGATATGCGTGCCAAGAGCATCGGCTTGCGTTAGTTCAAGCGCCACTTGTTGGGCAGTTAATTTAGATAGTCCGCGTTGTTCATAAATAGCGGCGAGAATGGCTTGTTCTTCCACGGGGTTGTTGGCCAACTCTTCTTTTTCTCTTTCAATATCGGCTTTCTCTATATCGGTTTGAGAACTTACGGAAACATATTCCCCGGCAGCCATGGAGAGGGCACCGGCAACCAGACCTGCCAACGTTGCGAGCAAGATGGGTTCTCGGGTAGTGCCTGCCGAAGCGACACCGATGGCGAGACTGGCAATGGAGATAATACCGTCATTGGCACCCAATACCGCGGCACGCAGCCAATTGCTTCGGCGAATGT
>JBEIUM010000274.1:0-3105 GCA_040374385.1 Sediminibacterium sp. | reverse complement strand
TCCGGTTGGTGTCGGAACCTGGCCAGCCATTTGGATGCTGGGCGATAACTTTCCAACAGCCGGATGGCCTGCCTGCGGTGAGATTGACATTATGGAGCACAAAGGTTCCGATCCGAATCGAATTCATGCTTCCGTACATTATACCGGATTCTCCGGCGGTAATGCTGTAACGGCTACTACACTCATTCAACAAGCCAGTTCATCTTTTCACTTGTATGCCTGCGAATGGTCGCCTCAGTCTATTAAGTTTTTTGTTGACGGTAACCTGTATCATACGGTAGCGAATGCCGGCAGTTTACCATTCAATCAATCCTTTTTTATTCTGTTGAACCAGGCAATGGGCGGAAATTTTGGGGGTGCTATTGACCCCAATTTTTCATCTGCAACATTTGAGGTCGACTATGTTCGGGTTTATCAGTAATCAAACTTTCAAGCGAATTCAGGTTTTGTTATGAAGCTATATTTGAAATCGATTGTGATGCAATCGGCGATTTTGATACTTTTATTTTTTTCTGTCACCACTTCTTTTGCACAATACCGATTCAATAAATTGGTGTGGTCAGATGAATTTGAACAGGCAGGATTGCCGGATTCCTCTAAATGGAACTATGATCGTGGCAGGGGCTGCCCTCAATTGTGCGGTTGGGGCAACAATGAACCGCAATTTTATACCTGGGATCGCCTGGAGAATGCGCGTATTCTTAATGGCGAATTAGTCATTGAAGCCCGGAAGGAATTATTCGAGGGAGCACCCTATACTTCTGCCAGGCTGACAACAAAGAAGAAAGGCGATTGGTTGTATGGTCGTATAGAGGTAAGAGCGCAGTTACCGAACGGACTGGGCACATGGCCCGCCATTTGGATGTTACCCACCCATAATCACTATGGTAACTGGCCGAAGAGTGGTGAGATTGATATTGCCGAAACAGTGGGTTATCAAAAAGACACCTTACACCAGACTATACATACTGAAAAGTACAATGGTATGTATCAAACCCAGCGAACGAATGTGATGCACCTTAAAAATCAGCATAATCGATATCATACTTATGCCATCGAATGGTCAGCAGCACGGATTGAATATTACCTGGATGGTGTAAAAACATTTTCATTCGAAAAAGAGAGCAATGCATTTGCAGTTTGGCCCTTTGATCAGCCTTTTCATTTAATTTTGAACATGGCAGTTGGTGGTGATTTCGGTGGCAGGAAGGGAATCGATGATACGATTTTTCCAACACAGATGCACATCGATTACGTTCGTGTTTATCAATAAATGAAACTATGCGCGCTACAGCACTCGTTATCTTCGTACTATCTTTTTTCGCCCAAAAGATCTCCGGGCAATCTAATCATATTGACAGACGCGTTGACTCTTTGATACGTTTGATGACGCTCGAGGAAAAAGTAGGTCAATTACATCAGATCACCAGCGATTTTGCAGCGACCGGACCCATCACCCGAGATGGCGAGAAGCAGGATAGAGTAAGAAAGGGGATGGTGGGTTCTTATTTAAATGTGACTGGCGCCGCACGAACCCGATCTCTGCAGGAAATTGCCATGCAGTCCCGCCTCAAAATTCCACTGCTTTTTGCACAGGATGTGATACATGGATTTCGCACCATTTTTCCTCTGCCATTAGCCGAAGCTGCCAGTTGGGATATGGATGCCATAGAACGTTCGGCCCGCATTGCTGCTAAAGAGGCAGCGGCCTCAGGTATTCACTGGACATTTGCTCCTATGGTCGATATTTCACGTGATCCCCGTTGGGGAAGGGTGATGGAAGGAGCCGGTGAAGATACTTATCTGGGTAGTCAGATAGCAAAAGCAAGGGTTAAAGGGTTTCAAGGGAAATCTATTGGCGACGTAGATGCCTTATTGGCCTGTGCTAAGCATTTTGCCGCTTATGGAGCTGCCGAAGGTGGACGAGACTATAATACGACCGACATGAGTTGGCGTAGACTGTATGAGGTATATCTTCCTCCTTTTCAAGCGGCCCAAGAGGCAGGGGTTGCTTCCTTTATGAATTCTTTCAACGATATCAATGGTATTCCTGCTACCGGTCATAAATATCTACAACGAAAAATATTAAAAGGGGACTGGAATTTTAAAGGCATTGTAGTGAGTGATTGGGGAAGTGTTGGCGAAATGGTCAACCATGGATTTGCTGCAGATCTTGCTGATGCTGCCAAAAAAGCCATCCTGGCCGGCTGCGATATGGACATGGAGAGCCGGGCTTATTCGGCTCATTTAGCAGCGCTCGTAAAAAAGAAGGAAGTCGATATCAAATTGTTGGATGATGCCGTAAGAAGAATACTCAGAAAAAAATTCGAATTGGGTCTATTTGAAGATCCCTATCGTTTTTCAAATGAGGCACGCGAGCAATCTATCTGGAATGAGAAAACTCACCTGAATGCAGCAAGAGACATGGCTAAAAAGAGCATTGTGCTGCTGAAGAATGAGGCAATCGGTGCAGAAAAAAATACTTTATTGCCGCTGCGGGAAATGAAAAATAAGAAAATAGCCTTGTTGGGTCCACTGGTAAAAGCAATCGACGACAACAATGGATTCTGGAGTTATAGCTGGCCCGATGATTCAGTCAGGGTGGTTTCCTTGTGGAAGGGCATGATAACTAAATTTGGTACAAACAACAACCTGCTGTATGCAAAGGGTTGTGATATCACCGGCAATGACACTTCCGGTTTTGCTGCTGCCCGGCAGGTGGCTCTGCAATCAGATGTTATAATTATAAGTGTGGGGGAGTTGGCGAATATGTCGGGGGAGGCAAAAAGCCGAAGTAATATTCACTTACCTGGTGTTCAGGAGCAATTTGTTCAAGAGATGACAGCGTTGGGCAAACCGGTGGTTGTATTAATCAGTGCTGGTCGGCCGCTCATTTTTAACTGGATTGCTGAAAACGTGCCTGCTATTGTGTACACCTGGTGGTTAGGAACGGAGGCCGGCAATGCGATTGCTGATGTATTATCCGGTGATTATAACCCTTCGGCAAAGTTACCAATTACTTTCCCCAGAAGTGAGGGACAAATTCCTATCTATTACAATTATTTTAGTACGGGTCGACCATTTAAGCATGATCTTGATAACAAC
>JBEIUM010000273.1:0-3110 GCA_040374385.1 Sediminibacterium sp. | reverse complement strand
CTGCGCCAGTTCAGAGAGCGTCTTGCGTTCCCGAATAGCCTCTAGAGCAACCTCGGTCTTGAAGGCATCGCTGTGTTTACGTCTTGTGTTTTTCATAAGCAACTGCAAGGTTAAGTTTTCTTAAGTTGCTGTCCAAATTTGACCTACCAGCTCACAATGCTTCTAAGCAAATTGCTCATGCCACTCCAAGCCGCCAACCCGATTTGCTTCACTCCGTTGCGTCATTGCATTTGCCCTTAACCAACCGCACATTTGAAAGCGGTATGCTTTATTTTTTCTGCGACTTGTTTACCCCATTGCCGACCCACTAAAATCCGTATCCTTCAAACCAAGTATCTACCTCCTGAATGGATCTGAGTAATACTTCTCCTTCAACCGAAAATCCCTCAATCTGATTGGTGATTTTGATTTGATGACCTTCATTGATTTGGTCTTGCATTGTCCTTTTTAATTCCTCAAAAATGTGAGGTTGTCCGTTCTCCAATGGAGTTAGGATTGATTGTTTGTTGTAATTGTAAACCATAGATATAATGTTGTTTATTATAAATATGTCGGAATTGAAGAAAAATCACTTTTTATCAAAAAATATTTTGGAAGCCCACTTTTAAAAAATAAAAAAGGCAGCAAAGTTAGGGCGGCACACACAAGCCCACGCTGATAAAAAACCAAAAGACTACGGCATAAACACAAGGCCAACGCACAAGGCTATCATTTATTCCGTTTCCTTTTGGTTTTTTGCCCTTGCCGCCCTGTCAAATGGCTTTCTTTTTTCTTTTTTTTTCCGGTTTTTTTTCTGTTTTCTTTTAAAAATGTGTGCGAAGCGTAGCGGAGCAAAATTTTAAATCCCTACGTGTATGCAGTCAGCAAAAGTTCAAACGTACAGCCCCAAAAATGAAGTTTCGCAGCACTCATTTTTTATTCTCTGTAAAGGCTTAAATAGCGGTAAGCCTCTGGAGCAGCCAACCGCCAACTGTTTTGTAATGTCATGCGAAAGCGAAGCAGAAATGAAGCGTTATTATTGGCTTTGTTTCGGTTTATGGCAGTCAAAAGCATTTCATCCTCACTTGTGCGGCTCAGTCATTCCATTTTTACGC
The DNA here is from genome assembly GCA_040374385.1 of Sediminibacterium sp. Lineage (GTDB taxonomy): Bacteria > Bacteroidota > Bacteroidia > Chitinophagales > Chitinophagaceae > Sediminibacterium. The sequence continues at coordinate 2,016 of JBEIUM010000273.1, read as the reverse complement.
ATCAATGATTTTAGAAAGGTATTTGCAGAGGCAGCAGCCCAGGCAATCGGCAACGAACCAAAGGAACGAAAAATGGTTTCCGACCTTCAAAAGTTGCAGCAGCTTGAAAAGCTATACAAGCAAAACTTGCTTCTAATAGCTGATGCAAAAAGGGCAGTGTTTTACAAGTTCATGCGGAGGCGTTAATCGCTTCCGCCTGTTTCGCCTTTGTTCCGAGCATGAAGCAAGGTTAAAGGCAAGATGATTCGCCTCTAAGCGTAAAATAATGGCTGCTATGCCAACAAAAAAGCCCCGGATAAACCGAGGCTTTTTCAATGGAGCAGATAATTCAATCCTTAGAAAATCTCCTGAATCTTCAACGCATTACCTGAGTTGAACAGGTAATAGTTGGAACCGACTTGCTGATAGAACTCAATTCCGATACACTGCAACACACTTGCATCAGCGGTAAGGGTTGGAGAACCCGGCAGGGTAGCAGTTACGACAGTTGAGGTTGCAACAGGTGAGAACAAATCAATGTAGCCGGAATACTGAACGTCTGAAAGTTCATTATTGGCTGCGTCAATCGGTTCGTAAACTCCAGTAGTGTCATTGTATTCAAAATCAGATACACAAGCCAAGGCATTGATTAAGCGAAAATGAGTAGCACCAGCAGGAGCATTCACCAAGTTTGCAGGGTTAAAAGCCGGAACGGTTAAAGTACCACTGTCACGACCTGGAGTGTGGGACAGAGTGAACGGAGCAACAAATACACCTTCCAAGCTCACGTTTTTGTCAAACGCAAATCCGTTCAGGTACTGGCTTTGCTGCGAAATCAGAATTGCACGGTAACCCCTTGCTTCAGTCTGATCTTCCAGATTGATTTTTTTCATTATCGCAGTGAGGCGACCTGTCATTTGAGGGTCACTCATTTGCTTAATGATTTGAGAAAGGGCAACCCGAACAGATTTACCGGCTGTTGCACAGCCTCCGAACTCGTTCATGTTTTCACGAGTACGTTCAAATTCGGGAGCAGTTAAGATTTGGTCACCATTGGGACCGCCTACAAGTCCTGCGAAGTCGCCTTGCAGTCCTTTGATTTTGAAATGTCGTACACCGCCCATTGTGCCGGAGTAACGAACGAGACCAGTTTGTCTTGCCATTTTGCTATTTTTTTAAGAGTTTGAAAATTCAAATATCTTTAGCAAATTTACATTCTATTACATTGATTTACAGCAGTTTACGCAGTGCAAAATGGTGCAATTCAAAGCATACGGACAAGCAATAATCAAAACACACCTCAAAATCACTAAAGTGGTTGATGGGGATGGTCTGTTTGTAGTGAATCCATTCAATAAACAGGAAGAAGAAATTCGCTTCCTGGGCATTGATGCACCCGAAATAAGACGGTCTAAAAAGCTGCAACAGGATGAAAGAGAATCACACTTACCCGGCCAGCTTCTGTTATTGTTGGGTAAGAAGTCAAAAGATTTTCTGAACTCAATTGCACCAGTTGGAACGTCTGTTACGATCCAACTTGAAAAGCCTCACAGCATTGATTCTTTTGGCCGTACACTGGCTTATGTGTTTCTTCCTGATGGTACATGCTTAAATGAATTGATGATTAAGGAGGGCTTTGCAAAGCCTTACAGCAGGTATTATTGTGAAGCGTTAGCAGATTTTCAACAAATCAATATATTTGCAAAGTCGAATCGAAAAGGACTGTACCAAACAGTCAACGACTTTTAATCAGAAGCACTATTTTGTTACCAGTTTTCCCTTGTTTCATTCAACTTTGTTGCCTATTTGTTGCCCAATCGGCTGAAAGCCTTGATACACAAGGGTACTATACTTTTTGTATTGGAAAGTGAAGGTCTGAATTTCGTTTCGAATGCACCTGGGTATTTCACTCATATCGATGCATTCATTTCACTGCAAACTGACCCACTTTACACCGGAATCACTGACCCACTTTACACCGGAATCACTGACCCACTTTACACCGGAATCACTGACCCACTTTACACCGGAATCACT
>JBEIUM010000326.1:0-1940 GCA_040374385.1 Sediminibacterium sp. | reverse complement strand
TGTCAGCACCAGTACAATTGTGAACAATGGTCAACTGCAAAAAGATGAAATTTTTACTTTCAGTTCCGGTTCGGTAAGTAATTTCCAGGAGATCAGCAGTATAGTTGTAAATGGGAAACATTCAGTGACCTTAAAAGTAACCATGTCAAAACAGAAGCTGGCAACTTTCATCAAGAGCAATGGCAAGAACATCGACTACGATGCTACTGAATTTGTCTCTGGTATTAAGGCAAAGGTTATCAATGAAAAGTTGGCAGAGGAAAGCGAACTCAATATTATCAACTCCCTTTCGCAATTCGCACAAAAGGTTTTCCCCGATTGCCTCGACTATGAAATAACAGCATCCGAACCATATCTGGGTATTATTTTTGGCTGGACAATTCAGCTGGACTTAAAGTTCAAGACCAATAAAAATTTGGACATCCTCAACAATCACATTCATAAAACGCTTCAGGCCATTGATTATAATTATATTGATGAGCCCCAAAGAGACTGGGGATTCAGGCTCTACACTTCAGATAAATATCCGGAAGTTGGCGAGGTGGTACCGGGTAGTCCAGCAGCGATCGGTCAGCTTAAAAGAAGAGATAAAATTTTAGCCATCAAAATCGGTGATGCCAGTGAATACATTAGTTTAAAAGGCAGAAGCAGAGATTTACCGGGAATGTTGGAAGAAGCCAAAACGAAAAATGTATCGATCTCTTTTGAATTACAGTCAGAGGAAAAAATAGTGAATGAACGCAGAGGAACCGTTTCATATGAATACGGAGAAAAGAAAGTACTGGAAATAAAACCCGGTTTCTATACGGTTCGAACACGAAGAACACATGACGACCGGGAAGATTTGGGTCAGGCAACCTTCACTTTGAATTATAATGGCACGAACTATGAAATGCGCTCCAATGCCTCGAGAACAATAATGCATCAGTTTGTATCTCAATATACTTGGGGCATTATGAGTGCATTCAAAGTTGAGATGAATGCCGGAAAGTACTCTAAGATCATCAATTTACGTCCTGTTATTGCGAATCGGAATGTAGATTTCAGTTCAACTAATCGACAATACAGTAGATTTTCCTATGATTTAGATGCCCGAGTTGGCAGACCGGCTCTCGAATTAAAAGAGTACAAGGGAATCGATGCAGAGACCAGTTATCCATCTGCATCGATTTACATCAAAGATGCACTTAGATATTATGTGGCCCAAGATGAAGTGGCATATATGAGTTTGTCTGATCTAAAAGCAAAATATTCATGCTACATAGAGTATTCAGAAAATAAAGATGCATCGTTGGATTTCATAAGTAGTATTAAGGGGTTCAAAGTGATCAAACCTTAAATAAATCAAACAACAATAAGACAAAAGGACCGCCCACAAGTATTGTTAGCGGTCCTTTTTTGTTTTCGTTAACTGGCCGGAATCTCTACCCGACCGCGTCCTTCACATAAAATACATACCCCCAATACCTGAACTTTTGGAGTTGCCGTTCCACTTTCACAATTATTACATTCCTTGAAAGTGGTTTTACCGCCACCATTACAGCGAATGCATTTACCAACATATTTCGAACCAGCACCTTGGCAGTTATTACAGGGAATTTTCCCCTCTGAATAGCATCTTTCACAGCCAATCGTGCCTTTTCCATCATCACCTGATCCGCTGCAACGGTTGCATCGTTGCCAGCCTTCATTCCGACACACATTACATCCCTGAACAGTTCCAGCACCATTGCATTCCGAACAGGTGCCATTTTCATCAGGTTGGTCTTCCTCCATCATAGCGGCAGATGATTGGTTGACAGTGACCTTAGTTTTGTTGCTGGAAGGTTTAGTTGAATTTTCGCATCCGCTAAAAGTGGCAGACAGAAAGAGCAATGTAAAAATAAGCATAGCTACATGAGGTAGTTTCATAGACATTGGATTTATAATTTAAATGTACT
>JBEIUM010000168.1:0-5957 GCA_040374385.1 Sediminibacterium sp. | reverse complement strand
GGTTGCATGCGCTGGGGCACCTGGGGCGCCGGATTCTCCTGCGCAGATTACCGCAACATGATCGATGCCTGCCTGGATGCAGGTATCACTGCATTTGACCATGCCGATATTTATGGTGATTACACCACTGAAGCTGCATTTGGGGAAGCACTTCGCACTGCCCCCTTTGATCGCCATAAGATGCAACTCATCTCCAAATGTGGTATCCGGATGATCACCCCCAACCGACCACACCACCGGATAAAATCGTACGATACTTCCGCAGAACATATCATACAATCGGTAGAAAACTCCCTGAAAAACCTGGCGACCGATTACCTCGATTTACTGCTGATCCATCGGCCCGATCCGCTGTTACAACCCGATGAAGTGGCTGCAGCCATCATCAAATTACAGGATGCCGGAAAAATTCGCTCTTTCGGGGTTTCAAATTTCCTACCCGCAGAAATGGAAATGCTGGCAAAGTCTATTCCCATTTCCTTCAATCAATTGGAATGCTCGCTATTTGAAAGAACAGCTTTTCATGATGGCACCTTACATTATTGCCTGCAGCACCACATCATCCCCATGGCTTGGGCACCTTTGGGTGGAGGATTACTCACCGAGGAAAGTCATCCGAGGTACAGGGCCATACTGCAATGCTGTGAGAAACTTTCCAACAAATACAATACGGGCATCAATCAATTGTTGCTGGCCTGGTTGCATCGACATCCAGCGGGCATTACGCCGGTATTGGGTACCACTAAAATTGAAAGATTGAAGCAGGCACGTGAGGCCGCCTCCATCTCTTTAGAGCGTGAAGACTGGTTCATGCTGCTGGAAGCCGCCAGTGGCGAGGAAGTGGCGTAACTACACAGAACAAGTATCAACACACATCAAAAAAGGTATTTGTTGAGCATTTATCTAAATAAGAGTGCACAAAATTCAACATTTTAATAGGAAACAAGGGATTTTAATACCCACTACACCCCTATCCGCTGCCGGTTGAGTTTATTTCTAAAAAAAACTTATTTTTAATACGTGAGAAAACTCATATCCCTATTGCTGATACTGGTGCTAGCCATCAACTGGCTGGGCTTTGATCTCGTGGTTGCCATCATGAACCACACGATCACTGCTTCCGCACAGCGACACATCGATGCGGGAAAATATGATCGTACTGCGCTGATTGAAATAAAAGTACCTGTCGACCTGCCTTATACCACCGATTGGACTGAATTCCAGCAGACCAGTGGTAGCTTCGAACACAATGGCGTTGCCTACAACTTCGTTGAACTAAAATTTGAGAAGGGATACATGATTTATCACTGTCTCCCCAACGAAAAAGGAACAGCGCTCACGCAGGCAGAAAAACAATTCTTCGCCGACGCGCATGATATAGAAAAACCGGAGGGACATCAAAAGCAGGGCAGTAAAAAATCCGCTGCTAAAAAATGGACCCTCGAAACCGGCGTATCTTCTTATCAAGAAGAGAAGGATGCATTAGCCTTTGCTGCTACTCTTCCTAAAATTCAATTGACCATCGCTGCTAAAGATGGCTTTGGCTTCCTTCCCGCACAACCTCCGGAACTAAGCATGAATAGTTAGTCGCTATCCGCCGTTGCAAACAACGGTATTATTCATTCTTTGATTCCATAACATGACAACATATCGATTGATCGTCCGAATTGGGGCGATGCTGCTGGGAACAATTCCCGGTCAACTAAAAGCTCAAACAGATGCTGATGGCATCATGATGGGTAAAAATCTTTTTTGTGGGGGCATTATGACTGCCACCAGTTCCTGGAACCAATACTGGGAAGGTAACCTGCTCCGCAAAAATGAAAACCTGGGTACGGTGCGCACGATGATGATCGGACCGATGGGCAGTTGGGGAGTAACCAGGCACCTGAACATATTGTTCAGTTTACCTTACGTACAAACCAAAACCACAGCAGGCACACTTACCGGGCTCAACGGGTTTCAGGACCTTAGCCTGCTGGCGAAATACCGCATTTATCGGTACAAGAAAAACAAATCGACATTCTCCGTATTTGGTATTGCCGGCCTTTCTACCCCCGTTCAGAATTACGTGAAAGACTTATTGCCCGTATCGATCGGATTGGGTTCACGTAACCTGACGATGCGAGCTATGCTCGACTATCAATACAGCGATTTCTTCGTTACTGCCAGCAGCAGCTATATTGCCCGGAGTAATATCTTCATCGACCGCACGGCGTATTATACTACGCGTATGATCTACAGCAATGAAGTATCGATGCCAGATGCTACTTACAGTAACTTCCGGTTAGGTTTCAGAAACAAAGAGATAGTGGCAGAAGCAGTGGCTGACGTATGGACCACCCTCGGTGGATTTGATATAACAAGGAACAACATGCCTTTTCCTTCCAACCAAATGAACCAAAGCAGAATTGGTTTCAATGGCAAATATGAGCCCACCAGATGGAAAGGTATCTCCTTAACTGCTGCTTTCTACCAAACCCTTGATGGCAGAAATATGGGCAAGGCAAGTTTCGCTCAGGCCGGATTTTTCTACATTTTTAATTTTAATAAAAAGACGGGGCCGCAAAAGAAATAGCAGGTCTAACAAAAAGACCGACAAAAAAGACGAACCGTCTACCAAACTTCCACCATCGCTCACCGCGAAAAAATGAACAGATGAAAAAATTACTAATCATATTTATCTTCTTCCTGGCTGCCTGTAACAAAGACATCGTAGAAATCAACCAGGAATTTCCTTTGCTCGCTGCATCTTATGCCGATAGCAGCGCCGGCAATTGGAAAAATATACTCGGATTCAATCCGGAAACCTATCCAACCGCCACACCGGTCAGCGTATCTGATCCTGTTTATCGTCAACAATTGAATGAAGTAGTGGAGCTACAAAAAAATCCTTCAAATGCAGACATGGTCAATCTGCGCTATTGGGGCAGTGGCGGGATATTACGCTGGAATGAGATACTGAGAGAACTCGTCGCCAAATACAATCTGCCGCCGGTGAACAACCCAGATGGCACTTATCCGATTCCGAGTGCTGCTAACCCGCTCGCATACCCTTTGTTCCCCTTTGCCAATCCCCCTTATGCAGCGCGTGCTTATGCTTATGTGAGTGCGGCACAATACGATGCCTTAGTAACGGCTTATTACTGGAAAAGTCGTTGGAAACGTCCTTCAGCTTATGTAGTTGATAACCGCATTAAACCTCTGCTGGCAGATCAAGGTGGGCGTACGTATCCATCTACCGATGGTGTGATCATGGGAGCGACCGGAGCGATGATGAAACTCTTATTCCCGGGAGAAGTAAGTTATATCAATGAACAACTGGCTCGCCACCGAAAAGCCCGCTTGCTGTCGGGTATGGAAACTGCCAGCGATTTAGATGCCGGAGAATCACTGGGAAATACCATTGCTCAATTATTCATACAAAGAGCCCGAACCGATCGTGCCGGAGCAGCCGTGGGTATTGTCAATGGTGTCAATCTATGGAAAGCCTTTGAAGATGATTGCATCGCCCGCAATGAAATTCCCTGGATGAGTATGGAGTCGCCCAAGCGTCCGCCCATGCTGCCGTTTTTTGGAAGGGTTCGTCCATTCCTGTTTGACTCAACTACTATGGTAACGACCCTTCGTCCGTTACCACCCCCTTCAACGCGTTCCATTACCTTCCAAAAAGAATTAGAGGAAGTGAAGTATTACAGCCAAAACCAAACAAGGGAGCGGCTTCGCATCGTACATTTTTGGGCAGATGGCGTGGGCACTTATACGCCACCCGGTCACTGGAATGCCATTGCTGCAGAAGAATTTGTCAAAATGAAATGGAGTGAGGTTCGCTGGGCACGTGCTTTTGCCTTACTCAATATGTCGCTGATGGATGCTGCAATCGTTTGTTGGGACGCAAAATTCACTTACTACAATCCGCGCCCTACGCAAGTAGATCCTTCCATCAAGACTTTGACAGGCTTACCGAATTTTCCTGCCTATACTTCGGGTCACAGCACATTCAGTGGAGCTGCTGCAGAAATTCTGGGCTACCTCGTTCCTGCGCGTAAAGAAGCATTCACGTCGATGGCACAGGAAGCTTCCATTTCGCGGCTCTATGGTGCCATTCACTACCGCAGTGATTGTACCGTTGGTTTGGCTTCCGGAAAAAAAGTAGGTGAATACGCCGTGAAGCGGGCTATGGCAGACGGTGCCGGCAATTAATCTAGCTTTTTATGAATTGACTAAACTGCAGTGTTACCACTGCAGTTTTTTTTGCCCGGTACCGAAGAGGGGTTTGTTATCATGCATCCTGCAACCAGGCTGCGCCTTTGATGAGCCAGGAAACACCGAATGCGGTGAGCGCAATGGTTTCCCCTGCTAATACCAAGGTAGGCCAGCGCACCAGCATTTGCCAGCCGGGCAATAGGTGTCCTTCCACCCCACCCAGGATAAGAAGACAAAGTAAGATGATGGTGCCACAGCATCGATAAATTCGATTGCGCCATAATTTCTGTCGGGTTGGTGGCCGATCAGGATGGGTGCGCGTAAATAGGAAGATGCAGAAAAAGGCAAGCAGTAAAAAAAGTAAAACGGCGGCACAATAGTGCAATAAAGATTGAAGCGGATAAGGAAATAGGTTGATGTAGGTACAGTCTGGACATTGCTGGCAATAGGGACTAGTCGGACAGAAAGCAACGATGCAGGCGCAGATAGCTGCCAGACGTGCAATGGTGCGATCAATTTTCTGCGGCCCCAGATAAAAAAATAGAAAGACGGCGATTGATATCAGGGTGCCGGTAAAATAAGTGCCGAGTCCGGTATAGTAAAAATGGCTGATGGTAGGCGGCAGTGCACATTGTGGGTATCCCAAATAAAATCCGGTAAGTAAGATAGGTGACAGCATGATGCCCGTCCAACCGATGGCGCGGCGCAGTTGGAGATAGGAAAGCAAGATGGCTTTTACAGGTGGAGGTGTGGTAGAATCAGTCAGTGGATCGTATTTTAAGAAGGAACGGCGGATTAGAAAATGGCCCGAAGGATGGATTGTGTCAGTACACGAAAGGCGGCTTTCATTGCGCGGCGGAGGGGGGAGAGAGATACGATCGACAGGGCATTTAATTCAGATTGCAATAATATCTCTTCCTCTTTCAGTCGTTGCTTCAGAAATTTTTTGTCGAGTGCGCCCGAGCTGTATAATTCTGCCAGCTTAGCGAGCCGTGCTTGACGTTGTTGTAGCAAGGTTTGGGCAGCCTCTTTCATGCGGGGCCAGTCGGTGCGCAGTTGTTCTTCCATGGCTCCTAACATATTTTGCGTGATGGTAGTCCAGTCCATAGTTGGCAGCATTTTTATTTTAATGCCTGTTCTGCCAGCAGCAGTGGTTTCCAGGCATCGCGGAGATAGGTTTGATAGATGATCAGTTCAGCATTGTTGGGTGCTCTCTTTTGCTGGCGGTGTTCATTTTTATATCGCTCAAAGAGTGTTTGGATATTTTGCAGGATAGGCAGGAAGCGGGTATTATAAGGACGTACTTCATATTGCAGGTAGATGATTTGCAGGGTAGATTCCAGGGTAGCGTATCGACGGCTGAACTGATGAAATTTTCTTTGGCTCGTATCGGCCATGCGGAGATCGATATAAAGCTTTTCTGTTTTTGCTACTGCCGCTACTACTTGTTTGTAGAGTTGGGGGTCATAGGTAGGTAAACGAGAAAGGCGGCAGTGGGTAGCTGTTATGAGCAGTAAGCAGAGGAAAACGAGCCGACGCATGGTGTATGGTTGTACATCCAAGGTAGGTAGGGATGGGTTTAAAGCATATCGGTGAAAAAACGGAAAAAAGTGGCGTGTGTGGCTTTCACGGAATAAAATACCGTGAAAATACGGATGGCAAATGTGGGGAATTTTTACGTGTGGGGGGGGATGATATTTTTCACACTCAAACTCAAACCCACACCGGCTAATTAGTGTGAGTGTGGGTGT
>JBEIUM010000320.1:0-2011 GCA_040374385.1 Sediminibacterium sp. | reverse complement strand
TGCTGCTGATGATAAATGCAAACGTATAGGATTTATAGAGTGCGAAGTTGATGTTGTAAACATTCAAATTCTGACGCAGTCCGATATCGTAAATATCCGGTGCTATAATGCCCGTGAGACCACCTACAAAACGACCACCCCAGATGCCCAAAACTGCAGAGATCACCACCAGACAAGGCATCACAACCAAAGAGGCAAGTATTTTAGGCATGATCAGGTAGCTCTTTGTATTAATACCCATGATCTCAAGTGCATCAATTTGTTCACTAATGCGCATATTACCCAGTTCACTGGCAATTTTACTGCCGACTACGCCAGCTAACACTACACATAAAACGGTAGGAGAAAGTTCGAGTATCATGCTGTCGCGAACAATCTGAGCTATGGTCGCGGCAGAAACCAATGGACTGACAAGCTGATAAGCTGTCTGTATAGTAGTTACTGCACCTAAGAAAACAGAGATGATCACCACAATAGGTAAGGCGCCCAAACCAATCTCAACACATTGATGCATGAACTCCTTCCAGTACATTCGATAACTCTCCGGCCGGGTAAACATACCCTTTAGCATGAGGAGATACGTACCAAAGTGAGTGAAAATATTCATGGGGGGTGCTACTTATTTTTTCCTTTTCTTCAAACGTTTCCACCAATTACTCTTCTGCACGAAAGCGTCGGTATCTATTCGGCACTTCAACTGGGCATCGACAACCGCCACTGTTGCCATATTAATAATGTTGCGAACGGTGCTACCCAGTTGTAATACGTGTACAGGTTTCTTCAATCCCAGTAATATAGGACCAATGGCATCCGCTCCCCCCACTTCTTTCAGCAGATTATACGCCACGTTGCCGGCCGTCAGGTTAGGAAAGATCAGCACATTTACATCCTTATCTACCAGATCACTGAAAGGATAATTATCGCGCAGGATTTCTTTATTAAAGGCAAGACTACCTTGCATTTCGCCATCTACAATCATGGATGGATTTCGCTGCTTAAGTATACGGGTTGCCTCGGCTACCAAGCGTGCTTCCGGCGAATCGCTGCTGCCAAAATTGCTGTAGCTGAGCATAGCTATTCGCGGGGTCAGATTGAAATTTTTTACTTCCTTGGCTACAATCTGTGTGATATCAGCGAGCTCTTCCGCAGTAGGATTAAAGTTTACTGTCGTATCGGCCAGGAACAGGGGTCCTTTCTTTGTTAAGAGCAGGTACATGCCGGCGATCTTCTTAACACCTTCTTCTGTGCCAATGATTTGCAGGGCAGGCCGAATCGCTTCAGCATAATTTTTTGTCAATCCACTCAGCATCGCATCTGCATCTCCTGTTTCCACCATCATACAGCCAAAATGATTTCTATCCTTCATCATCTTCACGCTCTCATAATGGTTGACACCTCTGCGCTGACGTTATTTAAAGAAAAGTTGTCCGTAAAATTCACGCTTGGATTCCTGTTCGTCACTTCTTGGATCGATGATAGGTATGTCTGCCAGATCGATGTTATTTTCTTCCGCGATCTGATTGATCTTATTGGGATCACCCAATAAAATAGGATAGGCAACACCCTCATCATATAGAATGCTGGCAGCCTTAAGAATTTTCTGATTATCGGCTTCAGCGAATAGCAATCGCTTCGGATCCCTTCTCGCTTTATTACCCAACACCCGCATCAGTTGGTTATCTAATCCGAGTCGTTTGTTCAGCTCAACAACATATGCTTCCTTGTCGGTAATAACTTTTTGAGCAACCCCACTTTCGATCGCTGCCTGCGCAACAGCCGGGGCAACGGCAGAAAGCAACCTTGGATCGAGTGGCTTGGGTATGATGTATTCGGGACCAAAAGCCATGTTCTGCTGGTTGTATGCCATGTTAACGATATCCGGTACCGGCAATTTGGCTAATCCTGCCAGGGCATGAACTGCAGCCAGCTTCATCGGCTCATTGATTTGTTTGGCACGCACATCCAGTGCACCCCGAAATATATAAGGGAAACCAAGTACGTTGTTCACCAT
>JBEIUM010000214.1:0-4782 GCA_040374385.1 Sediminibacterium sp. | reverse complement strand
TCATCAAACTTATACATCCAGCCGGCGAGGGCGTTGGGCTGTGTCCACAGCGGAGGTGTGGTCAGGGAGCCGATTCCCAGCCAGTTACCGTCTTGAGTGAGTTGGATATCCACAAAACCGTTTAACTCTGAAAGAGGTGGAGAAACAACTTTTTCGTCAATTAAATTAAAATCCTCATCTCTTATTACAATTTTGGTATTTTTGGTAATGTAACCTTGATTGGCAAATACTGTTATTTCTCCACCTGCATACATCCAGTTTCCTTCATTATTCTTTTGTAAAGAACCCGGTCCTATTTCAGATAGCCCAAGCGGACTTTCCCATTGCCATAACTTATTGCCCAAACTATCAATCCTGAAAAAAATAGTCTGGTAATCCAATTGATTAAATGGGGTGTTCTGAGGTTTGGTTGTCCCTGCTCCTATTAAATATTGATTGTCGTTTTCTTTGTGAATAGTACCCAATAACCACTGCCTCCCCAGACTATCATAATACTTTTCCCAAAGTTTGTTGCCCTGTTTGTCAGTTTTCATTACAAAAACATCACTGCGGTAGTCATTGCGCTGCTTTCGACCAAAGACCAGCAGCCCGGAGCTTGTTTCAATAATGCTTTGATAAAAATCAACGATTGTTGTGCTGTCTGGGTATTCGACTATTTTGGTGAACTCTCCTTCCTTATTGACAAAGCAAAGTACACCTGTTGAGCGCGTGAAACTGGATGCTGGGAAAACATACCCGGATCCATCGTTCAATTTGTGAATCGTGCAGTGTGGTTGTAATGTAAGATCTCCTCCCTGAATGTCAAAAATGAAGTTGTAAGAAATCAGGTTTCCCAAGGTGTCCACTTTGGCAAAATAAAGTCCCTGTAAATTCGCTATTGTTTGATGATAGAGGGCGCCAGTTAATAGAAGTGTATCGTTTTCTATGTCAATATTGGCAAAAATAATCCCCGGTCTGTCAAAATCATAGACCTTGGAAAATCCTTGTTGTGCATTTGCTCGGAGAAGGGCAAGACAACAGATCAAAGCGATTAAGTATCTCATCTTGGTAAATGTGAAAAAGCCCGATTGGCTGCTGCAACAACCAATCGGGCAGGTGAATGAATAACTTATTGCTGGATCATGATTTTGCCGGATTCTACCAAACGACCACTAGCCATGAGTTGATAGAAATACATACCCGGAGCCATGAAGGTCATGTTGACTTCTCCATTGGATGACAGGGCATCAAAGCCTTGCACTAAGCGGCCATTAACATCCGATATGCGCAAAGTAGCCTTTTGAGCAGCATTCGGCAGAATAAAACGCAGCGTAATCGGCCCGGTACTTGGATTGGGGATGACTATTACTTTCCTGTCCAAACCATTTGTACTGCCTGCCGGCTTATTGTTACGCTCGTCCATAGCGTAAAGGGTGTAGGCAGGCGGATAGTGCGCGCCGTACCAAGTCAGGATGTTTTGTGCCAGACCTGCAGCATAACCCTCCGACGTGGCATAAGTCGCAAGCCCGTTACGTGTTGTTTCATCTAATGCATATACCGATTTGTCGGATAGTAAATCAAGTACCGACTTGAACGCATTGAGCGCACCCTGGCTTTCGCTGTCCAACTGGTACTTGGCAGGCGCGGCATTGAGCAGGGTTGTTGCAGTATTAGTTTCTCCGGTACGGACATAATCGGATGCTAACCAAAGGTCAGACTCGAGGCTGTGCATATTGCCCACCCACTTGCGCAGGGTATCAATAGAGAAGTCAAGGGTATCGTGCAGTTCGTGCAGCACAATCATATAGGAGGCAGCGTCCATGCGGCTCTGACGGTACGCGATGCCTTCTGCCTTTTGCGTCGTGGGAGCGGTCGCATAATCGGCTTTGAGACTTTCCCAGATACTGCGGTCTGTGTAGTATTCGCTCTTTATTTGTTCCAGTTCGGACTCTGTCTTGCAAGGCGGCTTGCAATAGTTGCTCAGACAATCGTTGCCGGAAGATGACTGCTTAAAGATTCCCGCCGAAATATCAATCGGTTCTTGGTCGGGCTTGTTCGGGTCATAGTAGTAAGTCAAGCCTGCTCCTGAATTTTTGAAGTCCGACTGAGTGGTTCCAGGAAAGTAGGAAAATTTGTTGCCTGCGGCATCGTACACATAAGTGTTCGTAACGGGGTCAAAAGAAACGAAAATACCCTGCCTGTTTCTGATTCCCCCGTTGGTCACCAAAAAGTCATGGGTGCTTACACTGGTGTTTTCGTTGCACAGGTAATTTAATCCTCGCGGCGGAGCGACAAAATTCACGGCGTTATTGTCGTTGGCCACATTGCCGTGCGAGATGCCTGTATAGCGGTTTTTGCGCACCACATTGTTGAAAGTTCCTGTGTTTTTGCAAATACTGCCAATCGTGTTGGTCACATTTCCGCTTACTTTCAAAAAGTCGTTCTCCTCGAAGGTAAACCCCGAAATGGCATTCTCGAACATTGCTCCTACCTGATCCTGTTGCGTAGGAGACCCCAACGGCGTGATCGGGATAATGGCGGTACTCGGTACTTTGCCCAGGTTGAAAGTGTTGAACAGCGTCACGCCTGCAGATACACCCTTGTTGTAAAGCCCCATAAAACAGCCGTTGAAGTTTGACTGCTGCACGGAATAGGGCTTGTTACCCGTGGTATTTGCCGTATAGATGCCATAGCCGAGGTTGGTGAACCCGGAGGCGATGTAAGAACTTGGCGGGTAAGTGTTGCCAACGGGCGTTGCCACAACATTAAAACCTGCATCAGTGGCAAATATGCCGTAACCCCAATCCACAAAGTTATTGCTCGTAATCGTGCGGCTATTGGTAAATGAAGAACCCGAAACCCTTACGCCCCGCACGCCGGTCAAGTGCAAAAACGCATTGAACTGCTGAGTGCCGGCATAATCATCGTTGGTCAGGAAAGTGCATCCTGTGAACGAACCAAAATAATCCCGCACATCGTTGAACCAGCCTGGCGGATTAGAGAAGGGCCAAAAGTTCTCGTAGGGTGCGAACTCTACCCCGCGAAGGTTGTTTCTGAACGTTGTGCCTGTGCAGGAAATTTGTCCCCCTGCGTTGGCGTAGTAATCCGGCCCCCAGAGTTGAGCACCCGTTTTAGCGTGTTCGATGACTGCCCCACTGCGACCCACCAATCGGCCTTGCCAGCGCCTGCCGTTTTGCACATACTGAGATTTGGTGTTGTCGCCCCAAACCTCAACACCTTTCCACTGGCCTTTGCAACTGTTTGTCAATGTGCCCGAAAGGTCAAGTACTGCATTGGGCTTGATCACTGCTTTTCCGCTTTCGCAGAAATGAACCGTCACGCCTGCACCAACATTCAGCGTAACAGGCGTATTGGGAGCGGCAGGGTCAGGCTGTATTGTTAGCGTTCCAGTAATGGTGATATTGCCACCATTGGGCAGATTGGCCGTTGTCCAGCTTGTATTCGATTGTATGACGATGTCGTTACCAAAGAAACCTCCTGCACCTGTGCAAGTGAGGTTCGATTCCGCCCAAAGCCCCTGCCGATAGTTGTCGAGCGCGAACTTCATACGGGCCGACTGGCACTCGGTGAAACGATCCTGGCAGGCGTGGGCGTAGGACATGTAGTTTTCTTTCGGGTAGTTAAACAATCCTACTGGGAAACCGGAGCAATTTTCGCAATCAGTTGCTACAGGATCACAGTTGGAAGTAAAAAAGGCTCCTCCGCAAGGTTCTGTATCACACACCCTGTCGCCCAATATGCTACAATCTGCCTGATTATGGCAGTTTATAGCACACGAACTTTGGCCAGGCCCAAACCAATCCTGCCCCCAAACATGGAGAAGAGACAAATAATGCCCCATTTCATGTGAAAGGGCATTCAGGACATTCCCGTTTGCCGTTCCAGTCGTACCCAAGAACTTGTGCGCAATTACGATCCCGTCCACTTCGGAAGCAATAGGGGGCAAGTATGCGTAGCCTCCGGTGGCATATCCGTCACTGCAATCATTGTCCGGTAATATACAGCGAACAATCCAGACGTTCACGTACCGGTCGGTCGGCCAACGGCTGAGGTTTTTCATGGCTACATCGTCATAATAATTCCTCGAATTCACATCGGGTGTGCTGGTAAAGATGCGATTTATCCCGCTGGTACAATTGCCATTAGGGTCAATTCGTGCACGGGTAAATTGGATTTGGGTATTAAATCCGCCTTCACCTCCGGCAAACTGGAGGTTCATTTGAGCCAACGCCTCGTCAATTTGTGCTTCGCTCACATTTTCCGGGCCGTTGTTGTGCAGCACATGGAAGACCACTGGGATCAGGTAGGGGGTGTTGTTAACACAGGAGGTTTGGCCTCCACTTTCTTCGTCGAACTTTTTCAAGTCATCCTGATAGGTCGGACTTTGCTGCATCATCATTTGCATAGCAGTACCAAAGCCGCAAGGCTCAGGGGGACTTTGCGCCACTAAAACCCGAGGAAGGAAGAGGCTTACAAAAACAAGCATCTTCAAAATCGCATGCTGAAAATCGGTTGAAAAATTCATACTTTTGCAAAATTTTTGTTTATTCTACTCTTCTTGTTTTACCCGGCCATTTCGGTGTTACCGGGGACTCTGGCGAGTCGGTCGGGAGGTAGCGGTTGCAGCCGTTGCCTCCTTTTCTTTAAGTAGTATTATGTTTTATTTTTCTTTTCATTGGTACTAACTTTTGCTTACACGCACCACAACGGATATCCCCAAACCCGCACTTCGTGATAAGTACCGTATCAGCACTTATCCCGCACTTCGTGTTTTTACTTATC
>JBEIUM010000106.1:0-8230 GCA_040374385.1 Sediminibacterium sp. | reverse complement strand
GAACGGGCATGCCCGATCAGGTAAAAGAGAAGATCTTCCAGCCCTTTTTTACGACCAAGCCAACAGGTGAGGGTACCGGACTGGGATTGAGTCTTAGTTATGACATCATCACTAAGGGGCATCATGGCATAATGGATGTAACGTCAGCGGAAGGATCTGGTACACGGTTTCAAGTGAAACTTCCATTCCAGGTTTAATTTTTGGAAAGATTTCTGAATTTGTTATAAAATATCATAATTTGTTTAAATAAATATTACGCATGAAAATTTTGGTAGTTGATGATGAAAAAGATGTTCAAGTCTTATTTGAGCAAAGGTTTCGAAGAGAAATACGGGAGGGTGTTTTTAATTTTGTTTTTGCCTTCTCAGGTGAAGAAGCATTGCAGTTTTTAAATGATCTGAATCATGAAGCTGTATTAATATTATCAGATATCAATATGCCGGGGATGACAGGATTAGAATTATTAAAACGTATAAAAGAGAGCGAATATACACCCCCACCCGTTGTAATGATGATAACTGCCTATGGTGATGCTGAAAATTATAATCAAGCAAAAAGTTTGGGGGCTGATGATTTTTTAACCAAACCAGTGGACTTCTCCTTATTAAGAGAAAAGCTAAAATCAATATAAAATGACCAAAATACTTGTTGCTGATGATGAAGCCGATTTAGAGTTATTGATTCGGCAAAAATTTCGGCAAAAAATTCGTGATAATCAATATGAATTTGTATTTGCTGTAAATGGTCGGGATGCAATCGAAAAATTAAACGAGCACCGCGATATCGATATCCTGCTGAGTGATATCAACATGCCTGAAATGGATGGTCTTTCCCTTTTAGCTGTATTGCCAGAAGTTGCGCCCCTGACAAAAACCGTAATGGTGTCTGCCTATGGCGATATGGAAAATATTCGGGTTGCAATGAATAAGGGGGCATTTGATTTCATTACAAAACCAGTTAATTTTCAAGACCTGGAACTAACGATAGAAAAAACCATCCAACATGTGGCGCAGGTAAAGAACAGTCTCCAAGCATTAAAAGAGAATAATATCCTCAAAATGTATGTCGATTCCAGTGTACTTAACTTTATGTGTACAAGGGAGTATGAAAAAGCATTGACGGCCAATGAAAATACTGAAGCAACCGTTGCTTTCATTGATATCTGTGGATTTACCTCCATCAGTGAAACAGAAAATCCGGATGCGGTCGTTGGCTTGTTAAATAAATATTTCGATGTGATGGTGAAAGGTATCATTGATCAGAATGGTACTATCGATAAATTCATCGGTGATTGTGTTATGGCAGTATTCAATGGTCCCTATCACCTCGACAGAGCTATCGAAGCAGCATTGAAAATCCGTTCTGATATAAGTGCCCTTCCTCCCGAATTCAGTTTTCAACCTGCTGTTTCTATAGGTATTAATGCTGGTGAAATGATCTCCGGTAACATCGGATCGGCCACTTTAAAGCGATTGGATTATACGGTTATCGGAGATACTGTCAATACTGCACAAAGATTGCAATCGATTGCCGTTAAGGGACAAATTCTTATTGCAGCGTCTGCTTATGATAAAGTTAAAATGTCTTTTAATTGTGCACCTTTGGGTCCCCGAGCGCTTAAAAATAAAGCAGCCGAGATTATGGTATATGAAGTAATCAATTAATATGAAGTATGCAATTTGAGCGACTCTATCAATTTGTAGTAGGCAAACTCCGTGACTCCTTGCCGGCTTATCTCTCTTATCACAATGTTGATCATACGATTCATGTCGTCAATATTGCTGCCGAAATTGCTGCTAATGAAAGGCTAACCGATCTTGAGATAAACTTGGTTAAAACCGCTGCTTTGCTGCACGACACAGGTTTTATGCAGACACACGAGAATCATGAGGAACTTTCCTGCCGATATGCTAAAAAAATTCTGCCGGATTTTGAGTATACAGAAGAACAAATCGAACACATTTGTTCGATGATTTTGGCAACGCGCATACCACAAAATCCACATGATTTGTTTGCACGTATTTTATGCGATGCCGATTTGTATTATCTGGGAGCTGAAAATTATACGGAGACTGCGGAGAAATTAAAAAAAGAAATGGTTCATCTCGGCGTTATTCCATCAACAAGTAGCTGGTTAGATGTGCAGATCAGATTTTTATCAGAACACAAATACTTTACCAATTATGCAGTGGCACATCGGGAGCAAGAGAAGCAGAGGAACCTCGAATCTTTACTGGCACAACAGACAGCATCTACTCCCCATAAGTCACTGCAGGCAACGTCACATTTTCTATTAGACTTTATTGTCATGCTGCTGGGCGTTACACTCGCTGCCATTGCTTTGAAGGGATTTTTAATGCCTAACCTTTTTTTTGATGGTGGAATCACCGGTATCGCACTCTTGCTGCATGAAACAACACATCTTCATATAGGTATATTTCTTATATCTCTGAATTTACCCCTTATCATAGCTGGCTATTTCATGGTGAATCTTCGATTTGCCCTCCGAATGGCTTTGGCTATTATTCTCCTTGTTATTGTTTTACAATTACTGCCTGATTTTGCATTGACCAAGGATAAATTATTGATTTCGATTTTTGGAGGCGTTTTTATCGGAAGCGGTGTTGGTCTCGTGATGCGATCGGGTGCCGCATTAGATGGTATTGAGGTGGTGGCTCTGTATACATTGAAAAGAACATCCTTTACCATCACTGAAATCATTCTTGGCATAAATATTCTCATCTTCTCCATCGCAGCTTTCAAATTCGGCATAGAAACCGCCCTTTACTCGATCCTGACTTATTTTACTGCCACCCGCTGCATAGATTATGTTGTGGAGGGAATACAGGCATACACAGGGGTAACGATTATATCTTCAAAAAGTGAAGTAATAAAATACCAGCTGGTGAATAAAATGGGTAAGGGTATCACCATTTATAAAGGGGAGAGAGGATTCCTCCCCGGCAAATTTGGAATCAGTAATGAGTGTGATATCATCTTTACGGTTATCACGCGCCTGGAATTCCGGCGCCTGAAAAATATGGTAGCTGAAATCGACCCCAATGCATTTGTGTTTGCCAATACCATCAAAGAGGCCCTCGGGGGAGTAATCAAACGCATTCAAAAGCACTAGCCATGGAATGGATACCAAGCCCGTTAACCAGGTCGGGAAGTTTCTCCAAGAATAGAAGCAAAAAAAAAGCTGAAACACTAATAGTAGTTCCAGCTTTTTTTGATAGTAGCCCGTAGGGGAATCGAACCCCTCTTTCCTCCGTGAAAGGGAGATGTCCTAGCCGATAGACGAACGGGCCGAATTGTCTATTAACGGGCCGCAAAAATAGCCACAGACACGGTACCTGCCAAAACAATTTTTAACCGGAAAAGCGCCGAAGCCCTCAGCAACAACCATTTAAACAAAAAATTTACCCCTCATTCCTGTCAATAATCGTAATTTCGCCCCGTTTTTAATCTAAAATCCACCAATTACATGAGCTCTGTAAAAGTTGCCATCAACGGCTTTGGAAGAATCGGCCGACTCGTATTTCGCCAGATTTATAACATGAAAGGTATCGACGTAGTGGCTATCAACGACCTGACCAGTCCGAAAGTGCTCGCCCACCTGCTGAAATACGACAGCGCCCAGGGCCGCTTCGATGCCACCGTTACTTCTACCGATGATGCGATCATCGTGAACGGAGAAACGATCCGTATCTATGCACAAAAAGATCCTGCTCAAATTCCCTGGGGCTCACATGGTATTGATGTAGTAATCGAATCTACCGGCTTCTTCACCGATAAAGATAAAGCAGCTGCCCACCTCACCGCAGGTGCCAAGCGTGTGGTGATATCTGCGCCGGCAACTGGCGACCTGAAGACAGTCGTTTTTAATGTGAATCACGCCATCCTCGATGGTAGCGAAACCATCATCTCCTGTGCTTCCTGCACCACCAACTGCCTTGCCCCCATGGCTAAAGTATTGAATGATCAGTTTGGCATCGTTACCGGGTTCATGACGACCATCCACGCTTACACGAACGACCAGAATACACTCGATGCACCCCATCCCAAAGGTGATCTTCGCCGCGCGCGCGCAGCCGCAGGCAACATCGTTCCCAACAGCACCGGCGCAGCCAAGGCCATTGGTCTCGTTCTGCCCGAACTGAAAGGCAAACTCGATGGCAGCGCTCAGCGCGTTCCCGTTATCACCGGTTCGTTGACTGAACTTACTTCCATCCTCAGCAAAAAAGTTACTGCAGAAGAAGTAAATGTCGCCATGAAAGCCGCCAGCAATGAAAGCTTTGGCTATACTGAAGATGAGCTGGTGAGCACCGATATCATCGGTACCCACTTCGGTTCCCTCTTCGATGCCACACAAACCAAGATAATCACCAACGGCGATGCACAACTGGTAAAAACGGTAAGTTGGTACGATAACGAAATGAGCTATGTAAGTCAGCTCGTTCGTACCGTGCATTACTTCGCCGGTCTGATCAACCACTAATATGAAAATATGTTAGTCCCGTTTCTGCGGGACTTTTTTTATAATACCATTGCCTATCATGAGTCAGTTCACAGCCTATTCGTTTCAAGGAAAAAAAGCACTCGTAAGAGTCGACTTCAATGTTCCACTCGATAAGACCACTTTACAGATTACCGATGACACCCGCATAAGGGCTACCCTTCCCACTATTCGCACCATATTGGCTGGCGGTGGATCAGCTATTTTGATGAGCCACCTCGGCAGACCCAAGGGCGGACCGGAAGACAAGTATTCCCTGCGGCATGTTCTTTCACACCTGACAGAACTCATCAGTAAAGAAATGGGTAAGGACGTGACGGTATTGTTTGCAGATGATTGCATTGGGGCAAGCGCCTATCAATTAGCTGCCCATCTTGCGCCCGGACAAATTTTATTATTGGAAAACCTGCGGTTTTATCCGGAAGAGGAAAAGGGGGATGCTGCTTTTGCGGAAAAGCTGAGCCGGTTGGGCGATTGCTATGTGAATGATGCATTTGGTACAGCCCACAGAGCCCATGCATCTACCGCTGTCATCGCTCAATATTTTACTGTCGGGCAGAAAATGTTCGGACTCCTCATGGAGGGAGAAGTATCGAGTGCGGAAAAAGTATTGCTGCACAGTGAGCAACCCTTCACTGCCATCATCGGCGGTGCCAAAGTGAGTGATAAGATTCTCATCTTAGAAAATTTATTGGGCAGGGCCAACCACATCATCATTGGGGGTGGCATGGCCTATACCTTCCTAAAGGCAGCCGGGGGAAACATTGGTCAGTCACTTTGTGAAGAAGACCGCCTCGATACGGCTAAGTCCCTGCTCGAAAAAGCTGCTGCGGCCGGAGTGACCATTCACCTGCCTGCTGACTCCGTTATTGCCACAGCATTTGCTGCAGATGCGACCACTAATATATTGCACCCAGTGACCAGATTCCTGCCGGCTGGATGGG
The DNA here is from genome assembly GCA_040374385.1 of Sediminibacterium sp. GTDB lineage: Bacteria > Bacteroidota > Bacteroidia > Chitinophagales > Chitinophagaceae > Sediminibacterium. The sequence goes on along the minus strand of JBEIUM010000106.1, from coordinate 2,767 downwards.
CCTTGATATAGGTCCGGCAGCACGGACTGCTTTCACTGATATCATTGCGAAGTCAAAAACCTTGTTGTGGAATGGTCCTATGGGGGTTTTCGAGCTGGAGCCCTTTAAAGCAGGTACCGTCGCCGTCGGACAGGCAGTTGCAGCCGCAACCGATCAGGGAGCTTTCTCCTTGGTGGGGGGTGGCGACAGTGTGGCAGCCGTTAACCAGTTTGGCTTAACCGACCGGGTAAGCTATGTATCTACCGGGGGTGGTGCCCTGCTGGAATTTTTTGAAGGGAAGGTTCTTCCCGGAATTGCCGCCATCCGCTCCTAGTAAGCCGACCGAAGTCTGCCGTTCTTCCCTGTTTTTCAACCGCCTATAACGTCTGCCCGACAGAAAAGGACGTCAACTTGGCTTGTCCGTAAACTGGCACTCTATTTGCATAATTGATAGCTTATATACTACAAAAAAGTATATTACAGTAAAATTCAACACATCATGAGTACGAAAAACATTACCCTCATCGTCATTGCAGCCCTGGTTTTAATCCTCGGCTATACCGGTTGTAACGGTTACAACGGTTTGATTGCACAAGACGAGAACGTTAACAATGCCTGGAACAAGGTGCAGAGTGACTACCAGCGCCGGGCTGATCTCATTCCTAACCTGGTGAATACGGTGAAGGGAGAAGCTAATTTTGAGCAGGGAACACTGACCAAGGTGATCGAAGCACGTGCCAGTGCCACTCAAATGAAAATCGATCCCAAAGACCTGACGCCAGAAAAGTTAGAGCAGTTTCAGGCTGCACAAGGTCAGTTGTCTCAAGCCCTCGGCAGATTGCTGGTGGTAACAGAGAACTATCCTAACCTGCGTGCCAATGAGGCATTCAGAGGATTACAAGCTCAGTTGGAAGGTACGGAGAACCGCATCAAAACGGCTCGGAACGATTTCAACGATGCTGTGAAAGACTATAACGTAAAAGTGCGTCGATTCCCGATGAATATATTTGCCGGTTTCTTTGGCTTCCGTCCGAAAGAGGGATTCAAAGCAGAGGCAGGTGCTGAAAAAGCGCCGGAAGTAAAATTCTAAAACAGCCACATGTGGTCTTTCTTCAGAAAAAAGCCGGCTGACTATTTTTCTCCCGCCGAGCGGGATGAAATTTGCCAAGCCATTACCGAAGCTGAGAAAAAAACCAGCGGTGAAATTCGTGTGTTCATTGAGGGGAATTGTTCACAAGACAATCCCCTCAACCGGGCACAAGAGGTTTTTGCCCAACTCAAAATGGAAGCTACAGCAGCCAGAAACGGCGTGCTTATTTATCTGGCCATGAACGATCATCGATTGGCCGTCTTTGGTGATGAAGGCATTCATGCTCGTTTGGGGCAAGATTGGTGGCAGCAGGAAGTAAATACTGCGATTGCCCGTTTCAGAGAACATAAGTTCGTGCCGGGACTGGTAAATATGATACATGATATTGGGGATGCTCTTCGCACACATTTCCCCTATGATGAAAAAGGTGACAGCAATGAATTACCCAACGAAATAGTGTTGGGTGATTGATCGCAACTGAAAAAATGAGTACATGAGATCGATTGGGTTGACTTTATTGGCTTTGTTTACTTGCCTGCTGGTGAGCAGCCAGGAAGTATTGCCACGTCCCGACCCACCCCGATTGGTCACCGATAAAGCCGGCGTTTTATCGTCGGCCGAGCTGAGTGCGCTGGAACAAAAGCTGGTGGCTGTTGATGACAGCTCTTCCAACCAAATTGCCGTTGTTATCATTAAGTCCTTGCAGGACCGACCTATTGAGGAATATGCGACGAAATTATTTCGCACCTGGGGTATCGGGAACAAAAAAACCAACAATGGCGTGTTGCTGTTGGTAGCAGTGGATGATAGAAAAGTAAAGATAGAGCCCGGTTATGGGCTGGAAGGTGCCATACCAGATATCGTAGCCGATGATATTATTCGAACGAAGATTGCTCCGGCTTTTCGGGAAGGGAATTATTATAAGGGCATTGATGCTGCTACCAATGAAATAGCCAAAGCGGCAGTGGGGGAATATAAAGTCGCCCGCAAACGCAATAGGTCTTCTGATGGTGATGGCAGTCCCTCATTGGTATTTTTTATCATTTTAATCATTGTTTTCCTCATATTAGCCGGCATCGGCGGAGGTGGTGGATTTGGTGGAGGAAGAAGGCGCAGCGATTTCGGCAGCTTAGCCGAAGGCATTATACTGGGATCCCTGTTGAACGGGGGTCGTGGTGGAGGCGGCTGGGGTGGCGGTGGTTTCGGTGGTGGTAGTGGCGGCTTCGGTGGCGGTGGCTTCGGTGGATTTGGTGGTGGTAGTTCCGGCGGCGGTGGTGCCAGCGGAGGATGGTAAGTAGGATATGAGATATGTAACGAAATAAAAAAAGCCGGACATTGTCCGGCTTTTTGATTGAATACCATCAGGTCTATTTCTTTTCTATTTGCTTTTGCACATAATCTGCTAACTCAGTCTTCCCTTCAGCCTTCTTCTTGTCACCAATCTTCTTCAGGAAGAAGTTGTTGATGTAGGGGTCGGTTTGTGCCCGTTGAGAGGAAGGAATTGAATTCCGCATTTCAACGATCAGGTCAATACCTTTTTTGAATTTTATCGGGTCATTCTCGTCACCCACCACTTCAGCCAGGGTACTTGTCAGGCTGAACTTTTCCTGTGTCAGCGGCATCTTTTCATATTTGCCGGCTACATAATCAAAGGCCATCGGATCTTTTAGGGAGACAAGCGTGTTGCTGATACCAGTG
>JBEIUM010000086.1:0-10023 GCA_040374385.1 Sediminibacterium sp. | reverse complement strand
ACCACCAACGCCCTGCCTATCAGTTTGTTGGCACGGGGACCAGTAACTCCGGGTATGATTGGATTTTTAAGGTGCGTGATCGCTATGAATCAATAGTGGATACCGGCTCTTTGCAACCCCTGCAGTTCATTCGCAACATTGAGGAGGGTAGTTTTAAAAAATATGAGTTCATAACATTCAATCATCAGAACCATACAGCCACTACGACTGAAAAAGTATATAGTATTCCGAACTGTATTCAGGATGTGCTGAGCACCATTTATTATGCCCGCAATATTAATTTTAATAAATATCAGCCGGGTGATAAAATTCCTTTTTCGATGTTCCTCGACAATGAGGTATTCAACCTCTATATCAAGTACCTGGGTAAAGAAGTTATCCGAACCAAGTATGGTACTTTCAATGCCATTAAGTTCAAGCCCCTGCTGGTGAAAGGAACCCTTTTTGAGGGTGGAGAGAAAATGACGGTATGGGTAAGCGATGATAATAACCACATGCCACTCCGCGTTGAAAGTCCGATCGTGGTGGGCAGCATCAAGGCAGATATGATGGGTTACAGCAATCTGCGGTATCCCCTGAGTTCACTCATCAGTCTGCGAGACTAACCAATCGACTGTAACCAGTCTTCGATGGTTCCCTGTTTATTTTTCCGAATACCTTTTTCGGTTTGTTGCAGATTGCAGCACATGGTATGGATATCGTGTTCAAAAAACAGCCAATAATCATTGTCAACAGCTTCCTGCAAAAAAACTTTTTTTTCCTGCAGTGTCGTAAAGGGAAACAGATCGTATGACATGATGTAGGGAAGTCCGATGTGATGGGCAGAAGGAATCAGGTCAGCCATGTACACAAGGTTTCTGCCCTCCATACTGATCTGGGGCAGCATCATGGCGCGGGTGTGACCATGTACGATACGGAGTGAAATATGTCTTGAAAAAGGGACGGTTGCCAGGTGTTGGGTTGGGTGCATATCCGGTTCGGGCACATCAATAAAATCGAGTTGTCCAGATTCCTTGATCGGCAAAATATTCTCCTTCAAAAAAGAAGCCTTCTCGCGTTCATTGGGTTGGGTGGCCCATGCCCAGTGGAGGGGGTTACTCCAGTAAGTGGCTTTCGGAAAGGCAGTTATCAGTTGGTCATCTTTACGTAGGATACTGCCTCCGCAGTGATCAAAGTGCAGGTGGGTAAGAATAACATCGGTAATGTCATCCGGGGCATATCCGTGTGCCGCCAGTGATGTATGCAATGTATCATTACCATGCAGGTAGTAATGTGAAAAGAAGCGGGCATCCTGTTTGTTGCCCATGCCGGTATCTATAAGAATTTTGCGCTCCCCTTCATCTACCAGCAGGCAGCGCAGCGACCAGCTGCACATATTGTTTTCATCAGCGGGGTTCAGGACTTGCCACATTGACTTGGGTACAACGCCAAACATAGCGCCGCCATCCAGCTTAAAGTTACCGGTTTCGATACTGATTACTTTCATAAAGATTATTGTTTCAAGGCAGCCTTTTCTGCACGCCGGGTAATGACCAACAGGATGAGTCCGACAATGAAAAAGCTCATTAAAATTAAGACGGAATTTCTTTGTGACCCGGTCTGTTCGTTGATATACCCAAAACTGAACATCCCAATAATGATGGCAATCTTTTCAGTTACATCATAAAAACTGAAAAAGGAAGTGGTGTCTTTCGTTTCGGGCATCAGTTTGGAGTAGGTGCTTCGGCTGATCGATTGAATGCCGCCCATGACAAAACCTACAAGGCATGCCAAGACATAAAATTCATTGATACCGTTTTTGGGAACGAGATAGCCCAGATAACAAAGAAATATCCAAAAAGCAACGGTAATCATCAGCGTGTGCAGGTTGCCAATTTTTTTTGAAATGCGGGCAATCACATAAGCACCGGGTATAGCTACCAGTTGAATGATCAGGATTGCAATGATCAGGTTGGTTGTGGGAATGTTCAGTTCGCTTTTTCCATACAGGGTAGCTGCCAGCATGACGGTCTGCACGCCCATGTTATAGAAGAAAAAGGCGAGCAGAAATTTTTTCAATACGGGTAAGTCAGTCAGTTGATGCCATACCTTTTTCAACTCTTTGAATCCTCCGGTCAGAACGCTGGTATGGGCGACATCGACCAAAGGTTTCCCTTTCGGTAAGCGGTTGATCGCCAGTTGTCCGAAACCCCACCACCAAATGCCAACGAGTAAGAATGAAATTTGGGAACCCTTTCCGTTGCTAATACCATAAGCTTCGCCCTGCAATACGAGTATAAAACAAAAGATTTGCAGAATCACACTTCCGATGTACCCCATCATAAACCCACGGGCACTCACTTTGTCTCTGTCTTCCGGTGCGGCGATATCGGGGAGGTAGGAGTTATAGAAAACAAAACTGCTCCAGAATCCAACACAGGCAATGATTACGGCCGCCAAACCATAGGCGAGGTTCGAGGCATCGTAAAAGTAGAGGGAGCAGCAACCCAAACTACCCATCAGACAAAAAAAGCGCAGGAACTGTCGCTTATTACCTCTGGAGTCTGCAATGGAGGAGAGGATCGGAGATAAAATGGCGACAATGATGAAGGCTACGGCCAGGGTATAATTATAGAGGGAGGTATTCACATATTCCCTGCCAAATAGCACAACCGTATCAACCGGCGTAGTGTCGTCTTTGTCACCGGTAATGGCTTCATAGTAAGCGGGGAAGATGGTAGAGGTAATGACCAGGTTGTAAACACTGTTGGCCCAGTCGTACATCGCCCAGCCATTGATCACTTTTTTGGATGCTGTTTCCATTTACTGAGTTTTCATTTACACAGGGCAGGAACAACGGCATAGCAAGGGTGAATGACTGCTGCCATCACCAACCGGGGTTCTGCCCTTTAAATATAGTGAAATAATATCAGTACGAGCAACAGGGTACCCACCAGAACGCGGTACCAGCCAAACAGCCGGAAGCCCGATCGTTGGAGAAAGCCGATGAAAAATCGTATCGCCAACATGGCTACAATGAAAGCTACCACATTGCCTACCAACAGCAATTGCAGGTTATGGCTATCGGTCAGTAAAGCCGGATTGTCTTTCCAGGCTTTCAATAATTTATATCCCGTCGCAGCTGCCATGGTGGGCACTGCCAGGAAAAAAGAAAATTCAGCTGCCAGTTGCCGCGTCATCTGTTGTTGCATACCTCCAATGATACTCGCAGCACTTCTGCTGGTACCCGGAATCATGGCCAGGCATTGCCAGATACCCGTCATGAAAGCCCTGCGGTAGCTAATATCTTTTTCTTCTGTGATAGGATGGGAACTATTGAAAAACTTATCAATGAATAACAGAAAAAATCCACCCAGTAACATGGTGATGGCGACCGTCAATGGACTTTCCAGTAATGCATCGATGTTTTTCGAAAATAAGAAGCCTAATACCAGTGCAGGAATAACCCCCACCAGTAACTTGAAATAAAAATTCCAACGATTCAGCGGGAAGAATTTATTGCGGTATAACACAATGACGGAAAGAATGGCTCCCAGCTGTATGCAGATCTCAAATAATTTGGTGAACTCATCTGATTCAATGCCGAGTAACCTGCTCACGATGATCATGTGGCCGGTGGAAGAAATGGGGAGAAATTCAGTTAGTCCCTCTACGATCGCAATCAGGATGCATTCAAATAAAGTCATGGTGATGATTTGGATTGAAAGTTAAGCAGGAAAATAACACGAAGAGAGGAAAGGGGGCATAAAAAAAGCGGTGTAACCACCGCTTTGAATGATATAGATAGCTGTTAGGCTTGTTTGGGTTTTTTGAAGATGGCATAGATCTCAATGAGGATGCCTGCAATGATCACTATGGGTGCAATGGTGATTCGTGTTTTACTATATACCAGACTGGGATCGAATTTGGAGGGGTCGGGATTTTTTCCGCCTGCCATCAGGAACATACCGGCAGCGATTACCACGCCACCAATGATCATCCAGGTATAATTTTCTTTGGTAAACAAAGGGGCCGGCATTTCAGATTTCTGGTTACTCATACAACTGATGTTTGTGTAGGTACAAATGTAAATATTCCCCCAACGAATTAGTACAGATCGTCGAGTTTCATTTTCAAATATTTCAGTACGCTTCGGTGGGTGCTGTAAACGGAAATACCCACGCCCAATAGGGTGAGTCCGCCAAAAAGTAACAAATTCAGCTCAATGCTGCGAATGGCTTTCAGTTCGGGCACCCGGCTTTCTGCCCAGCCAATGATGATCAGCAGCAGCACAATAGCTATTCCTGAGCTAATCAATCCGTTGATGAGGGCACGTATGTTCAGGGGGCGGGCAATAAAGCTGCGGGTAGCCCCCACCATTTGCATGGTTTTGATGATAAATCGATTGCTGAACATGGCCAGTCGTATCGTATTGTCGATGCTGAAAATAACAATGATGCAAAGCAGTATGGCAATAACCAGAAAGATAAGTCCAATCTTGGAAGCACGTTCATTCAAGTTTGATACCAGACTTTGCGGGTATTGGATATCTGTGATCTGGTCACCATATTGCTGCATCAGCCGGGCTGAAATCACTGTCAGGCTATCAGCATTTACGTATGCTGCCTTGGCATAGAAGTCAATGCTCTCCGGTAGTGGATTCACATCGAGTATTTTGGCCCAGTCTTCATTGTTCTCGCGGTTCCAGATTTTCTTCGCCGATTCTTTGTCCACATAGGTAACATTCTTCGAGTAAGGCTGGCTGCTAATAAAAGCCTGTATTTGTCCGATGGTATCCTTGTTCAGGGTTCTCAGGTAGGCACTGATGCGAATATCTTCTTTGAAAGCATTACCCACCGAGCGGATGTTGAGAAAAAACCAGCCCATGATACCCATGATCAAAAGCACCAGGGCCACGCCGATGATGGAGTAGATAAAATTGGGTTTGCTTCTTTTCAGGGAGGAGGAACCGGCAGCAGGCATATTTTTATTCATTAGCGTTCAAAAAATCATCCCCGAGCTACGGGTTTAATCAGGTTGCAAATGTACATTTTGTGCACGAAAGACGTACATTTGCTTCCACCCGAAAAGTGCTGAGGGATACTGTAATTTACGCCGGTGCCGGTTAAAAAAATGTTAGTTTTTTCAACTCGCTCACCTATCAGCGGGAAACAGTATGGAAGACGCACTTACATCAGCCCATACAACGATTGCAACGCCGGTAGAATAATTGCATTATGGAATATCAGTTCAGGTCCATTGAGAAAAAATGGCAAGACCATTGGAAAGCCACCGGTGCCTATCGGGTGAGTAATTCCAGTCCGCGTCCTAAATATTATGTGTTGGATATGTTCCCCTATCCCAGCGGAGCCGGACTTCACGTAGGGCACCCCCTGGGGTACATTGCTTCCGATATATTCAGCCGCTACAAGCGATTGCAGGGATTCAATGTATTGCATCCCATGGGGTATGATGCCTTCGGCCTACCGGCAGAACAATACGCCCTCGAACACGGCATCCATCCAGCCAAAAGTACCGCCCAGAACATCACCACTTTCCGGGCACAGCTCGATAACATCGGATTTTGTTATGATTGGGAAAGGGAAGTGAGAACCTGCGACCCTTCTTATTATCGCTTTACCCAATGGATTTTTTTACAACTCTTCGGAAGTTTTTACAACCGAAAGATTGGCAAGGCAGAATCCATTGAGCTGCTGAAGCAGGCATTTGCATCAGAAGGGAATATCAACCATGTTTGTCCCGCCAACGAAAATTGTCGATTCAGTGCCGCCGAGTGGAATGGTTACCCGGAAAAGCAGCAAGAAGATATTTTGATGGATTACCGGTTGGCCTATTGTGGCTGGGGAGAAGTGAACTGGTGTGAAGCCCTGGGAACCGTACTTGCCAATGATGAAGTGGTGAACGGTGTGAGTGAACGCGGCGGACATCCCGTTATAAAGAAGACCCTGCGCCAGTGGTACCTCCGCATCACTGAATATGCCGATCGGTTGCTCGAAGGATTAGACACCATAGACTTTAGTGAAGCCATGCGCGAGATGCAAACCAACTGGATTGGTAAATCGTATGGCGCAGAAATAACTTTCTCGCTGGTAAACGGAGACAAGCAACTTGCCGAAAACCTCACTGTTTATACAACCCGCCCGGATACCATTTTTGGGGTGGACTTCATGGTGGTGGCACCGGAGCATCCCATCATCGATGCCCTGACATCCGTGGAGTGCAAGGCTTCGGTAGAGGACTACCTCACTTATGTTAAGAGCCGTAGCGATCGTGAACGGCAGGCAGAGAAAAAAATCAGCGGTTGTTTCACAGGCGGCTATGCCTTACATCCCTTCACAGGAAGAAAGATTCCGGTATGGATTGCAGAATATGTGTTGATGGGATATGGCACCGGCGCCATCATGGGTGTACCCTGCGGGGATGACCGTGACCATCGCTTCGCACAACATTTTGCCATACCCATTACCAATATCATTGGAGCTGCTTATGATGGTGCTGTTGCCAATCCTACCAAAGATGCCTTGTTAGAGAACAGTGATTTTCTCAATGGCATGGTGATGCGGGAAGCTATGGCGGTTATGACCCAGCGAATAGAAGAGTTGGGCATCGGAAGACGCAAGGTGAACTATAAAATGCGGGATGCATCATTCAGTCGCCAGCGTTACTGGGGCGAGCCATTCCCCATTCGGTGGGACAATGGCATTGCACGACCTTTATCGGAAAAGGAACTTCCGCTGTTATTGCCGGAAGTGGAAAAATATGAGCCGGGTCCGGAAGGAGAGGGACCACTTGCCAATATACCCGAATGGGTAGGAAAGGGATTGGAGACGAATACCATGCCCGGATATGCCGGCAGTAGTTGGTATTTCCTGCGCTACATGGATCCGCAGAATACACAGGAATTTTGTAGCCGCTCTGCCAGCGATTACTGGAACCAGGTCGATCTCTATATTGGCGGAACCGAACATGCGGTAGGACATTTATTGTACAGCAGGTTCTGGACCAAAGTTTTATTCGATCTCGGTCACATTGGATTTCAGGAACCCTTCAGAAAGTTACTGAACCAGGGCATGATTCAGGGCAGCAGCCGTTTCATGTATCGCCTGTTGTTGACGAGGGGAGACAAGAAAGATGATCATTTCAGCAGCGATGTGATGGTATCTGCCGGTTGGAAGCAAGGGTATGAAGCAGGCAATATGAGTGTACAGGAAATATTGAAGGAAGTTGCTGCACTTCGCCCTGATTTGGTGAATGAAGAGCAAATGAAGTTGACAGACGGCTTGATTTTTCAGGCCATCCATGTGGATGTGAATTTAGTAGATGGATTGGAACTCGACCTCAGCCGCATTGTACAATGGCGCAATGGGGAATATGCTCATTCAATCTGGTTACTTGAACAGGGAAAATACATTTGCGGTGCCGAAGTGGAGAAGATGTCCAAATCGAAATTCAACACTGTCAATCCTGACCAGTTGGTAGAGAAGTATGGTGCAGATACCTTCCGCATGTATGAAATGTTTTTGGGACCGGTAGATCAGAGCAAGCCCTGGGATACCAAGGGCATTGAAGGGGTACATCGGTTTCTTAAGAAATTGTGGCGCTTGTTTGATGATGAGCAGAAGGGATGGATGGTTGCAGCTGCGGAACCGAATGCGGCAGAATGGAAGGTCTTGCACAAGGCCATTAAAAAGATTGCCGATGATACCGAGCGTTTCAGTTTTAATACGGCTGTCAGCACCTTTATGATTGCTGTGAATGAGTTAAATGATCTGCAGTGTCATAAGAAAGCAATACTGGAACCCTTCCTGATTTTATTGACGCCTTACGCACCGCATATCAGTGAAGAATTGTGGGGCCGGCTTGGACATACCGATTCTATTTTAGATGCGGCCTATCCGGCTTTTGAGGCAAAGTATGTGCAGGAGTCTGCCAAGGAATATCCCATTAGTATCAATGGGAAGGTGCGCGCCAATTTATTGATCAGTCTTGATGCAACTGAGGAAGAAGTCAAGGAGATCGTGTTGCAGCAGGAGGTGATACAGAAGTGGATGGAAGGCAAGCCCCTCAAGAAATTTATTTTTGTCAAGGGCCGCATGATTAACCTCGTGGTTTGATTCGTTTCAAATTTACCTGAATGGAAAATAGGAGTGTTGTATTACCTCCGGTGATGCATTGTTCATCGGTGATACCCTTGGAGAAAGGAGTCACGCGTTTGGTGCGCTGGGATCTGTCTGTTGAATGCAAAGAGTTGACGGAGGAAGTGTATGGTGATACGGATGTTTTTTGCCGGTTCATTGATCAGAAGCGCCAAACGATGGGTGCTGATTTTTGTTGGGGAGGATATGATGAGTTGCGGGATATATATGCGCGCAGTGCTGTTTTTGGAAAGGAGGGCGAACAGGAAGAGCCCAGACGGTTGCACCTGGGTATTGATGTTTGGGGTGTGCCGGGAACGCCGGTGCTGGCGGTTTATGAAGGGGTTGTTCACAGCAAGGCGATACACAATGAGCTAGGTAATTATGGTGCAGTGATCATTGTAGAGCATCAATATGGTGGGCAAGTTTTTCATACATTATATGGGCACCTCAGTTGGGATAGTGTTCAGCAGATAGAAGTGGGTGAGCGGATAGCTGGCGGCAGTAAGATCGGTGCATTGGGTATTCCTGCTGAGAATGGTGGTTGGCCACCGCATCTACATTTTCAATGTATAGTGGATATGGAGGGATATATGGGTGATTATCCCGGTGTTTGTAAGTTGAGCGAGCGAGATCGATATATCAATAATTGTCCCGATCCCTTGTTGATGTTGGGGTGGTGATTTTTTTACTTTATAAGAATTTATAAAATCTAACGCATAGTGTTGCGGCGGAGGCGCACAAGTACCCCAGTGGCGCACAAGTATAACAGAGTTACACTGGGGCGGGTATGTTCACTTTTCGACGAATTGAAATTATAAAGTTTGACCCAATTTTATAGTCGTCTGTTCAGGTAGGGACTATTTTCATCGTCAAGATATAATTCCTGATCAAATACCACTCTTTTGAATGTCCAATTCTCTCCTGATATTTCAAAGAGAAGCACTTTAGCTTCAGGCCAATAATTCATGTGACGCACATAGGTGAGTAAACAACTGGTCTGATCATTAAAAAAATATGGAACTGTTATCTCTATAGATCGTTCAATAAAGTTAAATGCTTTTAAGAACGAATTATGATGCTTGAGTCTTAGTTCTGAAAGTATTGTATCCTGATGGGTAATCGTTGCTACTGGTTTATTAATAGTCACAACTTTTTGCGAGTCTTGAATTGCTTTGATATATTCTTTTACATTAGTTGCGTCAATTGAATCTGCAGAATAGAATGAATCTACTGCAAATAGCTGATTCGGCGGGAACCATTCGTTGTAATTTTCCCTTATTTCTGTTGACCGCAAATGTTCTATGTATTTCTTTGTGTTACTTCTTATTTCCTTGCAACTATCTGTTTTTAGTATAGATTCTAATCTCTTGATTAGAGTATTGTAACGTTTGGCAAAAACCGAATGAACGCTTTTGTCATTGATTTTTTGAATATTTTTTGCCGGCAGGTAATCGTTCAAAAAATAGGATAGAAATTCTTTGGACATGGACTGGGAAAGACAGGCCAACGAGTTGAAAAGGGCAATAACAAATAGGCAGTATTTAATCACTTTGCTTTTATTTTAGTCGCTTTGTAATTAAAACATTTTTTTAGCCTAGTCTTGAACCGTAGACGCATACTTACTAACATGCACGTAAGGGAACTATGCAAGGAATAGCATTCACTCATCTCCCTACAACATCTGTTTCTGCAGAATCATAGATAGTACATCCGGCAGTGTTTTTCTGCGCCGAGCGATACATCGCACGGGCAATGTGTTCTGCAGCAATAGGTGCATACTTTTTCAGCGGTCCGATAAAGAGTGGAGAAATGAAAGAAAATATGGCTAGTCCAATGCGCTCCCCAACCCGTTTTTCCTTCCGTGGCCCGGCAATAAAAGAGGGTT
>JBEIUM010000325.1:0-1961 GCA_040374385.1 Sediminibacterium sp. | reverse complement strand
TGGAGTTCTAATCAATTTCGATCTGGAAAAAAAGTCCTCGAAACACTTTTATGTGGATTACAATCTTGGTTTTAGTTTTCATACCGGGCTAGCGTTTCCCGGCTTCATAATAAATGCCCCCTCAACTCCACCGGACTTAACAACAGATGTTCCCAGATGGGTTACAGCAGGAATTCAGCTTTCGAGTTTTTTTACTTATCGATTTTCCAGTAAAAAGCAATCTGGATTAAAATTGGGAGTTGCCCCAGTTTTTCGTTTTCAATTGAATTCATCACCCAATGGGTACCAATATTACGGAAGTCAGAATGCCTGGTTCCGCCAACCTTTCTATGTATTTAAAGAAACAGACAACAATCACTTTAATATTGGATATTGTTTCCGAATAATACATGACTGGAAGTTAAAGGAGGGCAGATTGCTCGGCTTCAATTGTTCGTTTCAAAATGACAGTAATGGTGATGCTATTTCATCGATTGGTATCAGGTATGGCTTCCGCTTCAAAACAAAGGGTATATAAGATCGGGGGCTAATTCCAGTTTTGGCAATTAAACTTTTCACTCCGCCCGTTGTCCAATTAGAAATCTTTATTCATGAGACACCTGATTTGGATATCCTTACTTCTTTTTTCCTGCAAAAAGGAGACCACTGCGGAAACACCTGCCACTTCCCGTGAAAACAGAAAGATCACTTACAACAACCAAACTGTTGATATCATCATAGAAAAGCCCGCTGCAGCAGCTGCAGATGTGCTGATGGTCTTTCATGGTTCGGTAGCCTTTGACAGAGATCTGATGACAGCTGCCAATACTACCCTGGATCAATTCAAGAACATACTCGACAGAAAAGACATGATGATCATCAGTGTCATCTATCCCCAGGAAAATGTTTTATTGGGCGATAACATCGTTGTAGGTGAAGCTGCGCTTCTCTGGTTAAAGAACAAGGCTTCTCAGGAACTGGGTATCCAGGTAAAGAAGATTTTCTTAGGGGGTCATTCTCAGGGAGGATATATGGTCACCCGCCTGAACACCCTGCATGCCACCAATGGGGTTATTGCCAATGCACCTGGACCACTCAACCTCGTTTATCGATGCGGGCTGGAAGAAGCAGGAACCGCCCAGGCCAGCAGCTTTTGCACCCGACTGAAAAATACATACGGAATAACCACCAGCAACCCTGCGGCGTATTTCAACCGTTCCTTGTTGAATTTCACCAAAGGTTTCAAGTCGGATATCATTTTCTTTCAGGGACTGAATGACTCACCCATACAAATGTATTCCTGGCCGGTCTTCAAACAAGAAGTTCAAAGCTGTAGTACCTGCCAGCAAGTACAGATAGTTGAAATACCGGGGGGAGAACATCCTGCCCTCTTTGAAATCCCTTCAGCCAGAGCACCCTTCAATACCTTCATCAATTCCCGCTGATTCATTCCATAAAGTCAAGGACGACTGCCGCTCTTGCTTCAGATTTGATTAATTTCGGCACTGATTTCTGTCAGTAATCTAAAATGCTATGTCCGAAATAATCATTCCGCTAATTTCACTCATTGCCCTCGAGGTTATACTGGGCATCGATAACATCATTTTCATTTCAATATTAGCCGATAAGTTGCCTGAGCACCAACGAGGTAAACTCCGCTTTTGGGGAATCGGTTTAGCACTCGTAATGCGCCTGGCATTGTTGGCACTGATATCCTGGATCCTACAACTAGACCAAACCCTGTTTACCATAGGTGACATCGACTTTTCAGGAAAAGGAATTATACTCATCCTCGGAGGCTTATTCCTCATCTATAAAAGCACCAAAGAGATTTATTATAAATCGGAATTACACAAAGACGGACCCAGCGTTCCAAGGGTGCACAGCTTTAAAAAATTATTGTCGGAAGTTATACTACTGGACCTGGTTTTTTCCATTGATTCTATCATTACAGCAGTTGGCATGGTACAAGAATTATGGAT
>JBEIUM010000218.1:0-4607 GCA_040374385.1 Sediminibacterium sp. | reverse complement strand
TACATAGCAATCGAATTCTTACAATTAATAATGGTGTGAGACAAGAAGGGCAACAATGGGGCAATGAACATGCCCCAGAAATCGATCCTTTTATTGCTGATAAATTGGTAGTCATAAAGGGAGTGGATGAACTAAAGTATGGTTCAGATGCAATTGGCGGGGTTATTTTAGTGGAACCTCGGCCATTATCTGCCATTCCGGGGAAAAGAACCGAGGTCAATCTGGCTTTTTTCAGTAATAACTTACAATATGTACTCTCTGCAGTCCACGAACAATCACTTCGGAAAAATCCGCAATTCAGGTATCGTATTCAGGGCACTTTCAAACAAGGGGGTAATGTTACCACACCCAACTATCGATTAAATAATACCGGCAGCGAAGAGAAAAATATTTCATTGACAGCAGCCTGGAAGAAAAATAACTTAAGCTCAGAACTTTTTTATAGTCACTTCTTTACCCGGATAGGCATCTTTCAAGGGGCGCATATCGGAAATTTAACGGACTTGCAAACTGCGATTGCAGGCAAACAGCCGGCAGATGTTTTTTTAGGTCAGCAAACCTACCAAATTGGTCGGCCCTCGCAAGAGGTGACGCACCACCTGATCAAGTCAAAGACTACCCTTCAAAAGAATGAGCATCGTTTTAATCTGCAAATAGCCGGACAGTTCAATGACCGGAAAGAGTTTGATGTGGTTAGAAACCCTTCCGTTACGCGACCTCAAATGGAGTTACAGATTTTTACTATTTCAGAGGAACTCACCTGGGAACATCCAAAAAAGAATTACCTCAGTGGTATAGGGGGACTCACTTTCCAACAACAAAATAACAGTTATGCAGGCAGGTACTTTATACCGAATTATACTTCGTTTTCTTCCGGTGCCTACTACATAGAAAAATGGAAAAAACATGCGTGGGATGTACAGGCGGGGGTTCGATTTGATAATAAGCGAATTGCAACGACCCGGCTAAAATTCAACAGCGATACGATCAACTATGATTTTAATTTCTCGACATATGCAGGCTCTCTTTACATAGGATACACACCGGATAACAACTGGCAATTCTATTCGTCTATCGCATTGTCTACCAGGGCGCCGCATATCAATGAATTATTAAGCGATGGAATTCATCACGGTACTGCCACTTATGAGAAGGGAGATATTACATTGCGCCCGGAAGAATCATTACACACCAGTCTTGGTATCAAGTACAATGATCCGGGTGGTAAAGTCGGCTTTGACTTGTTAGGATATATAAATCGTATCAACCATTTTATTTATCAGCAGCCGATGCCCAGTACCCCAGTGCTGACCATTAGTGGTGCTTTTCCGCTGATTACCTATCGGCAGACTGATGCTACTTTGCGAGGTATTGATTTCTCAGCTTGGGTAAAACCAACTCGTAACATCGAATGGATATCGCGCTTTTCCTTTCTGGCGGCACTTAACAGACAAACCAATGACTGGCTCATTTGGATGCCCCCCAATCGATTCAGCAACGAATTTTCCTGGCAGGCACCTGCCGAAGGGAAGCTAAAAAATACTTATGTATCAATGGAATGGGCGCATGTAATGCAGCAAAACAGGATTCCCGATAATACCATCATCAAACAAGACTATAAAGAACCGCCAGCAGCTTATAGTCTCTTCCACGTAAATGCCGGTACAACAGTAAAACTTTATAACAAGAATGTAACCATTGGCATGACCATAAGGAATCTACTCAATACTGTTTACCGCGATTACTTGAATAGTATGCGGTATTTCACAGATGAACAGGGTTTGAATGCCAGTATTCGTTTAAAAATAGAATTATAATTTTTCAATACTTTTTAACCACTAAAACACCATGATTATGCAACTGAAAAAAATGCTCACGTTGTTTGTTTTGTTAACAACCATTCTCGTTTCCTGTAAAAAAGATGCTCATGAGCACAATGATGAGGAAGTGATTACGACGCTCCGACTGACTTTCGCGCCTGTTGGTGGCGGCAATAACATTGTATTCCAATATGATGATCCGGATGGCCCAGGTGGAAATCAGCCTACCAAAGATGAGATTGCATTACAACCCAATCGCTCCTATAATGTCAGCTTACAGATTCTGAATAAAACAGTCAATCCGGCGGAAGACAAAACCAATGAAATCAAACAGGAAGGAAATGCACACAGGTTTTATTACGAAGCGGCTGCAGGAAGCAATATTACTGTGTCCGGTCTCGACAATGATGCAAATGGCGTACCGTTGGGCTTAACCAGCGTATGGGCCAGCGGCGCTGCGGCTACTGGGAAGTTAAAAGTAACCCTTCGGCACTATGGAGGCAACCCTCCCGGCAAAGCTGCCAATGACCTCGTAAATAGTACTAAGTCTTCCACTGATATTGAAGTTGAATTCAATACAAGAATTCAATAAGCGATTGGGCAATTCAAAATACGAATGTCGCTGTCGAAAACACCCGGAGTTCCGGGTGTTTTTTTTTCTAGGATTCCAGCCCTTCATTCATGAAAAGTATCGGATGAACTTTCTGGCATGAACCTAATCAGCCTAAAAAAATGGGATGCGCGAATTAAATCTGACTTGGATGTAATTAATTATCACTGGGAAAAACAAAGTATATCCGCAATGGAAAAATCGATTTTTTTACCCCTCCCCCCATCCCAGGCTATGGAAATGCGAGTGGCTTTGAAATGAGATTGATTGATAAAACCGGATCAGGGGTCATCAAAGCGCTGGATTTTATCAGGGCTCAAAAAGATGCCGGTAAAACCAATGAATTAGTCGTTCAACAATTTACTGCTCAATATTATAATTTAAAAGTACTGGAAAGAGAAGTTATGCAGGAAATTGTTAGGGAAGAGAATAGATTCAATCTTCTACTCGGACGTTATCCGCAACAAGTCAAAAGAAACAGCGAAACGCTCTATTATCAGGATAATTTCTGGAAAGGAAATGTCAATTCCGAAGTATTACTGAATCGCCCCGATATTCGTGCAGCTGAAAAGAATGTTGCTGCTGCACGTCTTGATGTGATGGCAGCCAGAGCCTCCTTCTATCCATCGTTCAACATAAACTTGAATGCCGGTTTACAATCTTTCGGTTTCAATTATTTATTCGTTGCACCTGAATCTATCATGTACCAGTTGGCAGGTAACCTTTTGAGTCCCTTAATCAATAAAAGTAGTCTTCGGGCACAGTATGGCTATACGAAAGCAGCGCATGTCGATGCCATTTTACAATACCGCCAATCGCTTCTGACAGCATTCATGGAAGTTTCAGGTGATATCAGCGAATTGAGACACCTCGAAAACATCAAACAATTGTCTGAAAGCAAATTGAATGAGTACCAAAAG
This sequence comes from Sediminibacterium sp., assembly GCA_040374385.1. Taxonomy (GTDB): domain Bacteria; phylum Bacteroidota; class Bacteroidia; order Chitinophagales; family Chitinophagaceae; genus Sediminibacterium. The sequence goes on along the minus strand of JBEIUM010000218.1, from coordinate 1,257 downwards.
GCAGTTGAGAGCTCATTTGTCTTTATAAAGCTGCTCGTGTATCTTACCTGGATGTATTGATCAGCCAACAAAATGCCTTGCAAGCCAATTTAGAGTTAATTAGAATTTATCAACGCAGTAGAGTTACACAAGTAAAGCTTTTTCGCAATCTGGGTGGAAGATGGGGATGAAGATACTAACTGTCAAAGTTGAGCAACAAAATCCTCCGTAAAAGCAAATGAGAGGGTCATACCTGCTCCACCCACCCCATTTACGATCCAAACTCCCGGATCAACTTCTAAAATGAATTCACTTTTAGGTTCTAGTAATTTTGAATAGATGCCGTTCCAGGATTGAATAATAGACCAATCTTTAGCGACTAGTATTTGTTGTAGGTACTTTAAAATTAAAATATTGATATGTGATGAATCAAATGGGGTGAAGTCATTCCCATATTCATGACTGTCGCCAATAGTCAACTCGCCAAACTGATTCTGTGAAACCATAACATGTATCCCGTACTTCAAATATTCATTATGTGTTTTTTGATAATAATCACGTAGCCGTTCGAGAGATGCTGCAACAGTAAAACTTTTATAATGTATCAAGGACAAGCCGCCACAGATGGACGGTCCAATATTATAATTATCTGGCTGAGATATTATCCGCATCATTTGAAGCTTACATTTTGTAAAATATTGACTGTAAACATCTGGATAAAGTGAATCAAAATCAGAACAGCTACAGATTACTATTAAATCTGCCTCTATCTTTTTACTTTCAACTTTTATATATCCTGGTTTGACTTCAGAAACAAAATGATTATAATAAAATTCTATAGCGTATTTAAATGTAAAAAAAGAGGATAGTTCATTCATAATCACTCTGGATTCAATAATCATTTCATCATTACTCCATAGACCTCCAATGCATGTAGTCGGATTAACTGAAGGATATTTTTCTACTAGTTCTTTTTTTGAGAGAAATTCGATAGGGCGTTTATCTGCATATGTAGCTGCAACTTCTTCTATAACCGCCATTTCCTCTCTACACTGTGCAATGTGTAAACTTCCAGATTGATTATACCAGTTATTGGTTTCATGACAAATTTGCTTCCAAACTTCCCTTGTTCTAATGGCACGGTCATATAATACTCCGTCGGGCTGACCAACTGGCCAAATCATACCAAAATTTCTTATAGATGCACCTAACGGCCTGGATGTCTTTTCAAAAACTTTTACTTTCCATCCTTTTTCTGCGAGAGCTCTCGAAGTAGCT
>JBEIUM010000036.1:0-16389 GCA_040374385.1 Sediminibacterium sp. | reverse complement strand
GGTGGGCCGTATTCCCTGTATAGAGCTTTCCGATGCCACCCAATAAAAGCTGGCAGCCAGCATACCTTGTTCTTCCGCTATGACCCAAATAGGTTTTCCGCCATACCAGCTGGAATCTGCAACTTGTTTTTTATTTGACATCTGATAGGTGACGCCCTTATTTCTATCGAGAAAATTATTGTCTACCAATCCGTGGTGGGCAGGGTAAAGTCCGGTTACGATGCTGTAATGATTCGGAAAAGTGACTGTTGGGAAACCGGCTTCCATGTAATGTGCTTTCACGCCCTTTTGGCTAAGGGCCAACAGATGGGTCGCGCCGAATTTCTCTGCCATGTCTGCCCTGAACCCATCGGCAGATATCAATATCACATAAGGCTTATTCAGCTGGTTCGAGCGGTTGGTGCGGTTTGGATTGATTTGCTGGGTAGTATCCTGTGCCTGAATAATAGATGTAGGTACATGTAGTATAAAGGTGATCAGTAAGAATAAACATGATCTTATCATAGGTCGTCTACTTTTTTTTGGTCTTGGATTCAATATAAATAGAAATAGATACGGTAAATATGCCTACCAGCATACCAGCGGCAACATCAGAGGGGAAATGTTGGGCCAGATAAATGCGTGAATAGCCTGCTCCTGCTGCCAGTAAATAGCCACCCAGTAAGGTCCATCGATGCGGAATCAGTTGACAAGCCAGTAGGAAAATAGTGAAAGCAGTGGTGGTATGTCCGGAAGGGAAACTTTGGCTGGTGTGTAATTCAACGCCGGGAACAGTATGTATGGCAGGTAGCTCTACCGGGACTGCTGAGGGCCTAAGGGCATCCGGAAAAAGCAGGTGTTTCCCTCCCTGCGAAAGCAGGGTGGAAATAATCAGACAAAGTAATACGAGCAATAATTTATTTCTTCGATAGTAGAAGGTAGCAACAACAGCTACTACCCAAATGATACCATCTCCCAGATAGGTCCACCACTTAAATAATTCATCCAGCCAACTGCCGCCATTGCCGTTGAGCAATAGAAAAAAGGGGTACTTACCCATGAGGTAGGTTCCTGCAAAAAGGAGTCCGGCAGTGAGTAAGGTAGCCGTGGCGGCCTGTTTAAAATGCGTGCTAACCTGCATAGGTATGAAAGAACTCAAAGTTACTATAACTTATCGTTCCTTTCGCCTCTGCGGCAAGTAAAATCAACCTTGTATACCGGCTAGCTCCAGGCTTTTTTTCTTCACATGAATCAGGTCGAGGTTGTCGATGATCGGGTCGGGGGTTAGCAACAAACTATTCCCATTTTCCTTCCACCAATTAGAAGACTTCAAATGTGACTGGTGTATAACACCGACCATATATTTTCTGTCTGCATTGGCATGCCATTCCTCGATCCATTCAAATTTTTCTTTGGGAACCAGTTTCCAATCATTACAACTCAGGTAAATCCGCAAGTAGTAATCATCGGTCAGTTCATGTGGGGTATGAAAATATCTTTTCTTATACTCATATTTATATTGATATCGAAGGGCCGATATATCGCTCACAACAGCTGATGCGGTCGGAAAACTACCGGCTCCCTTTCCATAGAAAAATTGCTTGTCCGCAAATCCACTTTCGATCACTACACCATTGTACTCATTTTTTACGAATGACAGGGGGTCACTGGCCGGAATGAATTGAGGCAATACAAAGGCGGCCACTTTCCCATTGGAAAGTTTTTTTGCTTGTGCTACGAGCTTGATCTCATAGTTTTTTTCCTTCGCGACCAATGCATCGGAGAGTTGGATGTTTTGTATGCCGGTAAACAATAAATTCGCTGGCTGCTCAATAATGCCATACGCATGATTGAGCAGAATAATCCACTTGTTGAGGGCATCCCATCCTTCTGTGTCGAGGGCTGGATTACTTTCCGCAAATCCTAATTGCTGTGCGAGCAGCAGCGCATCGGGAAAATCCAATTTATCTTCAAACATTTTAGTTAAAATGAAATTCGTCGATCCATTGACAATGGCACGAATTGCATGCAGCAGATCATTGTCGTAGTATTCTTCCAGGTTTCTTATAACGGGTATGGAAGCACAGGCAGCCGACTCATATAAAAAGGAGGCACCGGTTTTTTTCTGCAAGTCGAGCAATTCAGCTAAATGTTCGGCGATCATCTTCTTACTGGCACTTACTGCTGATTTATGACTCAGTAATGCAGTCGATACGATTTCATATGCTGCCTGCGCATCATCAATCACTTCGACCACTACATTGATCTCGGGGTCATTGAGTATGTCTTCCCGGTTTGTTGTGAATAATTCAGCCGGGGCATTTCTTTTTTTACCGGGCTGCTTGATGCAGACTTTTTTGATACTAGCTTTCAGGGAGGGGGTTTGTTGTAAAACCTTGTAAAGACCTTCCCCAACTACTCCAAATCCAAATAATCCGATGACCAGTGTTTGTTGTGTGTTCATAATTATGCGTTGTATAACTGAAATTGTTTTTCTTTTTTTAATCCTTTGATCTGGTTGTCATGCTCTTGCCTCTCGGAAAGGGAATGCAGCGCTTGTTCCAGGTCAGCAATCAGGTCAGTAGCTTCCTCCAGTCCGACAGAAATTCGGATCAAACCGTCTTCAACGCCGGCTGATCTTCTTTTCTGTGGGGGGATACTTTTATGGGTCATGCTGGCTGGATGTGATATCAGACTTTTGATGCCACCCAGACTTTCGGCCAGTTTGAATAATTGGGTGCCGGTGATTACTTTGAGTGCTGCTGCCTCGGTATTTTGGCGGAGAACAAAGGAGATCATACCACCCCATCCGTTGGCTTGTTGCAAAGCGATGCTATGCTGAGGATGCGTCGGAAGTCCGGGATAATTTACCTGTACAATTTCCGGATGTTGTTGTAACCAACGAGCAAGCTGGTGGGCTGATTGGCCATGTTGCTTCATGCGTAGATGCAATGTTTCCAAACCACGAATCACCAGCCAACTTTCAAAGGGTCCAAGAATAGCACCACAGGCATTCTGAAAGTATTGCAATCTTTTCCCCAGTTCGGCCTGCGCAGTAACAACCACCCCTGCAATCAGGTCGCTATGGCCTGCCAGGTATTTTGTAGCACTGTGTACAACAATATCGGCACCCAGGGACAAGGGCTGCTGCAGTACCGGTGTGGCGAAGGTATTGTCTACACAAAGCCAACATCCATGCCGGTGGGCGATATCTGCCAGGGCGGTAATGTCAGAAATTTTTAGTGTTGGATTACTGGGTGTTTCGATCCAGATCAATTTAGTGGCAGGTGTAATAGCATTTTCTACTGCTGGCAGGTCTGCCGTATCGACCAGGCGCAACTGAATGCCATATTGTTCATATACGCCGGTGAACAGTCTGAAGGCACCACCATAGATATCATTGACGGCGATGATTTCATCACCCGACCGCAGCAGCTTTAATACGGCATCGATCGCCGCCAGTCCGCTGGAAAACGCCAGTCCGGTGTGTCCGTTTTCCATTTTTGCGATCAGCTCTTCCAGGATCTTTCTGGTAGGGTTGCTGGTGCGGGCATAATCAAATCCTTTATTGATGCCGGGGGCTTCCTGCACGAAGGTGGAAGTGGCATAGATAGGTACGGCGATGGCGCCGGTTTGTTCGTCCACAGGGATGCTGTGAATCAATCGAGTGGCAGATAACATGTTAAACAGTTTTGTTTGTTCGTTAGGGAACAAATGGGTGACAGAATGAATACATCATTCTCCGAACAAGTTATCAAGAAAGTAAGTGGGTAAGCAGGCCGCGCAGGCAGACCTGAGAAGTGGTGTAACACTTGACTTATCTTTCCACATGGTATGTGGTCGGATTTGGCACCTTCATATAACCGGTACACCGGGTTACATGGGTTGCCAAGGCATCACAGGGCCTATATCCCTCCGCCTTTCTTGATAAGTATGAACAAAGAACTAAAACAAAAGTAATATGTCTTTCCCATTTCAACAAAAAAATTCATTGGGAGCGTTTTGCTTCAACCTTTCCCGCAGGGCTTTGTTATCTTTGATAGTTCTATGCCCCGCTCAACTGTTTCTTCACCTGATCTGACTGCTGCCGACAATGATTGTATTGTGGTTACCGGCGCACGTGAGCATAATTTACAAAATATAGATATTTCCATCCCAAAGAATCAATTGGTTGTATTCACCGGGGTTAGCGGCAGTGGAAAATCATCGTTGGCATTCGATACCATATTCAACGAGGGGCAACGCCGTTACATGGAGAGCTTTAGCGCCTATGCACGGCAGTTCATGGGTGATATGGAGCGCCCTGATGTTGATAAAATTACCGGCTTATCTCCGGTGATCTCTATCGAACAGAAAACGACCAACAAGAATCCCCGCTCGACGGTTGGTACCGTGACAGAAATTTATGATTTCATGCGATTGCTCTATGCCCGTATCGGGGAGGCCTATAGCTATGAGACAGGTAAAAAAATGGTGCGCTTCAGCGAAGAGGAAATCATCGCTAACATATTTGAAAGATTCTCCGGTGCAGCCATCACCCTCCTTGCACCCATTGTCAGGGGCAGAAAAGGACATTACCGGGAATTATTCGAAGAGATTAGAAAGAAAGGCTTTCTGAAAGTAAGGGTGGATGGGGAAATCATGGACATCCGACCTAAGATGCAGGTCGACCGTTACAAGATACACGATATTGAAGTGGTCATTGACAGACTTCCGGTGAAAGACGATATGAAGTTGCGCATTAGCCAGAGTGTGCAACAATCCCTTAAAATGGGTAATGACCTGATGTTCTTATTGCTGAATCAAACAGGGAAAGTGATTCAGTATTCCCGTCACCTGATGTGTGAAGATACCGGCATCAGTTATGAGGAACCCTCTCCCAATACCTTCTCATTTAACTCCCCTTATGGTGCTTGTGAAACCTGTCGCGGACTCGGACAGATATCGGTGATTGATCTCGAGGCAATTATACCAGACCCCTCGCTATCGGTTCGGCAGGGTGGTATTGCTCCCCTGGGCGAGGAGCGACAGGCTTATCTCTACCAATCGGTAGAAACCTTTGCGAAAAAAAATAAAATCAACCTTGACAAGCCGATGCGTGATCTGACGCCTATCGCACGAAACTTGTTATTGTTTGGTACGCCGGAAGCGGGTAACCTGGAAGTGATCATCTCCGACGACTCGTCATCAGGCTCCTTATATGAGCAGCAGGCGTATGAAGGGATTATTCCTATGTTGCAACGCTGGTTCACGCACGGTAATAGTACAGAAGCCCTACATGAGTGGGTGGTTAAATTCATGCAGCAGCGTGATTGTCCGGCTTGTGAGGGGCAACGTCTGAAAAAAGAGAGTCGTTGGTTTCTGATACAGAAAAAGAATATTGCTGAACTCAGCGCAATGGATCTTGATGCCCTGCAGGATTGGCTGAGCGCAGCTGCAGGGAAGTTATCGGTCAAGCAGCAAAGGATTGCGAGAGATATCCTCAAAGAGATTCAGGAAAGACTACAATTTCTGTTGGATGTAGGATTACATTATCTCACCATTGAACGACCTACCAGAAGCCTGAGTGGTGGCGAGTCGCAGCGCATTCGTCTTGCTACACAAATTGGATCCCGGTTACAGGGGATCACCTATATATTAGATGAACCTTCCATTGGTCTGCATCAGCGCGATAACCAACGCCTGATCAATTCCTTGCTGAACCTGCGCGATATTGGCAATAATGTATTGGTGGTGGAACACGATAAGGATATCATGCTGGCAGCTGATTTTCTGGTTGACATAGGTCCGGGAGCCGGTCGCCGTGGCGGAAACATCGTTGCCGCAGGTACACCTGCTGAAATTTTACGCAGCAACTCTGAAACAGCGAGTTATTTAAAAGGAGAGAAGCAAATACCCGTACCGGCAGTTCGAAGAACCGGAAATGGTAAGTGGCTGGAATTAAAAGGTGCTTCCGGTAACAACCTGAAAAATGTCAACATTCGCATGCCCTTGGGAACCCTCCTGGTTGTTTCGGGTGTAAGTGGCAGTGGTAAGTCTACCCTTATCAATGAAACCTTGTATCCTCTCTTATCGAAACATTGCTACAACAGTCGTGTTTCACCTATGCCATTTAAATCGATTGGGGGATTGGAAAATATTGATAAGGTGATCGAGATTGACCAGTCACCCATTGGCAGAACACCGCGCAGTAATCCGGCTACCTATTGTGGCTTCTTTACAGAGATCCGCTCGTTGTTTGCTTCTGTTCCGGAAGCAAAGATCCGGGGGTATGCCCCGGGAAGATTCTCCTTTAATGTCAAGGGCGGACGATGTGATGTATGTGAAGGGGGCGGTATGCGGGTGATTGAGATGAATTTTCTGCCCGATGTTTATGTGCATTGTGAAAAGTGTAACGGACAACGATATAACCGCGAAACGCTGGAGATTCGGTACAAAGGAAAATCCATCAGTGATGTATTGAACATGACAGTTGACGAAGCGGTAGAATTTTTTCAACCCATCGGATACCTCTATCGCAAGATTAAAGTATTACAAGATGTGGGACTGGGATATATTACCCTGGGACAATCAGCTGTAACGCTAAGTGGGGGAGAGGCGCAGCGGGTGAAGTTGGCTACTGAATTGGGTAAGAAAGATACCGGAAAAACATTCTACATACTAGATGAGCCAACGACGGGTCTTCATTTTCAGGATATTCTACATTTATTACAGGTACTCAACCAACTGGTGAACAGAGGTAATACTGTATTGATCATCGAGCACAATATGGATGTTATTAAAGTAGCCGATTATATTATTGATCTGGGTCCGGAAGGTGGTGATGCCGGCGGCACCATTCTCTTTCAGGGGATACCGGAACAATTACTGTCAGTCAAGGAAAGCCATACGGCAACCTATTTGAAGCGGGAGCTGAACGCGCGTTAGATCAGCCCTGCAGCAGCATGTGTATGTGCTCTATATTGTCTTCCAAATAAACATCGCCGATCGCTTCAAAACCGAAGGATCCGTAAAATTCTTTTAGGTAGAGCTGAGCCCCGATCTTAATGGGACCCTCTCCAAAGAGCAGCCGGCATTCCCGGATGGCTTCCCGCATCAATAATTTTCCCGCACCTATTCTTCTACTGGCGGCTGAAGTGATTACCCGACCTATGGACATGTATTCATAAGCTATACCGGGGGGAAGTAGGCGGGCATAGGCGATCAAAACTTCGCCACTTCGAATGGCCAGATGGTGGGCGTAGGGATCTTTTCCATCTGCATCCTGAAAGGCACATTGTTGTTCAACCACAAAAACCTCATTGCGCAGTTGAATGATTAGATAGAGTTCAGCAGCTGTCAGGGAGTCGAAAGGCGTACAACTGATTGAGTATTCGGTAGGAAGTGCAGCAGACATAATTCTTGTTTCAGTAATGGGTTGTTTAATACCCGTATTTATTTTTCCAGCGGTCTTTTAAAAATTTTCTTATCTCTTGTTCACGAGCATTTGAGCCGGGTCGGTAGAAGGTTCGGCCCTGCAGTGAATCAGGTAAATATTCCTGTTCAATGAAATTACCGGTGCCAAGATGTGAGTACAAATATTCTTTTCCGTATTTCAAATCTTTCATCAGGTTGGTAGGCGCATTGCGGAGATGGAGCGGCACGGGTAAATCGCCTTTATCCTTTGCCGATTGCAGTGCTTCCTGGATGGCTTCATAGGCCGCATTACTTTTCGGCGAGCCGGCCAGATAAATGGCACATTGCGATAAAATGATTCTGCTTTCGGGATATCCGATTTTTGCAACAGCATCAAAGGTAGCATTGGCTAATAAAAGGGCATTTGGATTCGCATTGCCTATATCTTCACTGGCGAAGATGAGCATGCGTCTGGCGATGAAAGTCACATCTTCTCCGCCTTCTATCATACGTGCCAGCCAATATACAGCCCCATTGGGATCACTACCGCGCATACTTTTTATGAAAGCTGAAATGATATCATAGTGTTGCTCACCGGTTTTGTCGTACAGCGCAATTTTCTTCTGCGCTACTTTCATGACCCCTTCATTGGTTATAAAAATTTCCTTTGCTGTATTGTCCTGCGTAGCTTGTTCATTTTGTACCACCAGTTCGAAGAGATTGAGTAATTTCCTGCCGTCGCCTCCTGCCAGTTGCAGCAGGGCTGCGGTTTCCTGCAAATGAATGGTATGGTGTTGCAAAGAGGGATCGGTCTGTATGGCTTGTTGCAACAATTGCAGCATATCTTTTTCAGATAGTGGTTTTAGCACATACACCTGGCATCTGCTCAATAAGGCACTATTCACTTCAAAAGACGGATTTTCAGTGGTAGCGCCGATAAGGGTGATGGTTCCCTTTTCTACGGCGCCCAATAACGCATCTTGTTGTGACTTATTAAAACGGTGAATCTCATCAATGAATAAGATGGTACCCGGTATTTCTCGGGCTGCTTCTATCACTTCACGTATTTCCTTTACCCCACTGCTGATGGCACTGAGTTGAAAACAGGGAACTTTAAGTGTATGTGCAATGATCTGTGCGAGGGTAGTCTTGCCCACACCTGGCGGGCCCCATAATATCATCGAATGAATTTTTCCCCTTTCAATGATTTGTCGCAATACGCTGCCATTTCCTGTCAGGTGTTCCTGACCAGCCAGGGTATCCAGCGTTTGCGGGCGAACCCTTTCTGCCAGCGGACTGGTAGGATTGATCATACGACGGTTATTTGATGGAGGGAAGGATACATCGACTATCCATTATTTTGGGAAAAGATTTTTTGCAGCCTGAAATTAATGATGATATGAATCAGCAAGATAACACTCATCACCATTAAAAAAACCGAGAATGATTTCATGCGTCCTGTCATTTGTTCCGCGTTTAATCCACCGGCTAAGCTGCCCATGCTGTCTATGGTCGGCTGTATCATCTCCTGTAGTTTTGCGTCAGAAAAATATAAGATGGCAGCTGCATTCATGATGAATAACACGCTCATGAAAATGCAAACAAAGGCATTGACCCGCATCCAGTCCCGCAACTTTTGCGAAGCTGGAATACCGGCAGCTATGTTTCGTGAGAAACGGAAGCTTGTAAAAATATAGATGGCGAAGCAGGCCAGTAAGAAAACAGGCAGCAGTAGTTGCAAGTTACCTAACGCAATCACCAGCATCATCGATGCTATAAGACCAAAGAAGAAGGCGATGGGTAGCAGGAGGTAGGTGATAACTTTAAAGAAAGTGATTTCAGCTCGGTTCAAGGTGCAGCTTTTTGATGAACTGCTAAGTTACCAATTCTGCTCTTTTCATCCCGTAAATATTGGGGAGAGGCCTGCTTATTCCTGATTTCAGATGCGCCCGGGTAAATTACTTCAGGTGAAGGCGAATCTGCAGCTCATCCAATTGTTGCTGGTCGATGGTACCCGGCGCATCAAGCATCACATCCCTGCCACTGTTGTTTTTGGGGAATGCAATAAAGTCACGAATGCTTTCGCTGCCGCCCAAAATAGAGCAGAGACGGTCAAATCCGAAAGCAATACCGCCATGGGGTGGTGCGCCATATTCAAATGCCCCTAACAGGAAACCAAATTTATGGCGGGCTTCTTCTTCGGTCATACCGAGTGCCGCGAACATTTTCTCCTGAAGTGGACGTTGATAGATACGTATAGAGCCACCTCCAATTTCATTGCCATTCAGCACCATATCATAAGCATTTGCTTTGATGCCTGCATAGGGATGCTCGAGATAACGCGCTGCATCGCTGATCACAGGGTCGTTGTTGATCATGATGGGAATGTGATCGGGTTTGGGTGCGGTGAACGGGTGATGTCGGGCTACCCAACGATTCTCTTCCTCTGCATATTCAAAAAGTGGGAAGTCAACTACCCACAACAGTTTTAGTTCTTCTTCTTTTCTGAGGCCCAGGCGCTTTCCCATCTCCAAGCGAAGTTCGCTGGCAGCTTTTCTGGTCTTTTCTTCTCTGCCAGCCAGCAGGAAAACGAGGTCGCCCGCAGTTGCTCCAGCTGCAGCAGCGATGGATTTGAGTTGTTCCTCATGGAAGAATTTATCGACACTGCTTTTGAAACTGCCATCCGTATTGCATTTGATGTAGACGAGTCCCTGCATACCAATCTGGGGTCGCTTCACCCATTCGGTGATTTCATCTAATTGCTTGCGGGTATACTCTGCACAACCCGTTACTGCCATTCCAATAATGGTTTCGGCAGCATCAAATACGCCGAAGCCTGCATTGGTAAAAGAAACGCTGCCTGCGGCAGCAACTTCGCGCTGCGGAAAAGTATGTCCGGGAAATTTAAAGTTAGCCAACTGCATACCGAAACGGATGTCTGGTTTATCGTTTCCATAACGCCACATGGCTTCTTCCCAGGTCATCCTTTCCACTGGTTCGGTATAGTCTTGTTGCTTCACATCTTTGATAATCTGCTTGATCAGTCGCTCGAACATCTGCAGAATATCTTCCTGCTCAACAAATGCCATTTCACAATCGATCTGTGTGAATTCCGGTTGTCTGTCGGCCCGCAGGTCTTCGTCGCGAAAGCATTTTACAATTTGATAGTAGCGATCATAACCACTGACCATCAGCAGCTGCTTGAAGGTTTGTGGAGATTGTGGCAGTGCATAAAACTGACCGGGATTCATGCGGGATGGAACTACAAAATCACGCGCCCCCTCTGGTGTAGATTTGATCAGGAAGGGAGTTTCTATATCCATAAATCCCTGTTGGTGCAGGAAGTTACGCGCTGAGCGGTTGACGGCATACCTCAGTTCCAGATTTTTCTTCACCGCATTTCTGCGCAGATCTAAGAAACGGTATTTCATGCGCAGATCATCTCCACCATCGGTATCATCTTGTATGGTAAATGGAGGAACTGCAGAGGAATTTAAAATCGAAAAAGATTGTACGGTAACTTCTACATCACCTGTTGCCAACTGCGGATTCTTATTAGATCGCTCTGTTACCAATCCGGTTGCCTGCAAAACGAATTCCCGGCCTACCGGTTGTTCTGTTAGCTGTGCATTCAGCTCTTCACCAAAAAGTAGCTGTGTGATGCCATACCTGTCCCGCAAATCGATAAAAGTAATCGAGCCAAATTTACGGATGGTCTGAACCCATCCCGCCAGGGTAACGGTTTGCTGAACATTCCCCATTCTTAATTCACCACAGGTGTGCGAACGATACATATTGCTTACATTTCATGACTGATGCAGCCGGAACAACTACCGGGCCGCCCTTTTACGCGGCAAATATAACCCAAATGCCGCAAGCTTTTTTCTCCCGCAGGTTTAAGGCTTTTCTTTCATCTTTGTAACATGTTTTCGTTGCGTATCTCTCCCCGGCAGTCGGTTTCGCTCCTTTTCTTTGCTGCCGGTCTCACTTTTGCCAGCTGGGCCAGCAGGATTCCGGATGTACAGGAATTGTATCAATTGGGAAATGGTGCCCTTGGAGGGGTTTTATTTGCGCTCCCCGCCGGCTCATTGGTCAGTCTACCCCTCTGGGGCTGGATGATCGCGAACTATGGCAGCAAGCGCATGGTGATGGCCGGTTTACTGATCTATCCTACTTTGTTGTGTCTGATTCCTTTTGTTTCGGGTATCTGGCAATTATGGCTGCTACTCTTCATTTTCGGTATGACCGGCAATCTGTGCAATATTGCCATCAATACCCAGGCAGTAGGTGTTGAGAAGGGTTATGGCCGTTCCATTATGGCGGGGTTTCATGCTATCTGGAGTTTGGCCGGATTTGTCGGGGCTGCCATTGGCAACTTATTCATGGGTTGGAATACCAGCCTATTGACACATTTTAGTGTTATCGCATTTACCGGCATTCTCCTGCTGTTTTTGGCATTACCGCGAATGATCAGGGGCGATGGAACCAAAGCCTCACGTTCTACATTCGTTCGACCTGATAGATCCTTGTTTATATTGGGCTGCATTGCTTTTTGCTGCATGGCCTGTGAGGGAACGATGTTCGATTGGAGTGGTGTATACTTTCAAAAAGTACTGCGGGTTCCAAAAGATCAGGTGGCTCTGGGCTATGCTGCCTTTATGTGCACCATGGCAGGGGGCAGATTCATGGGCGACTGGTTCATCAATCGGCTGGGAAGTAAAAGCATATTACTGGTGAGTGGGTTACTGATAACTGCCGGATTGTTGCTGTCGGTACTTTTTCCTTACATCATACCTGCTACGATCGGCTTTATGTTGGTGGGTCTCGGGGTTTCCAGTGTGGTACCTGTTGTATACAGTACTGCCGGAAATACCAGTCGTATGGCTCCCTCCGTGGCATTGGCTACTGTTTCCAGCATCGGGTTCATCGGCTTCTTGATCGGACCACCCATTATTGGGTTCATAGCAGAGTTGCTCAGCCTGCGCTGGTCATTTACTTTTATTGCTTTGTTGGGATTGGGTACCAGTTGGTTTGCTGGCCGAATTACCACTCCAAAAAGGGTGGAATGATTACATCGTTTCTGCCTCTTCCGGGTGTTTGGGTTTCCAGATGATATAGTAAAACATGACAATGATCAAACCGGCAATGAATGGGATGAGTGCAAGCTGCTTATAAGTAAATCCTCCTCCCAGTGGGGTAGTATCCAGATGAATAAATTCAGTGATCATCCAAAGTGAGTTGGCAGAGATCCAGAGAGTGATCGCCAGGTTGTGGCACCATTCAGACATGATTGCCCTGGTTCTCCAAGCGATGATGATTGAAATGGCAAGGGTGGGAATAATCATTACAACCCCCAAAATCTTCCAGCCCATACACCAGGCAACATCTTTAAATAGCCAGAAAACAATGTGGAGATTTTCCATTTTTCTGTACTGTACCGGAATCTTGTAGTAAGAGTTTGATACGCGGGGCGATGTATCCATTTCGATAAGTGGGGCTCTATTTCAGTGAATGAGGTTATTTTGATTTGCGTAAAAGTAACGAATCACTTATTAAATCGGGACAAAATTTTTGCGAAGCGTTGCACATCTGCCTGTGGGTGGATGGGGTGCCCAAACAATAAGTGATCAGCCAATTCCCGGGCAAACCAGGGTGCCAGTGAACAGCCTTTAGTGCCCATGCCATTGAGTATGCCGACCGCAGGATAGGCGGGATGGACGCCAACGAAAGGTCGTCGTTCCAGATTAGCAGGCCGAAGAGATGCCTTATGCTCAAGCAGGGTGAAGGGTACTTTCAGCCATTGTTGTAACAAAGTGGTAACGCGATCGCGGAAGGCATCGGTGGGTTGCTCATGTTCAAAATCCCACTCGTAGGTGGAGCCCACCCAGAATACATCCGCTTCCCAGGGAACGAGGCTGAGTCCCATTTTATAAATATGGTCTGCGGGTAATGCGGGTATACTTGCCCAGATCACTTCACCCTTATTCGCAACGAATGGCAGACCTGAAAACAAAGGTATACGACCACCCGATGCACCATCACAGAAAATGATTTTCTCTGCTGTAATATCCCGGTATTGTATACCGGTAGCAGATAGCTTCAATGCTGCGTAATCAAAATGTTCTTCTCTGATCAACTGCCGATCTTGTAAAATGTTACGCCAACTGTCTAATAAGGCATGGATATCTATCAGATAGGCCGGTTTGATTTCTCCGGGAGGAAATGGGTAATTAAACAGTGGTCGCCAATGTTCGTGGGTGTCAGGATATCCGAGCATAGGCTCTTCATTTGCCCGCTCCTGAAAAGAAAGGTGCATTTGTGGTGTAACGGGGAAGTCCAGGATACTGGTTGCTTTTATCAGTTCCTTTCCTATTTGTGGTTCCCAGCTGCTGTAGGCTTCTCTTGCAAAGGGCATGAACCGATCGATCTCCCAGGTTTTTACCAATCTTCTTCCCGTTATTGGATTGATTATACCACTGGCAATGCGTGATGCTGTGTTGGGACGTTTTTCATCGATAACCAATATGCTGCTTCCTGCTTCCAGCAGGTACCTGCTGAGAAAACTTCCGCTCAAGCCTTGTCCGACGATCAGGTAATCGACTTTCATGCAACAAATATCTGCATTAATCTCCAACACGCAGGATGGTGGAACTGCTGTGTGCCTGGAATTCTGGTGCATACAGACTTTGCAGCTTGGCAATACCGGCAGAAAATTCACCGGGATGGGTCAGGAAGGAATCATACTCTATAATGTACGTGCCTTTTTCAATGCGGCGGAAGAAAAATCCGGTATAGGTATCCAAGGTGGTTTGATAGAAAGATAATCCCTCTTGCACTTGAAACTGGCTGATCACGTCCACCGGTTCGCATCCGGAGGCCCGCATATCTTTGAGGTGCATGAATTCCATGGGTTGCTGACAACTAATAATGAGGCGTGTAACAATCCGGTCACCCTTACGCAGGTTACTGAGTGGGGTGAGCGGTTCTAATGTTTTGGAAGAATTGCCTGCAACTTGTCGGAATAATTTTTTCTGAATGTTGAGGGCAGGATGCTTGCTCTCTTTTATCTGATCGATGTTCTCAATGTATTGCCAGTAAACAGCTCCTGAAACAGGACCGGACTCTTTTGCAGTTGACGATTGATTTGGAACGGTGCTCACTTGTAAAGTAATGCGTCCCATTGATGCGGTTACTTTTTTTCCTTCGATCACTTGTCTGTAATAACCGGTGCCGGCTTCTGCTTGTTCGGGTATTACACGGAAAGTTATGTCTCCTGTTTTCACCATTACTTGCCGATGGCTATTCAGGTAGGTGGCGGGTAAGCTGGTCAACAGGGCATAGCAGGCTTCGGCTGTTGCAGGAGTAGTCGCCCAATGACTCGTTCTTTTTTGTTGCAGCATCCAGCGGGTAATGGCAGGAATGGCTGCCTGATATTTATTGCTACTGTTATCGCTGATACTTCTAAGGAGTTTCAACATCTGCGTTGGCATAGATAGTGGTGATTGATAACCGCCTGTGTATCCGCTATATTTCCAATACATGCCCTGCAGAGTGTCATTTACTGCATTTTCCAATAGGGAAGGAATCACTTTTTGTATAGCAGTATCTTTTTCT
This sequence comes from Sediminibacterium sp., assembly GCA_040374385.1. Taxonomy (GTDB): domain Bacteria; phylum Bacteroidota; class Bacteroidia; order Chitinophagales; family Chitinophagaceae; genus Sediminibacterium. The sequence continues at coordinate 1,401 of JBEIUM010000036.1, read as the reverse complement.
ATGCCCGATAGCATTACATCTGCTATGATACTTTGCTCGAAAGAAGGATAGGATCGCCAGTTTCGAACTGCCAGTTGGCGGATGGACGCATAGTCGCTCGGATACCTGTTGGGCACTCTGTCAAAGTGGGCGCGCAGTTTCAAGTATTGTATCCAGGAAGATGGAAGGGTATTTCTCGTGGAAAGCTCTTTTTTTACCGGGTTGCGATCAAGGTATTGGTGCATCAGGCTATCCATAAAACGAATGGCAGGGGAAATCATGGGCTGAAGCTTTTCTTGCAGTCCGGGTATCCAGCCATTCAGTTCGTTCAGTTTATGGATACCGGAAAGAATGTATAAGGTTGTGGCTTCATCGGCATTTCCACCTTCCAGCCACCTGAATCCTCCTGAAGCCGTTTGAAATTTTTCGAGTGCAGGAATCAGGGCGGTTAGTTCAGTTTTCAATTTGTCTGCCTCCAGCAGTCGGCTCAGCGATTTGATTTGTTCTTCCTCTGTGACAGACTCTTTCAGCCAAGGGTTCTCCTTATTCAATACTGCAGTAATGTCAGCAGCTTTTTCAAAGCGTTGCTTTCCTGCTGCGGTATCTTTTTTCCATTGGTCGAGTGCAGTTTGAATCATAGGAACCCGGCTAAGTGTATAAGCAGCTAACTGGTTCGCATAGATTCGATTCCATACCTGTTCTGCGCAGGGGTAATCATTCTCCATCAGATAGGGCAATGCTTTGATCACATACCAGGCCGGTGCTGTTGCAACTTCCCATTGCAGACTTTGGTGGGTGAGGGTAGAACTGTTGTTTTTCAGAAGTGAGGGCAGTGAAATAGACACGGTGGTATCTCCTGCCAGCCAGAATGCTTTGGTCTCGGTAACAAGTGCTCTATTGGTAATGACCGGCAGCATGTTTTGTTCTCCATCTGATAAGTTGCCCGCTTGGGCTTTGATGCGCCAGATCAGGGGTTGATTAAAACCATAGGGTACTTGAATCGGGAAGCGGACAATGTTCGTTTTACCTGCGCCTACAGTAAAATATTGCACCGGGAAAACATTGTTCAACCAGCCATCAATTGGTTTTTCTGTAGCCACGTTGATCAGCTCCAGGGATACTTGACCGGTTAGTTCTTTATCGCCAGTATTGGCTATTTGTGTGATCAATTCGATCTGGTCACCCTCCCGTAAAAATCTTGGCATTTGTGGAATCACCATCAATGGTTTCCGTGTATCAATCTCCGTGATATAGCTGCCGGTTTCCAGCGCTGTGGTATGAGCAAAATTCATCCACTTCCAGCGGGTGAGTGATTCAGGGAGTGTGAAGTTTAAGGTATAGATGCCATTACTATCTGCTTGCACTTGCGGGAAAAAGAAGGCAGTCTCCTGTAATTGTTTTCGCAACTGGATCTTTTCTTCC
>JBEIUM010000029.1:0-18146 GCA_040374385.1 Sediminibacterium sp. | reverse complement strand
GGTATTAAGTGTAAAAAGTACACAATGATTCAAAAGACCTTGTACAAAACGAAGGAGTATTCAAAAGTGAAATTTACAATTGAAGGCACTGAGGCAGAACAGGCCGCTGTAGTTGGTTTGAACGGTGATTGGGAGAACGGAATCGAAATGAAGAAAAAGAAAGATGGCAGTTTTTCTGTAGAAGTGAATCTGCCGAAAAATACCCGTCATGAATTTAAATATCGCGTCAATAACCGCGAATGGATGAATGAACCCCAGGGCGATGGAGAAATATCAAATGTATTCGGTACAACCAATAGCCTGATAGAACTCTAAGTTGGTTTTTTTCAGAGCCAGCGTTTTCTCCAGAAATAGAGTAGGAATAGCGTCATGGTTGCTGCCATCACCAGCAAGGTGTAATAAAAGCCGGAGGGGTGCTGGGAGAGAGGTATGCGATCGAAATTCATGCCGAATATGCCACCAATCACAGTGGCGGGCGTCAGCACACACGTTACGATGGCCATTACCTTCATCACCTCATTCATTTTTAAATTTACCTGACTGATATAGAGGTCTTGCACGTTCATCATTAGATCGCGCAGATTTTCTGCCATATCGTTGGCTTGAATGATGTGATCCAGCACATCTTTGAAGTACTTGGTGTTTTTTTCTTCCAGCAAATCACTTTCGGAACGAATAAATCCATTGACCAGTTCTCTTACCGGCGTCACATTCCCTTTAAGTACAAATAGCTCTTTACGAAGGTTATTGATTTCTGCTAATGACCGTTTGTCGCTGCGGCGTATCACCCTTTCCTCGATCTGCTCAATCCGGGTACTAAGTTTCTCCATCACTACAAAATAATGATCAACGATCAGGTCAAGTAAGCTATAATACAGGTAATCGGCGCCACTGGTGCGCAATTTATTACCCGGTAGTTTTAATTTTTCTCTCAGCATGCCAAATACATCTTTTCCGGGAATCTCCTGGATGCTGATCACTATGTTTTTTCCCAACACCAACGAGATTTGTTCTGTTTCTACTGATCCGTTGTTTTCGTTGAAATACAGCATATTCAACAGGCAAAATAATACCGGATCCAGCTCATCCATCTTGGGTCGCTGTCCCACACTTAATATATCTTCTGCTATCAGGTAATGTATGCTGAAATGATGGCAAATGGCTTCCACATCTGCTTTTCGGATACCATCAATATTGATCCAGGTTATATTATCATTGTCGCGGTACTTGAAACAATCCGCCACAGCCGGATAATGGGTTTCTGTCAGCTCTGTCGCATTAAAATCAAATACATGGATGTCGGTCTCTTCTGCTTCCGTTCTTACGGGTTGACTGGTAGGGTTCACATTGAAAATCTCTCTGGTTCTTCTCGTATTGAAGAAGGAAAGTGGCTGTAGCAGTCGAGCCAGCGGATGTTTGTTCATGACGGTAAATCTTGACAATTGACAAGTTAGTTAATTCTGCCGCTGGTTGTCTTTTTTCACAAAAATTCTCTTGTAGAGGAATGTATCAATCTAGGTTGAAATTATCGATTGAATCCGCGTTAACTTTGTAAGTCAATTTGATACATGCCCATTCTATCACCTACTGAATTCCGACCCCCTTTCTGGATGCTCAATGGTCATTGGGAAACCATCTGGCCCAGCTTATTTCGGCGAGTGAATTTTCGGTATAGTGTCCGGGAGCGCCTTGAACTGGCCGATGGTGACTTTATTGATCTGGACTGGAAGCTGGCGTCGAAAGCCAGTAAAAAGTTGGTAATCATTACACATGGTTTGGAAGGGGATGCCCACCGGCACTATGTTACAGGTATGGCTTCGATTTTTGTCAACGCCGGTTTTGATGCGCTTGGCTGGAACTGCAGAAGTTGCAGTGGGGAGATCAATCGCTTACCCAGGTTTTATCACCATGGCGATGCGGGTGATCTGCGCCGGGTCATTGAGCATGCTGTACATACCCGGGGATATGAATCGATTGTTTTGGTGGGATTCAGTATGGGCGGCAGTTTAACACTGCGGGTATTGGCTGAAGCACCCGAACAGGTTCCTACCGCTGTAAAGGGTGCCGTGGCTTTTTCTGTTCCCTGTGATCTTTATAGTGGCGTTTTACAATTGATGAAACCCGGCAATCAATTTTATACCCAGCGGTTTCTCCGCAAACTGGGGAAGAAAATCAGCATCAAGTCGAAACGATTTCCCGATATCATCAATGACCATCAATATGCGCGGATAAAAAATTTCATTGAGTTTGACAATCGATACACGGCACCCTTGCATGGGTATAATGATGCGCTTGATTTTTACCGACAAGCCAGCGTGAAGCCATTGTTGCATCGCTTACAAGTTCCGGCATTACTGGTGCAGGCAGCCAACGATCCCTTTTTAACCCCGGATTGTTTCTGTGATGAAATAGCTGCCGAGCATTCCTATCTACACCTTGAGATAACCGAGCGTGGTGGGCATTGTGGATTCATGCAGCAAAACGCACGGCAGACCTGGGCAGAAGAACGCGCTTTCCACTTCGTCACTTCGCAACTCATTCCTGCGTAGGGATGCGATCAAAGTAATCTTATTTGTTTTGTTGCTGGGTTTATAACAACGAACTGGCTGTTATAATTTTTTTGCGCGCAGCGATTCTCGCATCGTGACAGTATTACCTGTTCTGCCCTCGACACGTCCCCGACATGCACTGCTTCCGCATTGGCAGTTGAATGGCATCATGTGTTCGTCGAGGAATTCGGCATAATCCAGCGTGAGTTCTTCCCCCATTTTAATATTCCTGCTCGCCACCACATTCAATCCGTCATAATGGGTATTGGCTGCACAGTGATGATTTTGTGGTGCCCATTCTGCGGGATTATCATCCCAGAGTAAAAATAATTCGGTACTCAACGGATAAGCATATCGGCTGAAGGTAACTTGTTCATCTGCCGTCCAGTTCTTCTCTACAAATCGCTTTGTTATCATTCGCTGTGCTTTCCCTTCACCTTCAAAAATGATTTCGCCCTGCCCGATGGGTCTATTGGCATAGATGCCATAGCCGGCAAGTGCATTTCCTTTCATGACAAATTTTTTCTGCTTCCTTTGGTGTCGTGCTATGCCTTCTTCGATGATTAATTTCAGAAATCCGGCTTGTCCGCCCGGATCATGCTGGAGTATATAATCTGCAGAGCCTTCGTATCCATCGGTATAAAATACGGAGCAAGTAAAATTCACTTCCAGAAAATAAATTTGTCCAGCGGCATCTACCCTAAAATCCATTCTGGCATAGCCGGTACCATTAAATAACCGAAATATTTTTTCCGCCGCCTGGCGTAAAGCGGCACTTAGTTCCGGGTCGGTGCACAGTTGATTGGCATCCGGATGCAGTGCCGATGTTTTCAGGGAATAGGTTTTAAAAGCATATCCTTCCGGAAAGATGTATTCGACGGGCTGATAGCTATGTACTTGCTTCCCATCCGGATCGGCGGCCACCAGTACAGTCATTTCCCTGCCGGCAATATAGGTTTCCACTAAAATTTCACGGTATCCCTGCGCCCGCAGTTCCTGCACCTGTTGTGTCAATGCATCGGTATCGTTCACTTTTGCCTGGTGGTTGATGCCCAGGCTGTCACCGGCTTTAGCGGGCTTTACAAAAAGCGGATAGGCGAATCCTGCAGTTACTTCCTGCGGCACATCACCGGGTAAGATCAATACGTGGTCGGGTGTTTTTACCTGTTCACAGAAAGCCACATATTTCATCAATGTTTTCGGGGGGTCGTAGAGCAATGCTGTCGGACCGGTATAGGGGAGGTTCAGTAATTCGAGGTAGTGAATCACATCCAGCGAGGGGACTTCCCATTCCAGGTATCCTTCGCAAAGATTGATGAATATATCAAAGCCTTCATATTGTAGTTCCTGCAGTTGTCGGTAGGTAGTCAGCTTATTCAGAAAAATATGAACCACCTCCTGTTCGGGCAGCCAGCGCGACAGGTCGCGGGGTGGATCATAGGTTTGATAATCTACCTGGCTGGTGCTGTAATCGGGCTGCAATACGCATATTTTCATAGTACAATTGCTGTTTTAAGTAAACGACTCAGCCGGCACGGGGTAACCGCTTCTTTGCAGGGCGTCTAGTAAGATTTCCGTGATCAGTCGGGCGAAGGGTGTTTGATTCACGCGAAGTATTGCGCCGATGGAAGTATAATTTTCATCTTCACTGAGGCCACACTGTGCATTCACTTCCAGCACATAAAGTTGTCCGGTAGCGTCATCTCTTCGAATATCGGCGCGGGTATAGCCTTTACCCTGAACGGAGCGATAGGCTTGCAGGCTCACGGCCCGAATGGCGGGTAAGAGGGAAGCATCCGGCAGCGCATAGCGATAAAAATCTTCCTGTTCCGGCATGGGTGTTTCCTCTTCATAAATTTCCCACAGCCGGTCAAAGGAGAGAAATTTTTCCTGCTCACGCAGGGAAGTATGGAAGATCCTTTCAACCGGGTTGTAGACTTTGCAAACAGAACCGGCGGAGGCAGAGCCGGCAATCAGGGTGGTATATTCTGCTCCTGCGATAAATTTTTCGGCGATGATGCCATCTGCAGCAAGGTTCCAGCCACGGTATCCTTCAAACATCCGGTCGATTTGTTCACGTGCTTCCTCCAGGGTAGCGACTACATTTTTTATCCCTACGCCCATGCTGCCTCCGGAGATGGCGGGCTTCAGTATGACGGGTGTACCCAGTTCGGCGAAAAGATCGCTGATATCGTCGGTAACCTGGCGGATGATCTTCCAGGGTGGGGTGGGTACGCCGGCTTTTTCAAAAGCCTGCTTCATGGGTATTTTGGAAGTCGTGATGCGGTAAAAGTGTTCATCGGCTCCGGTATAGATACATTGGCGTCGGTGTAACCATTTTAGTACGGAGATACCGGGTGTGCCATTGATTTCATCGCCATCGCAGAGGTTAAGAAAGACCGGACATTCATTGTTTTGCGGGGCCTTTTCCAGTATTTCTGTCAATAGTTGCTCGTAGTTATTCAATGTTACCGGTTGCCATTGCCAGGAGAGCTCTAATGTTTGGAATACCCGTGTATACTCTTCGATGCTTTGTGTAAAGTCATAATAATATTCTATGTTCTGATCTGAACTTTCCAGTGAGGGTGCCAGCACCCAGATCTTCCAATGAAGTCCGGAAGGTGGCGAGGGCAACAAATCTGACAAAGTAGTCATGAAGCGGAGGAAGATTGTTGGCTGATTTGATCAGCGATGAAATCGGTGAGACGATAGTTTTTCAGCACTGCTTTGGGCAGGTGTGCTGCTCCGCGTATGGACCCCAGGCAAACGTTTTGATTACAGTTACAGGTAAAGGGTTGCTGCATGTTCCATTCGGTCGAGGGATAGAAAAATGTTATCTCATCGCCGGGCTCAATTGCTTTCAGTGCAATGAACTGCAGGCGGGTGGTGTCAAAGAAGGCATTGGGTGCGCAGCTGTGATTGGCATATTGCAGAAAGGTAGGGGCAAGTGTGATGTGGGTATCGATGCCGGTTTGTACGGTCAGGTAAGTAGGTTTCGATAAAACCGCACTTGCCTTGAATGCGGTGATGATTTGTCCTGACTTGAAAGAACGAACAGCATGCAGGGAGTATTCACCTGATTTTTTGTCTTGCCATACTTCAGCGAGTTCATTTGACTCTACAATGCTGTAGGGAAGAGCGGTTGCCCTGTTTGATTTCATAATGGGTTATGAATAGGTTGTTATAAAATTCATATAAATAACTACAGTTACAAATAAATAACAGGCATTAATACTCCACAATTCTGCTATACTTTTTCACATTTATACTTTTTAATTCGAATGCCATTCAGCCTATTGCAGCATTGAAGGCTGCCTTTTTATCAAGATACCTGTATTTATTCGGTTCCTTCTGATATCTGCATCCGTGTTTTAACGCGAAAAATAGGGTGTTTTAACGGTAAAAAAACCTGCTTGAGAGGACTAATTTAGTTCCTGAGAATACACTAAATACCTAATTTAAAACTGAATATCAATGCAAAAAGTACCTATTAGAATCGTCATGGCTGATGACCATGCTGTTTTTCGGGCAGGACTTCGATCATTTCTCGGCAAGTTCACTGATTTCAAGGTAGTGGGTGAAGCGAATAATGGGGAAGACCTGGTTGAATTGGTGCAAACCCTGTCACCGGATATTATCATCACCGATATTGATATGCCCCGCCGCAATGGGATTGATGCAGCCGGCGCTATTTGTAAGCACAATCCTTCCAGCCGTATATTGATATTGTCGGTACATGCCTCCGAACATCACATTACAAATATGGTAGATGCCGGCGCCCTGGGTTACGTATTGAAAAGTGCCGATGCAGAAGAAATCATTGAAGCCATTCACACCCTCTTTCAGTATAAGCCCTACTTCTGTAAAGTGTCGACAGAAAAACTGACCCATATAATTACGAAGCAGGTGAAGGGTATACATAAAGAGCCGGTTCAACTTTCCGGCAGGGAAAAAGAAATCATTCAACTGATCTGTGAGGAATATACCAGCAAGGCCATTGCCTACACCTTACACCTTAGTAAAAGAACGGTAGAAGGTCATCGAACCCGCATCATGGATAAGATTGGCGCTAAGAGCGTTGCCGGTATCATCACCTATGCGATCGAGCATGGCATCTATGTTCGTAATATGACGGACTGACAAGATCAGTAGCCCCACTGCTGCAGGGTCTGCAGGTTCAGGCGGCAGGTTTCCAGCGGCGGTACTTGCTGATACGACTCCTGTTCTATAATGATGTGTCGGGTACCATTCGCAGCACAGAATGCCAGAATATCTTTTACGGGAACAACGCCCTTGCCCAGCAGCGTGCTCTCGAATGCATGACCCATCTCCCCCTTATTTGCTGCAGCAATTTCATCTTTGATGTGCAGTGATAAAAAGCGACCGGGATATCTTTTGATGACGGCAAAAGCTTCCGTACCCGTACCATGCATATTCCCGGTATCTAATTGCTGTATCACCAGTTCCGGGTCAGTATTTTCCAATATTGCCTCATACAAGGTTCCACTGCCCATCTTTTCCGTGAATTCAAAATCGTGGTTGTGGTAGCCGAATTTCATATTCCATTGGCGACATAAGCGACCGCAGGCATTGAATACGTCCATATATCGCTTGAGGTCATCGGCTGTTTTACGCATGGAATTATCGAGCCATGGACTGATTACATATTCCTGTCCGACAATGGCCGCATCTTCAACGGTATATTTCCAGCTATCGCTAAAATCTTTACGGGCAGCATCCCAATGCTCTTTACCCATCACCGTATGTCCGCTGCGCATTTCGAGTCCCAGATCTTGCAACAGCTTTTTAAAATCTGCCGGGGTATAACCATAAAATTTCCGATTCACATAATTGGCATGTTCCACATACCGATATCCCATAGCTGACAGTTTTTGCAGCGTGCCCGCCGGATCGGCTTTCATATCGGCACGAACAGAATAAAGTTGAATACCTACCAGCGGCCGATTGGCTGTTGCAGCAAAGAGCGTTCGCAAGGGTAAAAGACTACCGGCAGTGACCATGGCAGACTGGCGAATAAATTTCCGGCGAGAATGATTCATAAGGCAATGGTTGAATGATGAATTTAAAGATACAGCAATTCAATATTTTGTTGTTATTTCTTCCCGGTCATCATGCTGCGAAAATCAGGAAACAGTGCGGGCGTTCTTTTTTTATAAGCCTGATATGCCGGGTTATCTTTATATTTTCTTTCCAACATAGGAACCCCCGATACTTTTGCCAACAACCAGGTGATGGTCAACGGACCGATAAGTGCCACCCAGCCCCCAGTTAACGGCAACGCTATCAAGCCAACTCCCCACCACATACATATTTCACCAAAATAATTGGGATGACGCGAATATTTCCATAGACCGGTTTGTATAATCTCACCTGGCTGTTTGATCGCAGCAAAGCGTTGCAATTGCGCATCTCCCACCGACTGAAAATAAAAGCCAATCAGCCAGACCAAAGTGCCAGCCACCATCCATCCATTCCAGGTCCCCTGCTTGTCAATAGCGGCTACCTGCAGCGGGAAGCTAATGAGCCACATAAAGCAGCCTTGCAAAACAAATACCTGTAAATAGCTCCTCCAGATGAAATCCTTTCCCCATTCCTCTCTCCAAGCACGATAGCGAAAGTCTTCCTGCTTGTTTTTGTTTCTCATGAATAAATGGATGCTGAGTCTGCCACCCCAGATGGTTGTTAGTGCATAGATCCATCCCGAAGGTGGCGTTATTGGATAATGTAAAAATAAAGTGATGGCTATCATGATAAAGCCAGCACCCCAGCATACATCGGCTACATCATTTCGTTTCAGAAAAAGGGCCACCAAAAAAATAACCGATTGAAAAATGAGTATCCAGGCGGCGGTTTGTAATAATACCTGCCCCAACATCAGGCTAATATTTTCTTTACAATCCAGTATCCTGCTGCTGCCACCGACCCGGTGAGCACACTGCCCCAAATGATATCAATGAAGACAATCTTCAGTGGCCAGTTTTTTAAAGTAGCGAGATTGGTCAGGTCGTAAGTGGCATAAGTAAAGAATCCAAATAGGGCACCATATATTACTGCATGACCCAGGCTATTTTTTTCAGCTGCAGGCAGTATGGCGAAAATGAAAATACCGATAATGAACAGGGCATAAAAAATAAAAGCAGCACTCCAGTTCACCTGGTCGCTCAGAAATCCCCCCAGGTGTTTGCGGTACAGATCTTTTGCCACCCAGCCAAGCCAGGTAAGATCAATGGCAAAGAAAACGACGGCGGTGAGTAGGTACGCCAGTATTAATTTTCCTGTATTCATATCCTCAATATACAAATATTTCAGCGAATGAAAGATTCGGTAGTTGGTTGAGCAGATTGTCACTGGGACCTAAAGTTGTCTACTTTCGTTCGGGTACGTGGGTATCATATTGTTCCCCGGCGGTGACTGCGAAAGGTAGCCTGTTTTGTGGCGGGGGTATCGGACAAGTTGCAAAGGAGGTAAAGGCACAAGGCGGATTGAATGCCTGGTTAAAGTCGATGTATACCTCACCCGGGTTGTTTACTTTGGGTACATATAGAAAGCGACCGGTAGGGTAAGTAGATTTTCCACTCGTGCCATCTGCAAAGAGCACAAACCAGTGATCACCTTCATCCAACACATCCAGTCGATACGTATTTTTCCGATAGTTAAATACCAGTTTACCCGGTGAAGTTTCGCGATTGATTTGTCCGAGTACATTTTGAATGGCAATGCTATTGGTAGGGGTGGCTTCAAAGGTAGCGCGCAGCTTCCACTGGGGGTTTGTTGCAAATCGCTTCGGCGCTTTGAATTGCTCAAGGGCGGGTGATTTCAGGTCGCGCAAACGAATGCCGATTTTATCGCCACGAATAATAATATTGAACCGGAGTGAGCCGAGTGCCAGTAGTGGTTGATTGTTTTGTGCCCGACTATAAACGATCAGTGTGCTAACAGGTTTCTGGTCGTATAAAATGTTACAACCCGGTTCAGTAACCCATGTGACTTCATTTTCGGTTACATCGAAGTAGCCTGCCAGGGCGGGCATATCGGGATGAGGAACCACAATCGCATGACCTTCCTTACGGCCCATACGGTTTATTCCTTTTTCCAGCCAAAATAAGCCGGTGAGGTTGACCCATCCATCGGGGGCTTTCAGATCTTCAATTCGCTTCTTATACCATTGCTCAATCGAGGTCTCATAGGAAACAGTTTGACAGGTACTTGCTTGCCAGAAAAGACAGCAGATAAGTAAGGAGGTAAAACGAAAAAAAACTGGCATACCTGGAAAATTGGAGGAGCGATAAATGATACAACCAAGCAAAAGGAGGTGAGCCAACTATCGGATTCGAACCGACGACCCTTTCATTACGAATGAAATGCTCTACCAGCTGAGCTAAGTTGGCTTAAGCGAATTGCTTTGTAGTGGTAAAAATAAAAAAAAATCGGAAGCGGCAAGCCTGTGTTCTTCCTATTGAAGCGTTCCGGCAGCCCACTGAACCTGATAAGCAGCAATCAGGTATTTCACCCGAAGCTCAGTTTGTTTCTGGAGTGACTCGAGCCATTTGATTTCACGACTATTGACCAGGAATAAACTACTCTCTCCTTGTGAAAATCGCAGTTCCTCATTCTTTAATAGCACCCGTAGGTTACTTTGTACTTTGTCTGTGATCAGCAGCTGCTCCCATTGACGCGTGAATTCAGTATAGTAGTAGCGGATTTTATTTTCGGTCTGCCAGCGTTTAGCCGATAATTCCAATGTTGATTCTTTTAATTTGATCTGTGCCTTCTTGTATTCTCCCCGACCTTGGCGGAAAAACAGGGGCATACTGAATCCTACGCCCCAGCGATTGTTGTTTTGGAGGAAGCCATTTTCCCAACCTGAAAAAACTGAGTAGTTGTTATTGAGCACATTGGCTTTTACACTAAAGTTGGGGAGCAGTTGCTGGAACTTCAGTTTCTTCTCGATTTCCATGCTGCTTACCTTAATGGCTGCTGCGCGCAGCATCGGGTTGTCATTCATGGCAGTGGCTAACATTTCTTCAAGTGGAACATTCACAGCTCTTTCACGGAATGACACGATATCCGGCTGAACGGTTTCTGTCAGTCGAACAGGTTGATCTTCTGCCTGCCAAAGAAAATAAGAGAGCTCTATGGCAGTATTATTCAATTTCATGGCAGCTTCAGACTGCAGTAATTTGATTTGTTGCAGCTGAGCGTAGGCCTCCACCGTGTCCATCACAGAACGGTCACCATTTTGCCAGTTGATTTTTACGAGCTGCAGGCGATTGGCAGCATTTACAGCAAACTGTGATATAAGTTGATTGATTTCCCAGGCACCCGCCCAGCGCCAATAAGCTGCATAGGTCTCCAATAAAAGATCGTTGAGTTGTGCCCGCCTGTCTTGCACACTCTGTGTCTTCATTAATTTAGCTTGCTGCAGCGCGGCCCTTCTTTTATCTATCAGTAGTCCATTACCAAGTGGCACCTCAATGCCGAAGTAACTACTCTTTCCATCTCCAAGCTCAGGGTTGGTAAATAATCCCTTGGTATTTTCTAATCCCGATCTCAATGTCAGGGGAGCAGCAAAGGGAATTTGTATTTCACCATTGGAATAGTTGTAATAGTTTTTCCCATCAAAAGTTTTTCTATTGACATCCCATCCCACCACAGGATCAAATGCTCCACGGGCGGCTGTGAGTTCAGCATCGGCCCGCTCAGTGATCAGTCCCGCCTGGCGTGCCACCGGGTGATAGTTGCGTACGAGATCGAGCACGGCAGGCAGCGATAAAACCTCTCCGCCGGCAGGTAGGTTCTGTGCTAAGGAGGAGAAGGCTGCTGCAATGCCAAGCAACAGGCAGGTTATTTTATTTTTTATTCCCGCCATTGTTGGTATTCATTTCCGATTGATAATATTCAGGCGGGAATCCATTGATGATTCGCCAGAGCTCATAATAAATCCTTACATCTTTCAGCAGGGCGATACCTTTTGCACCACCGCCCATTCTCAATTGTTTGGGCCATGGATGGGTGGGGTCATCTTCTTTTACCAATACCCTGAATTTGCCGTTGGGACTAACATTTGTTTCGATGGCAGCTACTTTACCTCCGAAGGTACCGATGCTGCTTTGGGGCCAACCACTAAAAACGATGGCAGGAAATCCGTCAAAAATGAAGCGTACTCTTTGTCCGATAGAGATCAATGGCAGGTCCATTGGGTCTACAAACAATTGAACTGCGAATTGTACTTTTTCCGGAACGATTTCTACCAGCATATCTCCTTCTTTCATCATCTCACCAATACCTGCTTTTTTCGCCTTGGTGATTTGTCCGCTCTGCGGCGCCCGCACATAATATAATTTATTCCGGGCATCATAGTTGGCATAAAGATTCTTTAGTTTGGCCACATCCGCCTCTGAAGTAGCTGCCGCTGATAGCGAACTGAATCGGTCTCCCTCTGCTTTGGCGATTTTATCGTTGTATTCCTGGAGGGCACTTCTTTTTTCGATCAATAGGTTATTGATCTCCTGCTTGTTTTGCAGGAATTTATTTTCAACACTGATTCTTTTTGCGATACCATTTTGATAGTTGGCCCTTCTTCTCTCCAGATCAATCAAAGCGATGCTACCGCTGTCATACATCACTTTTCCTGCATCGAGCTGACGTTTGTAAATAGACAACTCATTCTGGGCGGCAATCAGATCGTTGCTATCGCTGGCTACTTTCAGATACTGCTGTTGAAGTTTGTTGTCGATGGAGTTCAGCTTGAGCTCAAGTGCATTTTTGAGGGCTGTTACCTGAAGCTCAGCGGTGCCGGCCTTACTATTATAGTTTTCAATGCTCTTTTGTTTTGCATCAACCTGCTCAAGGGTTCTTTTGAGCAACTCCGGATCGAAGTAATCTGTTTTTACCTCGCCCAATTGGAGGATGGTGTCGCCTGCCTGAACATAATCGCCTTCTTTTACATACCATTTTACCACACTACCTGCTATCACACTATTCACTTCCTGCGGACGCTGGTCTTGTTGCAGGGTGGTAACAGAACCTGTTGCACGTATATTCTGGGTCCATGGCAGAAATAAAATGATCAACAGGGCAATCAGGGTGCCTGTCATCCATTTTTTGATTCGACTCTTCCTTTTGATGTGATAGATGGTTTGGAAAGAGCGCAAGCCCGTTTTAGACAACTCCTCTTCTATGGGTGTAGAAATAAATGGCTCCATAGGTTATTTAAGTTTTTCCAGTTTGCCGTCGTTGAGTTCGAAAACAACATCGTACAAACTCATATCCTTCTTTTTTCCGATAATAATAGTGGTTGCATTCCGTTTTCGGATGAATGTCATCAGGTTGTTCTTTTCTTCTTGATTCAACTGCAGGAAGGGTTCTTCCAGTAGCAGCAATCTGCTTTTTCCCAAGAGTGACCTGGTGAGCAGGATGCGTTGACGAACACTTTGGGTAAGGCGCTTGCCAAGCGGATCGAGCGGTGTATCAAAGCCCTGGGGCTGTGATTGAATAAAAGATATCAGTCCGGTATAGGAGGCAACTTCCATAATTTCGTCAATGGTTGTCTCCGGGTCACCCATGGTAACATTATCCATCAGGCTACCCCGGAAAATATCCAGCTGGTTCAGTAAGACCCCCGTATGCTGACGCAAGGAGGAAAGTTTATAATTCGAAATGGGCAGTCCGTCAATCAGCACTTTACCATCTATGTGTTTGAAAGCTCCGGTAAGTAAACGGAACAGACTGGATTTACCCGAACCGGAGGGACCTGTTAGAAGCGCCAGTTGTCCGGGCTCCAGTTGCAGGGTTACATTGTGTAAAATGTATTCGCTGTTGGGGTAGGCAAAATTCACTTGCTGAAATTCTATTTTAGTACCAACAGGGCTATCATTCAGTATGGCAGTGCCTTCAGACTCTTTATCTGCACGAATAACCGCATTCATCTTTTCAACAGAAGTAAACATTTCATAGAAGGCATCGAGACTAACCAGAAACTTTTCAACGGAGCCAATGATAGCAATGATTACCAGGTCGGCAGCAATGAACTGTCCAATATTGATCTGCTGGTCTACCAGCAGGGTAGCACCTACGATCAGCATGGCTGCAGTGATCAGTGTCTTAAATCCAATCAGACTCCAGGCCTGTGTCAACAAGATTTTAAAATAATTGGTTCGTGCTTGCAAATACCCGGCACTTAATTCATCTGTTTTTTGTATCTGAATATCGCAGTTACGGGTGTACTTGAAGGACTTGATCATTCGGGCCAACTCTTGTAACCAGGCTGCCACCTTATACTTGTACTCGCTTGCTTCCAGTGCGGCGCTAAAGCCGGGCTGTACGGTAAATCGGATGATGAGTAAAATGGCAAGAATCAAAATGGCACCAAAGGCAATAAAGACAGGGTGATAAAATGAAAGTAGCATTAATCCCAGCGTCATCTGAATGGCGGCAGTAGGCAGATCGAGTAATATTTTTTCTATGCCCTTTTGGAAGGAGGGAACTTCAAAATAGCGGTTCACTAATTCCGGCAAGTGATACTGATCCATCTTTTCTATATCAAGCTGTGGTATGCGGTCTGCAAATTCCAGTGAATAGCGAACAAAAATCTTCTGTTTCAGCTTTTCAATAACTTGAAGCTGGCGCACTTGCAGCAACCCGCTGATCAGAGTTCCTGAAACCACCATGAAGATGAGTACAACGATGGAGGTGGAAATCGTACCTGCCATAACAAAGTTGATGATGGTCTGAATACCCAGGGGCAGTGAAAGTTGAACCAATCCGGCCAGGATGGCATAGAAATAAATCGAGCTGATATCGGCTCGGTCTACCCGGAGTAATCCAAGCATCGAACGGAAGACTTTCCCTGCCGATTGATAATTAGTTCCCATTTATGCTGTTTGTAAAGGGGGTTTAAACAGGTAATCACCGGTTATTTGCCGGTGTAAAAGTATAACATTTTTTTCCGCACTGTGTTCAGTTCACTGGGTCACCGGTGCAAAGATGTTTAAATCAATGTGTGCTTCAATGTTCAATTTGGACTCTCTGTGGTCTTGAATCTTTTTGACCAGTCGATCCAGACTTTCCTCCAGTTGCCCTATCCGCATTTGGGAATGTGCTGATTCTTCAGGTGTCAGCACGCCGGATTCTATGCGGTTACGGTGGTATTGTAACTTAATTGAGAAGATATCAGATACGATTTTGATTGCGTCCTGCTTAGGGTAAATGCCGTTGATGAGTGATAATTCCATGGATTTGAATTGAATCGGGTAGATGATTTATTGTCCCTGGGCAGCGGTGAATCCCGGTACCCCGTCAAAAGTGTAAAGATTTTCAGTTTTTATAATTTCAAGACCTTGTTCGGTTACTTGTTTCATCAGATCCAGCACATCCTGGTACTGCAAGGCATACGTATCGGGTGAAGTAAACCGACAACGCCAGTGGTCTGTACAGAATGTTTCAGGGAAACCACCCGGCCATACTTTTGTACCCCGGTTGGTGATGAGTTGTAAGCTCAGCTGTGGGGGCTTGCTTTTTTGCAGGTGGGCAGCAAGTTCTTCAGCATTTCTATTGGTATAATGGAGGAATATATCAACCCCCACCAACGCTTTCTTTGCAGGAGCTGCAGCTTCATAAGATGTCTGAATGTGTGAAAGTCCCTGCTGAAACTGAACTGGATGCAGTGACGTAGGTTGCTGACCCAGTCGGCTGATCACCGCATCTGTAAAGGCGCGGGTACCTACCAGGGACTTGGATTTACCTTCCCGGAAAATATCGGCCGTATGAATTCCATCTTCCATCGTTTTCAGCCATGCATTTTGTATGCGGGCAGCCGCTTCATATTGTTCAATGTGCAAGAGAAGCTGAACCGCTGCAAGGAGTAATCCGGAAGGATTCGCTATGTCTTTACCTGCAATGAGAGGTGCTGATCCATGTATGGCCTCGAATAAAGCGAATTCATATCCTATGTTGACACTGCCTCCCAAGCCTACAGAACCCGTGATTTGAGCTGCAACGTCACTTAAAATATCGCCGTATAAATTCGGCATCACTATCACATCAAAATTTTCTGGCGTATCTGCTAATCTGGCTGCTCCAATGTCTACAATGAGGTGCTCTTTTTCTATTTCCGGGTATTCGGCTCCTATGCTGTCAAAAGTTTTATGAAACAAACCATCGGTCAGTTTCATGATATTATCTTTTGTAAAGCAGGTTACCTTTTTTCGGCCGCAGGAGCGGGCATATTCAAAAGCATAGCGAATGATTTTTTCTGTTCCCGGTTTGGAGATCAACTTCAGGCACTGAATTACTTCATCGGTCTGCTGGTGTTCAATTCCGGCATATAGGTCTTCTTCATTCTCGCGAATGATCACCAGGTCCATTACCGGATGTTTGGTGGTGATAAAGGGGTGGTAAGACTGGCAGGGCCGGATGTTGGCATAGAGTCCCAACATCTTTCTCATCGTAACATTTACACTTTTGTAGCCACCACCCTGCGGGGTCGTGATCGGACCCTTGAGGAAAAGCCGGTTGCTGCGAAGTGTATCCCAGGCTTCCTTGGGAATACCAGATTGATTTCCACTGAGATAGGCTTTTTCGCCTACTATGATTTCGTCGGTTTCTATGGCACACCCTGCAGCAGAAATGATTCGCAAGGTAGCCTCCATGATTTCCGGGCCGATCCCGTCTCCCCTCGCAATGGTGATACGAGTAGGGGCATTGATTTTCATACTGCAAATATGCCCCATTTTATTCATATAATTTTATTTATAGTTATTATCTTTGCAATAAATTTGGCTTATGAATTTCACCTTACATCAACTACGGGTTTTCTTGGTGGTAGCTGAAATGAAGAGTATCACCCAGGCAGCCAGGGAATTGAACATGACCCAGCCTGCTGTATCGATACAGTTGAAAAATCTACAGGATCAGTTTGATTTACCCCTGACCGAAGTAATCGGCAGGAAACTTTATGTGACTGATTTCGGCAGGGAAATTGAAAAAATTGCCCAGCGGGTACTGGGGGAAGTAGATTCCATAAAAGACCACTCCCTTCGTTTTCAGGGCGTCCTTTCAGGAAAGCTTCGCATAGGTACGGCTTCCACGGGTAAATACATCATGCCCTATTACCTGAGAAATTTTCTCGCCGAAAATCCACACGTGGAGCTGGATATGGAGGTGAGCAATAAAAACAAAGTGCTGGAGGGATTGCGGAATAATCTCGTTGACTTTGCTTTGATCACTGTATTGCCCTCTGATCTGGACTTATATGAAGAAGTGCTAATGCCCAATCGGCTTTACCTCTTTGGTGCTACTGAAAATGTACAGATGTTACAGCCAGATGCTGGTACTGCACTGTTTCGTGAGCTGCCGCTGATTTTTAGGGAGGAAGGTTCCGGTACCCGATATTCCATGCAACAGTTTTTTCAAAAGGCGAATATCAGTCCCCGCATCGGGTTATCACTGAGCTCTACTGAAGCGGTGAAACAAGCCGTGATTGCCGGTTTGGGCTATTCCGTGTTGCCTTTGGTAAGTGTTGCCGACGAGCTGATGTTGAATAAACTTTCCATCATTCCGGTGAAAGGATTTCCATTGCGAAATAATTGGCGCCTGGTCTGGTTGCAGAAAAAACAATTGACCGCAGTTGCTTCCGCTTTCTTGTCTTATATCAAAGAGCACAAACAGCAAATTTATCAGACACATTTCGCCCACCTGGAAAAGTACACTGATGTGTATTTTCAGCCCTCAATCTGAATGTTTCGTTAAAATGATACGGTAGTATTAAACCTGGCGACTGCCGTAGGCTCTTATTAGTTAAAATGAATAGATATGAGCCTGAATAAAACACAGCGACTTCTCTTGCTGGCGTCTATCTGCTGGTTTTTTGGTGAAGGACTCCTGGGTCCGCTCTTCACGGTTTTTGCTGAAAGGGTGGGGGGTGATCTACTCGATATCACTTATGCCTGGGCATTATTTCTAATCACATCCGGATTACTTTATATATTCTTTGGTAAAATATTCAGTAAGTCAAAACGCAAGAAAGAAATTCTTGTTTTCGGGTATGCACTGAATACCCTTTTCACGTTTGGATACTTATTGGTACACAACAGCACACAACTTTTTTTGCTGCAGATTTTATTGGCCATTGCCGAAGCCATCTGTACGCCCATCTGGGATACCATTTTTGCAAAAGAACTTGATGAAAAAGATGATTTGTTCTTTTGGAGTGTGGCAGGCGGCCATACCCACCTCGTCTCAGGTATCGCCATTGCCATTGGTGGATTAATAGCATATTATGTTTCTTTCGAAGTGTTATTTGTCACTATGGGTATCATCCAGGCTATCGCCACTTTTATTCAATGGCGCTTACTCTATGTGAAGGAAGTTCCAACTACCAAGTGATTGACATCAGATTAGGTGTAACTTAGACGGAAACATAGGTTATGGGTTTCCGGTTTACTATCCTGCTTCTTTCCTTTCCTTTATTTACCATCTCATCCTGTGCCCAGGATACGGCGTATGAATTTAAAAAAGCTTCACGGGATGGTATAGGTAAATTTTATATGGGGCGGGAGATCTCGGCTGTCATGGGTG
>JBEIUM010000193.1:0-5278 GCA_040374385.1 Sediminibacterium sp. | reverse complement strand
TGCCTCTATTGTTGCAAAGAAACTAAATAGGTAGAAATGGCAGTTATCCATTCTCCCCATTTAACAAAGTTTTACGAGCGACTTCGTAGATGGGGTAGTTCCCCTCCTCAGTCGCGTTCTACCGATGAAGGTAAGTCAATCAGGAATTGTAAAGTATCTACACCATCGGCATAGTCAAAAAGGGTAGGTTTTTGGGCTTGCCCGGAAGGAATACCGCCTCTTCCTACCACACACTGGATGTTGTCATCTTTCAGCAATCCGGTCCGGGGGTCGGTTCCTTGTGTATAATACTGGTAATGGATCTGGCTGACCGGTGAAAAGGGAGACTTATGTTCGGTTAGTACTACTGACTCATTGCTCATATAGAATTGATTCTGCATGAGCAGTAAAGTCAAGTGATAATCAAAATTGTGCCGATAAGCGGGCAGGTCTATCACAAAATCATAGGTCTTCAATGCTTCTAGCAGCCCCCTGAAGTCATAGTCGGTTGGCACCCATACCTGTGTGACATTGCGACAGCCCAGGCCGAAATAGCTTTGCATATCGCCTGCCAGATCGATCTGTTCTTCGCTGGTTTCCTCTCCCGTTAAGATCGCCACCGAAGTTCTATTCCGTCGGATGATGTGGGGGTATTTGCCAAAATACTGATCGAAATACCTGCCAGACTGGTTGCTGCCGGTAGCGATATAGGCATCACATCCCTGCAGCCGCTCTGCTATTTCAATGAAGTCGGCCGTTCGGGGATTGATCGCTTTTAACTGCTCAATCAGGTGGGTGATCAGGCATTTATCTTTGGAGGATGGTTTTACCACGGCCCGGTGGCCGGAAATGAAAACACACAGCAGGTCGAAAAATCCAACCAAGGGTATATTGCCCGCCATAACGAGTCCTACCCTCAGTGGGAAAGCGTTTGCTGCCGGTAGGGGATAGGCGGCTGTCCATTTTTCCAGCATAGGCCGGGTCAACATTTGCTCACAGATGGCGGTAACGGCAGCATCTACAAACCGGGGTAGGAACCAGGTATTTTCCCTGCTTGCCCGTTCCCGAATACTTAGCCAATTAGGGTCAGTTCCGGACATATATTTGCCCAATTCACACATTATTTCAATTCGTTCTTGTAAAATCATTGTTCCACCGTATTTTTGAGGAGAGAAATTTCGATTCACCCATTAACAAATAAACCCTATGGCGATCAAAATTACAGATGAATGTATTAACTGCGGTGCTTGTGAGCCCGAATGTCCAAATAATGCCATCTACGAAGGTGGTGTAGAGTGGTCCATTTCAGATGGAACATCCGTAAAAGGTAGTTTTACCTTGATGGATGGTTCTGTTGTGGACAGTGATCAGCGTTTCGCTCCGATCAGTTCAGATACTTATTACATTACACCCAACAAGTGTACCGAGTGCCAGGGATTCCATGAAGAGCCTCAGTGCGCTGCTGTTTGTCCGGTGGACTGCTGTGTTCCTGATGAGCAATACAAGGAAACAGTGGAAGAATTGCTGGGAAAAAAAGAGAAAATGCATATTTGATGAATGTTGCCACCCAAAAGGGTGGTTACCATTTTATCCCGGTGATTTTTTCGCACAACGCCGAAGAGATCACCGGGATTTTTTATAGTTACACATGAAAAAAAATATTGCCCTGGTTACTGGTGGTCTCAGCAGTGAGGCACAAATCAGCTACAAAAGTGCCGAAACGGTCAAGGCTCATCTGAACCGCGATCTGTACAATGTTTATTACATCGATATCCATCCATCCGGCTGGTGGTATGTTTCCCCTTCGGGGGAACGCAGCCCCGTTCATCGGGAAGATTTTTCTATCATTGATGATGGAGCAAAAGTGACTTTTGATGTGGCACTGCTTTGTCTGCATGGCACGCCGGGTGAAGATGGAAAACTGCAGGGCTATTTTGATCTGCTCGCTTTACCTTATACCAGTTGTGATGCCGCCACATCTGCACTGACTTTCAACAAGCGCTTCACGGTAGCCGTAGTGGCATTCGCAGGTATACATGTTGCCCGTTCGCTGCACCTGTTTGCTCATACACCTTTCTCTTCGGAACAAATTTTACATCACCTCACCTTGCCCGTATTTGTTAAACCCAATAATGGCGGTAGCAGTCTGGGTATGAGTAAAGTAAATACACCTGAGGAACTTGGTCCCGCTCTTCGAAAAGCATATGCAGAAGATAACCAACTGCTGGTGGAAGAATACATTGAGGGGCGAGAATTCACTGTAGGGGTTTTTCGTCGGGATGGGGTAATCACGGTATTGCCGATTACCGAGATCGTCACCCAAAATGAATTTTTTGACTTTGAAGCCAAGTACCAGGGAAAAAGTAAAGAGATCACACCGGCAGAAATAACGCCTCCTATGCTGCAGCAGCTGGAAGCCGCCGCCAGAAAAGCGTACGAAGTTCTCAATTGCCGTGGAGTAGTACGGGTAGATTTTATTTACAGCAGTAAATTTCAACAACCCTATATGTTGGAAGTGAATACAGTACCCGGACAAAGTGCTGCCAGTGTCATCCCTCAGCAAGTGAAAGCCATGGGCTGGAACCTGACTGATTTTTATGGTGCTCTAATTGAAGAAGCCCTTCAACGATAAGTCGAATCACGGCTGTTTGCGATTTTACCTTTAATATTGCCTGTAATCAGGAACCTCTATGAAAAAATTAATCCGGCAAATTACCAGCAAGCCCCTCTGGGTGAACATGGTTTTCGCCGTATTGCTTGTTATTACTTTGCTCATGCTGTTCTTCGGATCGCTGGCCTGGCTGACCGGATTTGGAAAAACGCAGAAAGTGCCCTCCATTACCGGACAAAATGTGCAGGCAGCTATCAAAATATTAGAAGCCAGCGGACTTGAAGTGGTAATTCAGGATTCCATATACATTGATACCCTGGCTAAACAAGCCGTGGTGCGTCAGATACCGGAGGCCGATGCCATCGTGAAGACAGGTAGAACTATTTATCTCACCATCAACCGAACTGTTCCACCGCAGGTGGAAATGCCAAATTTGGCTGGCTTTTCTTTGAAGAGTGCAGAAATGTTTCTGTTAAGTTTGGGACTAAAAATGGGCAGTCTCTCGTATCGACCTGATATAGCCCGCAACGCTGTGTTGGAACAATTAATAGGGGATCGACCCATTGCACCGGGCACAAAGATACCGACCGGTACCATGATCAATTTTGTGTTAGGAAGTGGTGAAGGTAGTGGTGAACTGGAGGTGCCGCAATTGGTCGGACTCACTTTCGAAGCAGCTAAACTGATGTTACAAGGTATGAACATCAATGTGGGCGCAATCGTTGCACTCAATGCCATCAGCGACTCCTCTTCCTCCTTTATTATTCGTCAATCACCAGCAGCTTTATCTGACTCACTCGATATGAGTGGATTCCGCTTGCCGAATAAAATGAAACCCGGACAACTGATGGATCTATTTATTAGTAGCACACCTCCTAGTCCGGCCGATACCACACAATCACCTTATCATCCATAATATTTGTTTTATGAAAACAATCACTGTACAGGAATTAAAAGCGATGCTGGATCGCGGTGAGTCAATACACCTGGTAGATGTTCGTGAGCCTAATGAACATGCCGAATTTAACATTGGCGGGTTACTATTGCCACTTGGGCAAGTTCAAATGATGCAAACAGATGCCATAGATGAGTGGAAAGACGAACCCGTTTACTTGTATTGCCGCAGTGGAAACCGCAGCGGACAAGCCTGTCATATCTTATCCGCTGCCGGCTTTACCAATGTAATCAACGTCTCTGGCGGTATGCTCGCCTGGAAAGAGCAGTTCCCTTCTTAACTACTACATGCGGCATTAGAGACTAATGTTCAGCGCCGCCAAAAAATGCCTGCCTGCCACCGGATAAAAATAGTTATCGGAAATTAAGGTGCCAGCTGATACATAGGGGTAAGTATAGCCATTGGGGGCATATTGCCTATTCAGCACATTGAATACTTGCAACACCAATCTGGTTTCCTTCAATCTTTTCACGGGTACTTTCCAATTGAACCGAATGTCTTGTACATAAAATGCGGCGATCTGGCGGGCTGCATTTGAGGTGTTATCTAGAAACTGACGGTCGACGAATTTATGCAGCCATTCTAATTCTATGGCGGGCATCGGTTTCCAGTTGAGTGTGGCATTGGCAGTAACCGGGGGAGAGAAGGAAATATCTTTATTTCGATGCACTACTTTATCCTGATCACCTGTATCAAAGTTGTCAATGAATTCAGTGAATTGTTTGATTTTGTTCCGGCTGATGGTAAGATTACCGTTCAATTGTAAAGAAGGCCGCAGGCGAATGCCTCCTTCTATCTCAATACCAGCGCGGAAACTGCGTGGAACATTTGTACGGGTGTAGGCACCCACATCGTTGATCTGACCGGTTAACACCAACTGGTCCCGGTAATCCATGTGGAACAAGGTAACCCCTATTGAACTTTTTTCTGTCCGGTGCAACCAGCCCGCTTCCCAATCCAGTAAACGCTCTGATTTTGGCTGTGAATTAATGCCCGCCTGAAAATCATCTCGGTTGGGTTCTTTGTTCGCTACGGCAAAACTAAAAAATGCTTGTGTACCACCCTGTTGGTAGCTCAAGCCCAGTTTGGGATTGAAAAAAGAGAAGGAACGATCGATGCGCAGGGTTGGGTTATTGCGGAAGCCATCCATCACATGTCGAACCATACGATATTGCAGATCGGCAAATCCCTTCCAGCGACTGCTGAAATTTTGTTGCCATTTGATGTACAGATGTGCATCGTTCTTGAATGCAGGTAAGTCATAAAAACGATAATTGGCAGGTTGAATGCCCCGCTGCAACCAGGGCAGCCTGCCGATGTGGTCACCATCATATCGGGTAACACCCCCACCCATGGTTACCTCTTTTTTATCAGTACGCTTTTGTAACGTGAAGAGTTGACCATAGTAATAATTATCCAGCCACAATTGCCTCACCAAATCTGTTCGGGTGTAGGTAATTCCACCGCTGGTGAAAGGTGGAAGCCCGTATCTTGCCAGCGACTGATCTGCTCTGTACTCTTCATAATAACCCTTACCGCGACTCAGGAAGGTTGTTGTGTTAAGTGTCCAGTTGTTCTTCAGTTGCTGGTTGAAAAATAATTGATAATGGGTTTGCTGATAGTTATCGGTTTGATTCTCGTAGGGTTCACCTGTTTTTTCTGTTCCGGCAGGATTGAAACGACGGTTGGTTGCCAGCATGCTTTCCGGCACACCATACCAAGCCTGGTAAGTT
>JBEIUM010000206.1:0-5014 GCA_040374385.1 Sediminibacterium sp. | reverse complement strand
AATAACAATTCTGTAGTGACTACTGCTGTT
This sequence comes from Sediminibacterium sp., assembly GCA_040374385.1. Taxonomy (GTDB): domain Bacteria; phylum Bacteroidota; class Bacteroidia; order Chitinophagales; family Chitinophagaceae; genus Sediminibacterium. Next base: position 4,984 of record JBEIUM010000206.1, on the reverse strand, counting down.
TCAGATGCAAAAGGTAATTATTCCATCCGCGTAAGCGACCAGGTGAAAAGCATCCGGGTAGCCTATGTTGGTTTAGAAGAAAAGACCATTGCACTGGGAGGAAAGACTGCCATTTCAGTTCAACTACTCAGTACTGCTTCCAACCTCAATGAGGTGGTGGTAGTAGGTTATGGGGTACAACGCAAGAAGGACCTTACCGGTAGCGTTTCCACCATCACCGGAGATAAAATGCGTGACATGCCACTGCAAAGCTTCGATCAGGGTTTATCTGGTCGCGCTGCGGGTGTGAGCATTACCATCCCCAATGGTGTGGTGAACAATCCGCCGGTTATTCGTATCCGTGGTATCAACTCGATCAGCTTGAGTTCTTTCCCACTGGTTGTAATTGATGGAATTCCGACTTTCTCGGGAGACGTAGGTAACGGTAACGCTGCCAACAATCCATTAGGCGATATCAATCCGGCTGACATTGAGAGCATCGATGTACTGAAAGATGCGGCAGCTGCTGCCATCTATGGTTCACGTGCTTCAGCCGGGGTACTATTGATCACCACAAAGAAAGGAAGACAAGGAAAGGCAAAAGTAAACTATGATGCCTGGGTTGGTTTTACTACCCCCTTCAACCTGATTCCAGTATTGGATGGCCGTGAGTATGAAACCATCAAGAACGAGGGTCTTACCAATGCCGGTACGCCTCCCAATGGTACTACCCGCGGTTTCTATCCTTATATCGGACCAGACGGACGTGCTGTGAGCACCAACTGGTATGATGTGATCTTTCGCACAGGTCTCTCACAAAACCACAATGTGAGCGTATCCGGTGCCAATGACAAGACCAACTACTTCTTCAGTGCAGCTTATACCAAGCAAGAAGGTTTCATTCGCCAGAATGACTTCACGCGTCTGAATGCCACCATGAGTCTCGAGCACAAAGTATCTAACCGACTGACGGTGGGTGGTAAATTCCAATATGCCAATAGTGATAATACCGGCGTTAACTCCGGTTCTACTCCCGGTGGTGCGTTCGCTACTTCAGGTATTGGTCGCTTAGGTTTTAACCTGATGCCCAATGTTCCCGTTTTCCTGAATGATGGTAGTTACAACATCAACAGAGTAAGTAATTCGATTGGTCAAGCTGCCAACCTTACGCCGCTTCAGTTCACCAACCCTCAAGTATTGCTGGATTTAAATACGTTCAGTTCATTATCTGACCGTGTGATTGCCAATGCTTATGTTGGATTTAAAATTGCTGAAGGATTGACTTTCCGTTCCACCTATGGTATCGATAACCTGAATACGGTGAACAAATCGTTCCAGAATGCCTTACATGGTGATGGTGTTGGAAATGGTGGTAACGTATTTAATTCTTTACAAACCTATCGTCGCTGGAACTGGACCAACGTACTGAACTTTAATAAATCTTTCGGCGAACATAATATCTCAGCGTTGGCAGGTACGGAAGAACAATATACATTCGGTGAAGGTTGGGGTGCTAACCGCCAGGGTGTAACCGATCCTTTCTACAATGAATTCCAGGGTGGTTTTAATGTCATCGTTCCCTTTGCTAACTTCCTGGGTGAGAACTACCTGGTATCTTACTTTGGTCGTATCAACTACGATTACAAGAAAAAATATCTCTTGTCTGTAAACGGTCGTCGTGACGGTTACTCAGCTTTTGCCCCTGAAAATAAGTACGGTAATTTCTGGGGTGCTTCTGCCGGTTGGGTTCTTAGCCAGGAGAAATTCTTCCAGAGTGCGGGTTTTGATAAAGTTTTCAGCAACTTTAAGTTAAGAGGTAGCTATGGTGTAGTAGGTAATAACCAGGGCATCAGCGACTTCGCTTTCTGGAGCTTCTTCAGCAGTGGTCTCTTCGCTACAAATCCAACTTTGGCCTTCTCTCAGGCGGGTAACCGCAACCTGCGTTGGGAAACCAGTAAGAAAACAGATATCGGTTTAGAGATGGGCTTCTTCAAAGGTCGCGTGAACTTGGAAGCAACCTACTTCCTGAATGATATTGATAACCTGATTCTGGCGGAACCACAGGCTCCTTCCAGAGGTATTCCTGGTAACTCTATTCTGACCAACATTGGTAGCATGACCAATAAAGGTTGGGAGTTTTCTTTGAATATGAACCTGATTCAGAAGAAGGACTTCTCCTGGACCTCTAACTTTAATATCACCTTCCTGGAGAATAAAGTTACTGCCTTGGCTGCAGGTAATGCTGATATCAACCCGGCTACATCGGGTCTTGAGCGTCCAAGTATGATCCGCGTTGGCGAATCCATTGGTAGCTTCTATGCTGTTCGTACCGGTGGAGTAAATCCAGCCAATGGTCAGCGTATCTTCTTCTATCGTGATGGAACCGCTGTTCAGTTTAACCTGGCGAATCCCGCAGCTTCTCGTTGGACACTGGTATCTACCGGTGCAGCTGCTCCCCGCGTTGCTGACCAGGCGAACGATGGCGTTATTATCGGACCAGCCCTGCCGAAATGGACAGGTGGTTGGGATAATACTTTCCGCTGGAAGTCATTTGACTTGAACTTCTTATTCTTCTTCTCTGGTGGTAACTATGTATACAACGGAACCAAAGCCGGTATGCGTGACATGAGAAGCTGGAATAACTCAAAAGAAGCTTTGACCAGATGGCAAAAGCCAGGCGACATCACCAATATTCCCCGCATCGTATTTGGAGACAACATCTCCAATGGATCTGGTGTAGTAATCAGCGAGAATGTTGAAAAAGGTGATTTCCTGAAACTTCGCAGTCTGACTTTTGGTTACACACTGCCTAAGAGTGTAACTGAGAAGATCGGTATCAACAGTTTCCGCTTCTACGGACAGGTGATGAATGCCTTTACCTTGACTTCATACACAGGATACGATCCTGAGATTTCTTCCAATGGTAACGGCAATCAAAACCCAAGTGTGGATAGAAACTCTGTACCACAGGCAAGAAGCATCAATTTCGGTGTGAATGTTGGTTTCTAATTCTTTAAAATTTATAGACATGAAAATTAATATAACTTCTTTATTCCTACTGGCTCTGATGGCAGTGGGATGTAGTAAGGAAAAACTGGACCCGATTCCGCAGACTGCCTTATCGGATGCTGTTGCCTTCAGTGATTCCAGCCGCAGCGTTCAACAGGTTTTTGGTTTGTATTCTGCGCTGAAACAAGGTCAGATGTATGCCGGACGTTATCAGGTATACCAGGATGTACGGGGTGAGGAATTCATCAACCGTACCAACAATGCGGTAACTGCCTGGCTTACCTGGCAGTTTAACCTGACAGCCAGTGCCAATGAGGTACAAGGTTTTTGGGCTGCATGCTATGCCACCATCAACCGCTGTAATGTGGTGATCAATGGATTAGGAACTTCTCCGGTAAGTGCCGGATTAAAACGCAATCTGATTGCAGAAGCAAAAGTGGTGCGTGCCATTTCCTATTACATGTTGATGCAACTGTATGCCAGACCATTCACAGATGGCAATGGTACCAAGCTGGGTGTGATTCTTAAGTTACAACCAGAAACTTCCAGTGGCAATCAAAGCCAGGCCCGTGTTAGCGCTGCTGACATTTATGCACAAATCGTAAAAGATTTGAATGAGGCTGAAGCTGATCTCCCTGTTTCTTATGGTACCAATGCGGCCTTTAACACGAACAGAGCTCACCGTAATACGGCAATTGCCCTGAAAACGCGTGTTTATCTGAATATGGGACAGTGGGCCAATGTTGTGACAGAAGCCAACAAAATTGTTCCAACCGCTGCTCCCTGGAGAGCTGGAAGCGGTGTAGCCAATGAACTGGTTCCGAGTTTCGCAACCGTTTTCACAAACTACACGAACAGCGAAATGATTCTGTCTATGCCATTTACTGCCCTTGATGGTCCTGGTGGACAAAACTCTCTGGGTCACTATTATAATCCCGGTCCGGTAGGTGGTGGTGAGTTCTCACTGAACACTGCAGCACCTGGTATTGCAGCCAATGCTGATTGGAGAGCTACAGATGCGCGTCGTAGCTTCCTGGTAGTGTCCGGCGGACAAACTTGGCTGAGCAAATTCCCTAATCCGGTGAATGCTGCTGACCCTAGTCCGGTAATCCGCTATGCAGAAGTAATGCTGAACCTCGCTGAGGCGCTTGCAAGAAATGCTGCCGGTACTACAGTAGACACTCGTGCACTTGCACTTCTGAATGCAGTTCGTAAGCGTTCTGATGCAACCATTGCTGATTTCGCTCCGGCTGATAAAGATGCACTGGTGAATCTGATCCTGACTGAAAGAAGAATTGAGCTGTTGGGTGAAGGTTTCAGAACCTCTGATATTGCCCGCACCAATGCCAGTTTCCCTGCCAAAGGTACCGTGAGTTCAGTGGCTCCTGCTGCTGACCAATATATCTGGCCCATATCTATCGCGGAATTGTTGGTAAACAAATCTTGCCAACAAAACCCCGGCTATTAATAGCACAACGATTGCATGCTAAAAGAACCCTTCCACTCAGGTGGAGGGGTTTCTTTTTTTATGTTGGGTCGTAATGCGATAGATTTAACACACTTACACTTCACATCCACGCTGCTTCTTCCGCCAGAGGCGGAAGCTTCGCGGCTTGAAAGTTGATCTTTAATCACACTCACACCACACACTCACTCTGGCCTTTCTCCTCCGCGTGTCTTCCTTACCGCTTGCTCGTAAGGAGACTTCGCTGCTTGAAAGTTGATCTTTAATCACACTCACACCACACACTCACTCTGGCCTTTCTCCTCTGCGTGTCTTGCTTACCGCTTGCGCGTAAGTAGACTTCGCGGCTTGAAAGGAGATCATTATTAGTAATGATCTCAAAATAATTTTGAATACAATAACCTATTTGTTCTTAAAGGGGCTATCCGCCCCTTCACCCGGAGTTACTTTTTTGGCTTGACCCAAAAAGTAACCAAAAAGGTCAAGGCCTCGTCTTCGCCTTTCCTGCTGGAGCAGGAATTCTTTTCGTTT
>JBEIUM010000228.1:0-4440 GCA_040374385.1 Sediminibacterium sp. | reverse complement strand
GTCGGGACTGATAAATTGCATGGTATCATAGATGCCCAGGCCGGCATAAACGCTGCCACCCGGACTATTGATATACATCTGGATATCACGGGACCGATCGGTGCTTTCCAGGAACAACAGCTGAGCGGTAACAATATTGGCAACATAATCATTGATGCCTTCACCGAGGAAGATGATGCGGTCCATCATCAGACGGCTGAACACGTCCATACTGGCTACGTTCAATGGGCGCTCCTCAATGATATAGGGCGTCAGGTTGGTAAAACCTTGCTGGCGGTAATTGTGCAGCGTGGCACTGCTGATGCCCCGGTGTTTTATTGCATATTGCTCGAATTCTTTTCCCGTATGCATAGATATAATTTTATAATTTGAAGATAAGCGATTTCGCCTGTTTTCGGGAAGTCAAAAACTATGCTATGACTTCTTTCCGACAACAAGTCAGTTTGTACGGGCGATATTACAAAGAATTGTCAGTATTTCCGACTCTTCGGGGCCTATCAATGGTGGTGATGCTGTTTCTTGGCAAAATCTTCACTACTGATGGGCTGCTCTTCCGTGATTACCTGGGTTTCCAGTGACTGAAACATTTTATCGGTGCTGATGCGGTGGTAGCTTTCTTCCACAAATTTTTTATCCTGCATCATGCGGTTGGCATAGTCTTCAACCCACTGACTGTTTTCACCCATTAGATTGATCTGGCCACCCATGTAACTGAACAATTGCATTTTGGCAAAGTTCCTGATGTCTTCGGGGGTTACTTCAATTTTATTGTCTTGAATCAGTTGGTTGCTGAACAGGGTCCATTTCAATTGTTTCTCGAAAGTGGGATATTCCTGTTCGGCCTGTTCGGCAGTTTTGGGTTGCTCACCTCCCTGCTGCATCCAGCGTTTCAGGAAGTTCTCCGGGAAGGAGAGGGGGGTATGGTCTACCAGCGCATGGTAGATCTGATCATATACCTGGCTTTTTGCCTGCTGGGCAAAATGGGCTGCAATTGATTCTTTGATAGCACTGCGGAAAGCTTCTTCCGTTGTGATTTCCTGATCGGGGAATACTTTTTTAAATAATTCCTCATTCAGGGGGGCTGGATTGATCTGCGTGATTTTTTTGATGGTCATTCGCAGGGGCAATTCTTTCTGTCCATCCTGTAATCCCAGCTCAGACATCACCGCCTTACATTCTTCCTCGGCGAAAGCGCTTGCCAGGGTAATTGCCAGAGTCTCCTCTTTTTTCTTACCCATCAATTGCGATTGGGTAGCATCGGAGAAATCACTTACCAGCAGGCTTGTTTCTTTTTGTAATCCGTTCTCAACATCTTGTCCTGCTGCATCGGTTTCGGTCAGGCTGATCTGCAGCACATTGTCTTTATGGTTGATGGCTTCAGGTTCGGTGCGTTCGCCATTTCTTTTTTGTGTTCTATCGAGCTCTTCCTGCACCATTTCATCTGTCACGTTAACCACATAGCGGGTAACTTTCAGTTGCTCCGGCTTTAATTCAATTGGTGGTTTGAGTCCGATCTCGAATTCAAATTGATAATCCCCGGGCTGGTGCATATCCAGTTGGGGTGCCTGCTGTGTCAGAGGCAGGGGCTGTGCGAAAATCTCCAGTTGCTCTTGTTGCAGGTATTTATTCAGTTCATCTTCCACTTTTCTCAATACTTCCTCGTTAAATACACCCTGGCCATACATTTTCTTTACCAGTCCGGCCGGCACCATGCCTTTACGGAAGCCGGGAATGTTGGCAGTTTTTGCGTATTTCTTCAATGTTTTTTCAAAACCTTCCAGGTAATCTTCTTTGGAAAGTTTTATGGTAAGCTTGTCGTTGAGCAGACTGATGTTTTCGCGCGTAATGGTAGCCATGGAGATGTGATTATACTTGATTTTGAGCGTGCAAAGGTAAGATTATTCGGGGAAATGACAGCTATCTGGCAGGTGAGTTACTCAATAAGTTATAAAAATAAATTATGTATTCGCATCCTCAGGGGTTGTAGCATCTCTACCCATCCAAAAAGGGCAGTTCTCATGTACCTGCAGCAGATAATTATTACTGAAAATCAACTATTTTCAAGATACCAATCATGAAATGTATCTGTATGAACAGCAAGAAATTTTTACTGGCCCTCCTGTTGTTACCGATAGGAGCCATGGCGCAGATGGTGGATTCTGCCTGGATCGTGAACAACTATATTAAGAAGGAGGTGATGGTTCCCATGCGGGATGGCATTCGGCTGTTCACCACAGTCTATGCACCCAAGGACATGTCTGAGCCGCACCCTATTTTGTTGACCCGTACCCCTTATTCCTGTGCACCTTATGGTGAAGGTGTTTTCAATGCTGGTTTCTGGCGGGGTCCTAGGAACTATTTTTTTAGGGAAAAATACATTTATGTGATACAGGATGTGCGTGGGCGCTGGATGAGTGAAGGGGTGTTCGAAGACATCCGTCCATATGTTCCCAATAAAGTGGCTGGTCAGACCGATGAGTCGACTGATACATATGATGCGATTGACTGGATGGTTAAAAACGTTTCCGGCAATAATGGTAATGTAGGAGTATTCGGTACTTCTTATCCCGGATTCTATGCGACCATGGCATCTTTGAGCAATCATCCTGCACTCAAAGCGGTCAGTCCGCAGGCACCTGTCACCGAGTGGTTTATAGGTGATGATTTTCATCACAACGGTGCATTCATGCTGGCTGATGGGTTTGCCTTCTATTCCGGTTTTGGAAAGCCGCGGCCGAAACCCACCACGATAGGACCGAAGGGTTTTGAATTTCCTACGAAGGACTATTTCGACTTTTATTTGCGGACGGGTGCATTGACCAATTTCACCCGTCTAATGGGCGATAGTATTCTTTTCTGGAAAGACCTGATGGCCCATCCCAATTATGATGCATTTTGGCAGGTGCGCGATGCTCGTCGGAATGTTGAAAAAATCAACTCGTCTATCGCCACATTGGTGGTTGGAGGTCTTTATGATGCCGAGGATTGTTATGGGGCCTGGAATTTGTACAAAGCGATTGAAGGGAAAGCGAAGAATGATAACCGCATTGTCATGGGACCCTGGTATCATGGGCAGTGGGGTGCTCTGGATGGAACCAAACTGGGCAGTGTATACTTTGGTTCGAACACCAGTGAATGGTATGGGAAGAACATTGAGTTGCCATTCTTTGATTACCATCTCAGAAATAAGGGAAGTATAGATGCTATCAAAGAAGCCAATGTATTTTTTACCGGGGCCAATGAGTGGAAGCAATTGGCAAAATGGCCGGTGCCCGGAATGCGTATGACCCCTTATTTTCTTGGTCCCCGCGGATCATTGTCTACTGCTACTGCAGGAAAGGGATTTGAAGAATATGTGAGTGATCCTGCCAAGCCGGTGCCTTATATTTCAGATGTTTATATGTTGCGTTCTGCCCCGAGTAGACATTATCGTGAGTATATGATTGAAGACCAAAAATTTGCTTCTCGCCGACCCGATGTGTTGGTGTATCAGACCCCGGTACTCTCTGAGGATCTGACTTTGGGCGGACCCGTAGTGGCTGATTTGTGGGTGTCTATCTCAACAACGGATGCTGATTTCGTGGTAAAATTGATTGATGTATATCCGGATCAAGCGGCTGCTTCCGACATAAAAATAGATTATCTGATGAGTGGATATCAACAATTGGTGCGTGGTGAAGTGATGCGTGGCAAATTCCGCAATAGCTTCGAGAAGCCGGCACCCTTCGTTCCCAATCAACCCACCCAGGTAAAGTTCAGTTTACCGGATGTGGCACATACATTTAAAAAAGGACATCGCTTGATGATTCAGGTACAGAGCAGTTGGTTCCCTATTGTTGACAGGAATCCACAGCAGTTTCTGGACATATATCAGGCAAAGGATGAAGATTTCATCAAATCCAACATACGGGTACACCACCGGTCGAAGATTGAGTTGCCGGTGATAACAGGCACATTTTAAACCCTTTTTTATATACCACCGAAACACGTGTATCTTTTTTAGATCCACAATTTTTTCGTGCACTCCTATTGTAGGGGTACTCTTTTGTTCAGTTGCGTGTCTTCCTTACGGCATGCGCTTAAATAGACTTCGCAGCATGTGCCAGGTTCGATTTATCTGTAATCTTTAATTAAAAGAGTATTTCACAAGCAAGCCGCAAAGTCCACCTCCTGCGTCGGTGAGACTTTTCGGAGGAGATATTTGTTCTTTAGCGGTCTTCCGCTGCGTGTCTTGCTTACCGCTTGCGCGTAAGTAGACTTCGCAGCATGTGCCAGGTTCGATTTGTCTGTAATCTTTAATTGAAAGAGTATTTCACATGCAAGCCGCAAAGTCCACCTCCTGCGTCGGAAAGACTTTTCGGAGGAGCTATTTGTTCTTTAGCGGTCTTCAGCTGCATGTCCTCCTTATGGCACGCACGTAAATAGACCCCGCACCATATG
>JBEIUM010000198.1:0-5153 GCA_040374385.1 Sediminibacterium sp. | reverse complement strand
GTCGACCTGCAGATAGGCTGGCGCGCCGATAATTCCGGTTTCGAAGGACAGCACCCACACATTCTCCTCCGGTCCGGCGGTAAAGCCCGCATCGGCAAAGATAGACCGCACCACATTGTTGCGTGGGGTCGGGATGATGCTGCCGCGCTTGTTGCAGGGCTTCGTTTCCGTCGGCTGCCGTAAACACTTCAAAACCTTCCTTGCTCAGGTTGTAGGAAACGATCTCGATGATGTCGGGCTCATCATCTGCGATGAGAATTTTTTGGGGCTTGTCACCCATAGATAGTAAGTTCAAACAAATTTACTTCTAATAGACGGCAATTTCCATTTTCCTTATTATTATGTTATTGTTAACTACCTTTTTATTCCGGTGATGGTTGCATAATAATTAGTATAATTTTGTAAGGTATGTTGTTAGCACGCAGGGTGATTAGTTGGCTGGGCTGCCTTTGTGCCATGTCTGGTTATGCGCAGGAGGTAACGATGCCGCCGGTACCCCCTATGCGGATGCTGTACCACGATCAGATCATACAAGTTGTTCAGCAGATAAATGCGGTTCATTTGTCGGGACGTCATACGGCTGAAGACAGTCTTTACATCCAACAACGGGATACGCAGGTTCGTCAAAAAATAGATGGCTATCGCGCCGGGATAGAACGTGACAGCAGTTTCAGTGATAATGACCGCTACAAATGGCTGCGCAGTTTGCGGGAATTTCTCGATGGCTACCGCGATATGCTGCGGACAAAGAAAATCAGTTCCCTTGCGTGGCCTGCAGCGGTTGATGCTTATGGTAAGGCAATGCAAGCAACTTGCGTGGGCGCATCTTTCATGCCTGCTTTTTATGGGCTTCCCCCGGAGAGTGCCTGGTTATTGCTACAAAATACAGCACTGGCGGCTAATCCGGCACGCGAAGAAGCACGTGACTGGTTGCTGCTTCAGCAAGCCAATCGCGATCATACCCGTATTTTACCGCTCTTGAGTAAACAACCCGGCTGCAGGTATGCCGATAGCCTCATTGTTTTGGCAGCCTTTCAGGACCAGGAGAAATTATATACCTATGCTGCTGTTCCCGATGCCCTGGGTAAGCGGATACATCAGTCCCCACATCCGCTGGTAAAATTGATCGCGTATCTAACCAAATTACCAACGGGTCGCATGATCTTTCCTTTTATTGATGAAATCTATCATGGTCGTCTGACCATTGATTCCATCGCCCCCTTCACCCACCAAGACACCAGCGGTACTTATTTTTCGATGTTGGTAAGAACCCGTCTCTCCTATATGCAGCGATTGAGGCAGGGTGATACGGCGATGGCCATGGATGCCCTCTATAAAAGAATTCAGCAACGTTCCGTTGAAGACTATCTGAATGAAATCAATGGGCTGCATGATGAACAAAGCCTGGTCCGCCGCTTTAAAAAAATCAGTCGCCTAACACCGGAAGAGCTTTATTATGTGGCCATCACGGGCGAGGAGGAAATGTATACGTCCAGCTTTGTTTTGGGCATCTATCCCCGCATCTTTCAGTTGTGGAAAGGAAAGACAGCTGACTCTTTGCTGGCGCGTGTTCAGTTTGACCAATACCGTCGCTTTATACGACTATGTGCATCTTATAATACACTTGATGATCTGCTGGGACGAATGGATACGGCTGCTGCCAGAAAATTGGTGCTTGACTTCGCTGATGGGTTGGAAAAAACTGCAGGACTGGCTGATGCTGTCGACGTGGCTACCACTTATTCCAGTATCTATAATGAGCGGATAAAAAAATGGATGTTGTCGAAAGTAGATGAGCGCGCTGTGCAACTTAAAGAATCTGCCGATTCCCGGGGTGCCGCCATCTATTCTATTTTGCAGCGCATCTTTTATTCTATGGATACCGCACAACGTACGTCGGTACTGGAGGCTTTGGGATTGCAGCCGGCCGATCGGTTGCCCATTGCCGCACTGAAAGATTCATCGGGACGCATTGTTGTGCAGCAATTTTTTTATGGCGACAAGGGCGGACCGGAAATCTATCAAAACTTTATTCGAAGATTTTCCAATGCCAACTGGAAAATAGAACGAAAACCCTACTGGACGGAGGTTTCAGCTGTCAAGGGTGAGCCGGTGATCATCTATTCCAATCTGCCACTGGATGAAGTAGGCGATAACGATGAGCACGCACAGGATAGTCTGATCACCTATCTGCAATCGAAAGGTTTGGAGCCTGTGATGTCTATTCACCGGGGGCATAGTTACAGTTTGCCCTCTACAATCGAGAAGTTGCCCTACAGCTCCCGCTTGGTATTGTTGGGTAGTTGTGGCGGATATCAGCGCTTACACGATGTACTGGAGACCTGTCCGGATGCTGCCATCATTTCTTCCAAGCAAGTAGGTACCGGACAGATCAACCAGCAACTCATTGATGTGATCTGCGAGCAAATGCGGCTGGGAAAAGATATCTACTGGCCGGGTTTGTGGAAAAAGCTGGAAGCTGGTTTTACGGGTAATGCAAAGGAAACATTCCGCGACTATGTGCCACCCTATCAAAATCTGGGGGCATTATTTATTCAAGCTTACCGCACTGTTATGGAGGCGGACCGGTCACGTCGTTCTTTTTAATTATTGTAAGAACGGGTTGTGTTGTTTTTCGTAACCAATGGTGGTAGAACTGCCATGTCCGGGGTGCACCACTACTGCATCGGGCAATACCAATAATTTTTCGCGGATGCTGCTCAATAATTGCTCATGGCTGCTGCCGGGCAGGTCGGTTCTGCCGATGCTTTCGCGAAAGAGAACATCTCCGGCTATTACGAATTGCTGGGCTGCACAATAAAAGCAAATACTGGCGGGGGAATGTCCGGGTGTTTCCAGCACTTCCAGCCGGTCGTTGTCGAGTTCAATCACATCTCCTTCTTTCAAAAAATGCAATGGGCCATTGTAATTGGTGAAAGGCAATCCCCAGTTCTGTCCGGAAATGGGTGCTCTTTCCAATACTATTTGTTCTCCCTGGTGCAGGTGCAATTCCAATCCATAAGTAGTATGTACCCAACGGTTGCCAAATACATGGTCAAGGTGGCAGTGTGTATTGAGTAAAAGGGTGGGTTGTAAGCCTTCTGATTCGATGAAATTTTTTAACATTTCTTCCTCAGCAGAAAAGTAACATCCGGGGTCTATAATGATAGCTTTGCGCTGTTCATTGTACAAGACGTAAGTATTTTCGCGGATGGGGCTAAAAGTGAATACCTGGAGGGTTAACATATTGGTAATTTTAACGGCTTTTGCGGGTAAATGATTATTTTTAAAACACCAAAGTACGGATATGCCATTCAAACGGAGCGCTATTACCTGGCTGAGTATGCTTTTCTTGCCGCTGACGGGACTTGCCCAGGTGAATGGCGTGGAGTTTGGCAAAAATAGGGTACAGCATAAGAAATTCAACTGGAAGTTTTATCAGTCACCCAATTTTAATGCCTATGTAAGTCAGGGCGGTGTTGAGTTGGGTAAGTTTGCTGCCCAGTTGGCGGAGGAAGAGTTATCCGGCATCGAAAATTTTGTAGAATATTCTTTGCAGCGTCGTGCCAACATTGTCATTTATAATGATTACCGCGATTACAAAAGCAGCAACATCGGTTTGGGTAACGACTGGCAAAGTCCGGGGGGTGTTACCCGTCTAGTAAATAACAAGCTGGTCATATATTTTGACGGCAACCATGCCAATCTTCGTCGTCAGATCAGACAAGGAATTGCCAAAGTGCTGACCGATAACCTGCTCTTTGGGGAAGACATTGGTGAATTTGCCAGTAACCAGGCCCTGCTCGATTTACCCAAGTGGCTGGTTGACGGATATGTTTCTTATGCAGCAGAACCTTGGAGTACTTTACTCGACGATCAACTTAAAAGTGCACTCCTGAGTGGCCGATATAATTCATTTTATCAGTTTGCATTCGAGCAGCCCCTCCTTGCAGGTCATTCATTCTGGCGCTACATTGCTGAAAAGTACCGTAAGGAGAATGTTACGTATCTGCTTTATCTGGCGCGTATCTATAAAAATCTGAACAACGCCTGTCTGCGGGTATGCAAGAAAAAATTCAAAGACATCTTGAAAGATTTCATGCAGTTTGAGCAGGAGCGCTATACAAAAGATATCACCCGTCGCCGCAACCAGCCCAAAGGTTCGCTGGTGGTTACAGAAGACATTACCCGCAAGGATTATTTTCGGTTTCAGGCAAATCCCAACCCACGGAGCAGTACCTATGCAGTGGTGGAATTCAATGATGGACAGTATGCCGTCAAGTTGCACGAAAATTTTTATGATGCCAAAACATTATTGCGACTGGGCTATAAAACCTATCAGGGTGACATTGATCCGAGCTATCCGGTGCTGGCATGGGATGGCAAGGGTACTCGCTTGTTGGTAATCTATTGGGAGAAGGGAAAGATCAACATGTTTGTTTACGATAACATTGCGAAGTACAAGCGATTTAAGCAGTCCATCAGTGGCATCGATCAAATTCTGGATGCCTCTTTCCTACTCGACCAGAATACGGTGGTGATGAGTGCTGTGAAAAATGGACACACGGATATTTACACCTATAAAATTCAGGAAAACAGATTGACGCAAATCACCGATGATGTGTATGATGATGTGGATCCGGCGCTGGTGGCATTCCCCAATAAAGTCGGCATCGTTTTCTCCTCCAATCGTCCGTCACCTACTGCACCCGCGCAAGATACAGTATTGCCCAGTCGCTATAACTTTAATATCTTTTTCACCGATATATTGAATGAAGGCAAGTCAAAGCAGATCACGCAGCTCACGAATGTTAAATATGGTTCTGCCCGCTACCCGATGCAATACAATACCAATCACTTCACTTTTGTGTCAGATGAAAACGGTATTGCCAATCGTTGGGCAGGCTTTTTTTCTACCCAACGTCGCGGACTGGATACGCTGATCTACATCGGTGAAGAAGTACTGCACAATCCTACTTCCTTCGAAATCGATTCTACCCTGCGTGCCTGGCAGCTGCCCAAACCCGATAGCATCAGTTTCTACCAGGTATATAATGATTCTACTTACACTTTTCCCATCACCAATTACCAAAGTAGTTTATCGGAAACACGGATAGCGGGTAACAATGGACAAGTAAGTGAGGTGAGAAGAG
>JBEIUM010000279.1:0-2933 GCA_040374385.1 Sediminibacterium sp. | reverse complement strand
CTGGCAATCACTGCCTGTTGTTGCTGGATGTAGTGGCTGCGGGATGGGTTCTTGTCAGCGAGCGAATTAGCCGGGTATACTTGCTGGGCATAGGTGGGTGCGAACAGTTCAAATCGTTGCCGCGATAAATAATTACTCATTCCGGGTCTTGATCGGTGTTCGCGCAATGCCCCCAGGTGTATGGTGGCGTTAGCGACCATGCTCTCTCCAAATCCTGCTTCGCAGAGAACCAGGCCTTCATACTGCACAATTTGCGAATGACCATCGGTAGAAGCGGCAGGTATTGCATAGCCTGTTATGCCTGCGCTGTTAGCACTGATCACATAGGCCATGTTTTCAATGGCGCGTGCTTGCTTGGCGATGTTTTTAGGTGTTGGGGATAGGGCCCCTACTTCAGATGTATTGTGTAGAAATATTTCAGCCCCCTTCAAGGCCAGGCAACGGGCAATTTCAGGGTATAAAATTTCTTCAGACGCCAAACAGGCCAGGTTGCCCAAGGGTGTAGATGCTACCGGAAATAAGCTATCTGCACCATACACTTTTAAGTATTCATCTAATACATCATGGGGTGTTGCAGCATACATCGAATTGAGCCGACGATATCTTATGAGCAAATTGCCCTTGGGGTCAATGATGAATGAAGTCTGAAAAAAGAGTTGCTGAAAGTGATCGTCCAGTTCGTATACATTGCCACTTAGATATATACCACAATCTTCTGCCAGGTGCTTCAGTGCACCATATACGTCATCATTCGGATGGATACAACCTTTTTCCTGCCACTCTGCTGTTGTTTCCCCCATGGGGAATCCTGTTAAAAAATATTCAGGTAATACCACCAGCTGCAGATCACTACCGATAAAAGCTTTGGATGCTTTGATTTGGGCGTGGATGCGACTCACAGCAGTCAGCATTTGCTGTCTGGCAGCAGGGGCATTACTGCATGGATTCACGGAAGCGGTTGTCAGTTGCAGTGCCAGTGCTTTATAGGAGGGTAGGTAAGTTGACATGTGTTGATTAAAATTAGTTAACTTCATTAACTAAATCAGATTTTTTTCTTCCCCTAATTTACTATTTGTGAGCAATATACTGATCATAGGTGCCGGTGCAGCGGGTATGACGGCTGCCATCCGGGCGGCACAAAGGGGAAAGAAAGTTATTGTTTTGGAAAAAACCGACCGGGTAGGCGGAACGCTATCTCTTACGGCCGGTCATCTTAGTGCTGCTAATACAAGGCGCCAGGCAAATGCTTCCATCAACGATACCACGGAAGATCATTACAGCGATATAGCCCGTATATGCCGGCAGACCATGGACCCCCTCCTAACCCGAAAGGCAGTGGAACTGGCACCGGATACCATCAACTGGCTGGATGAATTAGGCTATCCGTTTCATGACAAAGCGCCCGCTATTATATATGGGCACGAGGCGTATACAACCGCACGTACCTATTTCGGCAAGGAAGATGCTCACCCTCGTATGCAGCAGCCCGGACAAACATTACTCCGTTTGTTGCAACCGCTTTGGGAGGAGCAGGTAAGTAAGGGGCATATACAATTGGTAACTGAATGTCAGTTTCAGTCCTTCGAAACAGTTGATAACCTTATCACAGGGGTGGTTGCCCTGCAAGCAGGGAATCTGAAGCATTTTACTGCGCAGCAATATCTGCTTACGACCGGTGGATATACATCTGACGCAGCATTCTTTGAGAAACATACCCCTGGTTGCACCAGATCGATGAGTGCCGCCCATCCTGCTTCAACAGGTGATGGTATCAAGGCAGCTATGGAAGTAGGGGCCGTGTTTCGCGGAGCAGATAAGCAAATGTATACCTTGGGTGGTATAGAACTTTCACCTGGTAGCGGACGCGTTAATTTCTGGCAGGCATGGGCACGCATGAGTAACGGAAAAGACAGGAAACAACGAGAGATATATGTGAATGACTTGGGTAAACGATTTATGAATGAATATGATTGGTCTGTTGACCAACGTGAAAGAGCGATGTTGGAGCAACCCGGTAAGCGGTGTTGGATAATTTTTGACCAAAGAGCGCTTTATGCGGGTGATTCATTAGTTCCGCAGTGGACAACGGATCAACTTATTGAGGAAAGCAAACGCGAAAAAGCAGTCTGGCAGGCAGATTCCTTCAAGGAGCTGTCGCTGAAAATCGGACTACCCTACGATGCACTGCAGACAACGATTGAACAATTTAATCATGCCTGTACTATTCAATCAGACGAAAAATTTAATCGTACTTACCTCGATTTTCCATTGACGCAACCGCCCTATTTTGCTGTGCTTACTTATGCGTATGCCCTGATTAGCTTTGGTGGATTACAGGTAAATGAAAAATTACAAGTAGTTGATCGACGTGGTCAACCTTTCCAAAATTTATTTGCTGCCGGGGAAATTTTAGGCGCAGCTGCCACCAGTGGTCAGGCATTTTGTGGTGGCATGCTGTTGACGCCCGCTATCAGTTTTGGTAAATGGCTCGGCGATCGTCTCTCGATATAGGGGTATGAATAGCTATGACTTAAATAACACTGAAAAAATCGTTTGCTGCATCACCTTCCATCGTTCACTCAGACCAGCCGGTGTGTCGACTACCTGAATGTTTGCCGGTAATTCAAATTCCAACAAATGATTCATATAGGATAGCAGCGGACTTCCCAGCCATCGAAAGAAGGTAGCCGGAATCTTTAATTGTTGCAGGTGTGCTGCCTTTTCATGTAAAAAGGCTGCCCGATAAGCCCTGCCATAATCCTTCCCTGCTATCAAATGGTCTTGCACAATACCCTGAATAATTTCCGGTGGGGGTAAAACATTGGCAATGCGATGTTTTTCGTCTTCACTATACCAGGGGAAAAACAAACAGCTTTTTTCAGCCATCTGCCACAGGCGTTCTAATTGCGCCCCATTAGGGGTAGGTTCCAGGG
>JBEIUM010000354.1:0-1266 GCA_040374385.1 Sediminibacterium sp. | reverse complement strand
TCTTTGATGTGGGGACGTCAGAGCTATCGCTGGAGTGATTTCGATTTTGAAGCCAATGCAAAAGACGGCATTGCTGTTGACTGGCCACTCCGCTACAAAGAGATAGAAGCCTGGTATGACTATGTAGAAAGATTTGCCGGTATCAGCGGTAATCGGGATGGTCTGGTTCAATTACCTGATGGGCAGTTTCTGCCGCCGATGGATATGACCTGCGTTGAAAAGGATGGCGCCAAAAGATTGAAAGAATATTACAAGGGTGCACGTCAGATGATCATTGGCAGAACCGCCAATATTACTGTTGCACATGAGGGTCGCACCAATTGTCAATTCAGGAACAAATGTTGGTTAGGTTGCCCCTTCGGTGCTTATTTCAGCACACAATCTTCTACCCTGCCGGCTGCTATGAAAACAGGCAACCTTACTTTAAGACCTTGGTCGATTGTGACCAAAGTGATCTATGATAAGGATAAAAAAAGAGCAACTGGCGTAGAAGTATTGGATGCGGAGACCAACAAGACCTATGTATACAATGCAAAGATTATTTTCCCCAATGCAAGTACATTTAATACCACCTGGATATTGATGAATTCTGCAACGGACATCTGGCCCGGCGGGTTGGGAAGCTCCAGTGGTGAGTTGGGACACAATATCATGGACCACCACCTGGGTGTAGGTGCCAATGGTCGTGTTGAGGGTTATGAAGACAAGTATTATTATGGCAGAAGGGCCAATGGTATTTATATTCCCCGCTTCAGGAATTTATTTGGTGACAAGCGCGACTACCTGCGTGGCTTTGGTTACCAGGGTGGTGCCGGAAGAGAAGGCTATCGCCACGAAGTGGCGGAAATGAGTATTGGTGGGGCTTATAAAGATGCGCTCACAGAACCGGGTTCCTGGACGATGGGTATCATGGGCTTCGGAGAAATCATTCCTGATCATTCCAACAAAGTGACCCTCGATAAAAATGTAAAGGATAAGTGGGGCTTGCCGGTGTTGTCGTTCGATGCCGAGTTAAAAGAGAATGAATTGAAAATGCGCAAAGACATGCAGGAAGATGCCAAGGAGATGCTCGATGCCATGGGCGTTAAAGACATTAATGGTTATGATGCCAATGGTATACAAGGGCGCGGCATTCACGAGATGGGTACTGCCCGCATGGGTGCAGATCCAAAGACTTCGGTAGTAAATAAATACAACCAGGTATGGGATGCTCCCAATGTATTTATCACAGATGGTTCGTTCATGACATCTGCCGCCTGTGTGAAT
>JBEIUM010000212.1:0-4841 GCA_040374385.1 Sediminibacterium sp. | reverse complement strand
CTTAGTACTTCGTTATAAACATTTATATTTACGAAGGTTGATTTATATCTTTTCTATGAAAATTTCTTTTCGCCCAGCCAACTATTGGGTACCTGCCATTTATTTAGTGCTCCTATTTGCAGGTTCCTGTAAAAAGAAATCTACGGTAATCATCCCTCATTGGTTCATCGATCGCGGACTATCCGGGAAGGCGATCTGGGAAAGCAGTACAGGTACTTTGCGCATCACTGCCTCTGTGAACTGGGGTGGCGATAATGATCTGGAGACCTTTTACTTTCAACCACCCACAGAAGTTAAAACAATCGTGATTGGTGCCAACGTAACGGTTACCGGTGGATTTCGATTTCGACATGGCGTTACCCTTCGTGGAGAAGACAGAAATTCTTCTGTTATTTATGGAACCAGTACGGTCGCCTGGGCACGGGGTCCCAATAAGGTCGATAACTCGCCGGACTGTAATAAAACGACGGGTGATGATAGGGCAGCAGATTGCCTGAAATGGAAGTATGGCGCTATTTCCAGTGAGTATGTTTCTCCGGGTGATACCATCCGTATAAGTTCATTGACCCTGCTGAATGCAAGAACCTATAACATTACTGCCTTTTCTGTGCCCATCAAGGTAGACAATGTATTCATGAATGAGCAACGCGCAGAGGAAAGTATTAGTAATTGCGATGGGTTTGGGAGTGGTCCCGGATCTTCTATCACCAATAGTACCATTGATGTGACCGATGACGCAATCAAATTATACGGGAACTTGACAGTTAAAAATGTAACGATTGTAGCACATAGAAATGGTGCACCTTTTCAATTGGGTTGGAATATGGAAGCAACCTCCTCCCATACGATTGAAAACGTGTTGGTCAAGGGTACAGATCCGCAACGACAATATAATGGTGGATTATTCAGTTGGAAATCGACAGTGGCCAATACCATTCGCACGATCAATGTCAATGGTTTGAGGACCCAGAACCTGGAAAATGCCCGTATCTGGAGCGGGACCGGCTGGGTGAACTATCCTCTTTTTGAAATCCGCAGTAACAATGCCCGATTGAATATCACCGCCACCAATACCAGTGTGCAAGCTGCTACTGCTGCTTTCCCAACTGCTACGGGCACGCTGAATCTGAATATATGTGGTAGTAGTACACTTATTGCCAGTTATAATTGTGGATCCGGAAGCACTGTCACAGGAAACAATTGATGTCGAATAGCTTTAAATGTTTTCACCGTTTTGCTATTCACACATTTTTTCATAACTTGAAAAAGATTTAATTAAAATATTGAACATGAAGATTTTAAAATTAATATTCCTATTTCTATTATTCGTGTCGATACAGTCATCTGCACAAATAAAAGCGCTGACGGATGACGGTCGGGAAGTTATTCTATATAAAAACGGCACCTGGAAATTTTTAAACGCAGATCAAGCTAAACAAGATAGTATTCGGGTAGGTGGCAAGACTTATACAAAAACCCCTTCCCAGACTTTCCTGGTGAAAAGTAAAGTGGCCGATGTTGGTATTTATATCAATCCGCAAGACTGGAAATTCAAATTGGGTACGACAAGTGGTGAAAATGAGTACAGTTTTAATTTCAAAAATGATCTGGCATTTGCTTTTTTAATTACGGAAAAATTACAATTCGATTATGAGGCATTACGGAACGTTGCTTTAAGTAATGCCCGAAATGTTGGTCCTGATTTGCGTGAAGTATTAGCAGAATTCCGAACTGTGAATGGCCGGAAGGTTTTGTGCTTGAAATTTCAATGTACCGTTCAGGAAATTCCCTTCACTTACATGGGCTATTATTACTCCAGTGCTACCGGAACAGCTCAATTATTGGCAGCTTCCACACAGCAGCAATTTCCTGAGATAGAAAGTAAAATTGAAGAATTCTTAAATGGCATGGTTCCGATTCAGAAATAAATTTACCCTTTTTTTCCTACTGAGTGGGAAGACTTGGTACTGTACATTCCATCAGCCAATCTTGTTGTAGGTCTTTTCCTAACAGAAAATCTGTTGTTCCGAAAGTTCTAAAACCAAAGGACTGATAAAATGTAATCGCCTTTTTGTTTTCTTTCCAAACCCCCAGCCAAACAGTTGAATAATTCTTTGCTCTTGCTTCTTTCATGGCTTCCAGCAGCAAGGCTTTACCAATTCCTTTTCCCTGAAAGGCTGACAGACAGTAAATCCGGCTAATCTCCATTGCCTTATCGGTTAACAGCGCGGGGTGTGATCGGTATTTAATGAACATATATCCCGCTGGTTGATCCACATACCATGCGAGATAATGACGGTGTCCCGGTTTCCCGCATTCTTCCATTAGTTGTTGTAAGGTAAATTGTTCGTCGAGAAAAAGCTGCATGTCCTCGGCTGTATTGACCGGGCCAAAAGTTTCCTGAAAAGTAGTACGGCTGATTCTAGCAATTAGTTCAGCTTCTTCTTGTTTGGCTTCTCTAATTTCTATCAACGTCATTCGGCGGCAGAAGGATTTTCTAAGACCATGGCACTGCCTCCTCCTCCCCCATTGCAAATACCGGCAGCACCATATCGCTTGTTTTCTTGTTGTAACAAGTGTACCAGGGTAACCAATATGCGCGCACCACTGCAACCCAAGGGGTGACCCAATGATACAGCACCACCTCGAACATTCAATACGTCCGATGACAGTTGCAATAGTTGCTGATTGGCCAGTGCCACTACTGAAAAAGCTTCATTGATTTCAAAAAAAGACATATCTCCGATACTCAATCCTGCTTTTTGTAATGCGATCGGTATGGCCAGGGCAGGTGTAGTCGTGAACCATTCCGGGGCTTGCTCCGCATCTGCATAGCCTCTGATGATGGCCAGTGGCCGAAGTCCTAACGCGGCTGCTTTTTCGGTGCTCATCAGCACCAGCGCTGCTGCCCCATCATTCATCGTAGAAGCATTGGCTGCCGTTATGGTACCTCCTTTATCGAAAGCAGGTTTGAGTTGAGGTATTTTATTGAAATCCACTTGAAAAGGTTCTTCATCTTTATCCATGAGAACTGGATCTCCTTTTTTAGCTGGTAGCTCAACCGGCGCTATTTCTGCCTTGAACAATCCTTCCTGTGTAGCTCGTTGGCATCTTCGATAGCTCTCTATGGCAAAGGCGTCTTGTGTAGCTCTGTCAATGCCATATTTTGCTGCGCACAGTTCAGCTGCATTGCCCATCGGATACTGGTGGTAGACATCTGTCAACCCATCTAGTTGAAGTCCGTCGGCCAGGGTCGTGGCGCCGTATTTATTTCCCCACCTGGTTTGGGCATGGTAGAAGGGTACATTGCTCATACTTTCCATGCCTCCTGCAACAACAATTTCCGCATCGCCGAGTAAAATGCTTTGTACCGCCATGGATACTGCTTTCATGCCACTTGCGCAAACTTTATTAACAGTAGTTGCCCGCACCTGATCCGGCAGTCCGGCAAAGCGTGCTGTTTGTCGAGCGGGTGCCTGTCCTAACCCCGCTTGTAATACGCAACCCATGATTACTTCATCCACCTGATCGGGTTGAATACCGGCTCTTTCGCAGGCAGCCTTCACTACATGGGCACCCAAACGGGTAGCTGCTATACTGCGGAGTTGCCCTCCGAAACTTCCCATAGGTGTTCTGACAGCGGATACGATACATACTGCATTTTGCTTCATAAAAAGGTGTTTATTATTCTACCGTATCCAGTAATTGAATGCCGGTATCGGTAAATGCGATTCTTTTCTGTTTATACAAATGACCAGTGGTCATCTTAAATGTTTTCTTGCTCATTCCGAAAAACCCGTAGATATCTTCCGGAGCCGATTTATCATTGTATGGCAGGAAGCCGCGGTTCTCTTCGAGCAATCGTAATATTTTATCTGCTTCTCCTTCAACTTTTGCATAGCCGGGTACACCCAAAGCCAGATCAATTTTGTTATCGGGACGAATCTTTTTAATATATCCTTTCAGGTGGTCACCCTTCTGGATAGGTGTAAAAATATCACTGCTGTGTAAAATACCGGTGAAGGCGTTATTGATGATCATTACCCAACCCAACTCGGATGTGCGGTAGGCTATCAGGTCAACCGGATCCATTTCCTTGAGATTTAGCGGCTCCCGGTTAAGTTGGGGCTCGATTTTTTCGGTGGCAGCCACCCGACCGGTCATTTCATCGATGTAGAGTTTCACCAGGTATTCCCCACCCTTCCGCATCACACCCAATTGTTGGGAAACAGGCACAAAAAGATCTTTCATCAGTCCCCAATCTAAGAAAGCTCCCTGACCGGTTACAGCTACTACTTGCATTAAAGCGATGTCTCCAACAACGGCTTTCGGTTGCTGGGTAGTTGCAATCAGTCGGTTTTCAGAATCATGGTAAACAAATACTTTTACCTCATCCCCTGTTTTCAGGTTCCTTGGCGCCAATTTAATGGGCAGCAGCAGTCCCTCACCTCCATCATCGAGGTAAAAGCCAAAATCTGCTCTTCGTTTGACCTTTAAAAGGTGGTATTGTCCGGCTGTGATGGGAGATGACTGCATAAAGGTGTAAACCACAAAGGTACAATAGTTCTTTCGGTCGCTATTAAACAATGTATAAACGGTGTTATTATCTTTTTTTTCTCGCTGAATTTGTTCACAAAGCTCAATATTATGGGTGCTTTGAACCTCGTATCATTGATTTTGAATTATTTTGTATAGTGGGTGGCTTTCTTAATTGAACGGTGACTCATTTCTATTTAACAGGTGGTTGTATGCGGCGATATTTTTTTCTTCTGATTTTGTTGACTGGCATTGCCACCGATTTGTGTTCACAACAGGTGAATGGTCACTGGTATGGGGTTGGT
>JBEIUM010000141.1:0-6679 GCA_040374385.1 Sediminibacterium sp. | reverse complement strand
CCGCAACGATTCTTCCTACATCCATTTCTATACCGCCGCTGAATTCAGCGGTTCAGGGCTTGCAGGTGTTTCCCAATCCCTTACAGCAGGAAGCATTCATCAGGTACCGATTGCAACAGGCCGCACGCGTACATATTCGGGTAACTGATCTGCAGTGAAAGACCATAGCGATTAGTAATCAAGGACTTCGTCAGACAGGCGAACACCAACACCGCGTAGATGTTTCCTCCTGGTTGCCAGGTACCTATATCATTACATTGATAGCCGACCGGCACCAGATGAGCATATCGGTAGTGAAGCAATAAGTGGGTATTGCGTCCTTCTGTCCGGAGCCATTCCTAAGTATTTTTGGTCTTTTTTGTTTTCAATCTTTCCGCTCATCATTTAGTGCATCTTATCATGTATTGATTTGGCTAATTTCAATATATCGGCAATGATTAAGTTGATCAGCAAGAATTTATTTTTTACGAGTTATGAAAAAGTTACTTGAACTGCTACACTTTTTGAAGTCAAAAGAGCTCTTGCAGCTATTTACGATTTATTTGCGCTATTTGATTGGCGCAGCTTTCGTTGTTGCTGCATTTGTGATGGGCAAAATCATACCCTTATTCGATGTTGAACAGTTAGATAAAGGTCTGCCTCCCGGACTCACCTCATATGCTTTCGCTAGTTTTATTCATTCACCTCTTTATTGGAGCTTTATTGGCTGGTCACAGTTAATAGCCGGAATTTTATTGGTTACCCAGCGATTTGCCAGATTGGGAGTGGTTGTCTATTTACCCATTATTCTGAACATATTTATACTTACCTATTCCTATCATTTTTCGGGAACCGATGTGATTTCCGGTTTGATGTTATTGGCAGCAACCTATCTGGCAATTTGGGAGGGAGACAAACTACAGTATTTATGGGTGGAGCCCGCTTCGGACAACCTGCCACCACCAATGAACAGCATCGAAAAATTACCTGTCTGGGGATGGGCAGGAATCAGTATGGTTCTGATAATCATATTTTTCTTCCGAAGACTCCATCCGCTTTACCTGTGTTTGTTATGTCTGCTGATGGGAATCATTGCCTTATTGATATACCTGATAAAGTACCGAAGGCGATAGCTCATCATTACAAGTAATTTATCTTCCGGGGGTAGAAATTCATGGGCTATTCCCTAAAAAATAGTTTCCTAAAAAATTATTGTATTGATAAAAGCAATATTTTGCATGTTGGTACAGTTATTTAGTTGTAATCTGTTCCTCCAACAGTACGGTTTTTATAAGTGCCTGAAAACCATTGGAATTAAGTATCCCGGCCTCGTTTAAAATCCAATTCCTTTGAATACCCCTGCCAGATTGCCTTTGCGGTAAGCTGCGGTTATTTTTATCGAATTGAATTTATAATCATATGAGCGATCTTACCAGGGCCGGCGTTATTAATCTGATTGCAATGGCGCAACATGGTCTCAATTTGCGGGGCGTTAACCTTGCCGATTTGAACCTCAATAACCTGGATTTCACCAGGGCCAATCTCGACAAAGCCAATCTCGATGGTGCTGTGCTCAGCGGTGCGCTGATGCAGGGTGCAAAAATGATCGATGCCGGACTTTTTGCTGCTGATCTTACTGAAACCGATCTCTGCGAAGCCAACTTAACCAAAGCAAATCTTGCCGAAGCGAGTCTGGCGGGTGCCGATCTTACCGGTGCGGTATTGGAGCGTGCTAATCTGGAGGGCGCTAACCTCACAGGTGCCATACTTGAGCGGGCCGATCTTCGGGGTTCCAACCTGACCCAGGCCAATTTGACCCGTGCGAATTTATCCGGGGCCTATTTATTCCGGGCCGACCTGACGAAGGTTGATTTACGGGGAGCTAATTTTTCAGGCGCCATATTGAAAGGCGCTATTTTACATGCTGCCAATCTCAGCAATGTTGACCTTTCCAATGCAGACCTCACCAATGTTGATCTGCGGGGTGCCAACCTCACTGGTGCGAACCTGGCCGGCGCCAATTTAACCGGTGCCTATCTCTTCAGGGCTGATTTCAGTAATGCAGATCTCAGCAAAGCAAACTTTACAGCTTCTATCTTGCGTGGAGCTATTCTGCACAACGCCATACTCACCGGTGCCAACCTTACCAATGCAGATATCACCAATGCCGACCTCACCGATGCTGATCTGATTGGGGCTAATATGAGTGATGTGGTGAAGTAATCCCGGCTTATTGTTTGCACTCGAAGTTTTCTGCCGGTTTATTTAAAGCATCTGAAGCTCTTGGCTATGTTGCCACTATCCATACAAAAAGCGGTTCATTTTTTTACTGATCGTACGTCCCGTCTTTTTCTGCTCGATGGTATCGGTGCTATTCTGTCTGCAGCGTTGCTGCTGCTAATGCATTTTGTCTTTCAGGTAACCAACGGACTTCCCCCTCTTATAGTTTATGCACTCGTAGCTGCTGCCCTTTTTTTATCGGCATATTCACTCACTTGTAGTTGGCTGTTGAGACGTTTCCATGCCCACTACCTGCGTGGCATCGCATTACTGAATGGTATGTACCTGCTTACTGTATGTATACTGCTTGTTCTCTACTGCAGCCAATTGCATCCCATCCTAATCATTTGTTTTATACTCGAATCAGTAGTGCTTGGATGCTTGGTCTGCCTGG
This sequence comes from Sediminibacterium sp., assembly GCA_040374385.1. Lineage (GTDB taxonomy): Bacteria > Bacteroidota > Bacteroidia > Chitinophagales > Chitinophagaceae > Sediminibacterium. The sequence continues at coordinate 4,026 of JBEIUM010000141.1, read as the reverse complement.
AATTACTGGTGGCAAAAAAAATGGGCGTCCAAAAAAGAGATAGGGACTGATTGTTATAAGAAATACTTTTGTGAACTACGCCTGCTTACTTTATCTTCAAATACATGAAAACATATTTCCGAGCAACAGGCTTATTATTGGGATTGCTGTTATGGAGTTATCTGCAGGCCCAGCTACCCCAACCCTCCGGCGGCCGTGTGGTTCGACATGAGAATTTTTCATCTGCTTACGTGGCTGCCCGCAATGTTGATGTATGGCTACCGGCTTCTTATACACCGAAGAAACGGTATGCTGTTTTGTACATGCAAGACGGGCAAATGCTGTTTGACAGTACCATCACCTGGAACAAGCAGGAATGGGGAGTAGATGAAATATTGTCAACTTTGATGGAGCAAGGAAAAATACGGGAATGTATTGTGGTGGGTATCTGGAATGGAGAAAAAAGCAGGCATGCGGAATACTTTCCGCAAAAACCTTTTGAGTCATTGTCGGATGCTGATCGGGAAAAGATATACAGTGGTTATCGGATGGGTGGACAATCTATTTTTAATGGAATATCGATTTGTTCGGACCAGTACCTGAAGTTTTTGGTGAGCGAGTTAAAGCCTTTTATTGACAGCGCCTATGCAACACGAAAAGACAGGGCGCATACTTTTTTGATGGGAAGCAGCATGGGTGCTTTGATTTCTTTGTATGCACTGTGTGAGTATCCCGATGTATTTGCCGGAGCTGCTTGTTTGTCGACACATTGGCCCGGACTCTTCTCTATGCAGAACAATCCTGTGCCTGGCGCTTTCTTTGCTTACTTGAAAAAAAAGTTACCTGCTCCCCGTCATCACCGCATTTATTTTGATCATGGAACCGAAACACTCGATTCAATGTATGCTACTTTACAAACGCAGGTGGATAGTATTATGATCAGTAAGGGATACGCTGAAAGCAATTGGATCAGCCGCAACTGGCCGGGTCAGGATCATTCAGAACGATCCTGGAGAAGTCGTCTGCAGGTGCCGTTGGAGTTTTTATTGGGCAAATGAAACCTCACTCAATGAGGGCGAAAAATTTATTTAATAAGTGATTACCTTGTCTGACTCAGCTGCCAGCTTAACCAATACATTCGGTAATGCGAAAGAGGCGGGTTTTCCTTTCAGATCTTCTTCGGTTAGGTTCCTCGCCTTGGATGAATTGCCGGACAAATAGAATTTTCCTCCTTTTTCAACAATAACCTTATAGTGGTCTGAAAGTTTACCCGTGCCTAACCCAGTCACGGCATTCAGCACTTCATCTTTCAGGAGTAATACAGCATCTCCGGCTAAAAATAGATTCACCTGGTGTCCCTCCTCCAGCGCAGATTTAGCCACCAAAAATGAAAGAGCCGCTTTAGTAGGGTTGTCTTGTCCCGTAGTAACATGTATTAAAAACTTCTGCTGACCTGGTTTTTCTTGTGCGGTAGTCATGGTCGTAAAATAAAATAAGGTGATAAATAAAAAACTTGCGTATTTCATGTGGTGGGAATTTTATTTTTTAAGTATGTTCTTAAAGATAATGACAAATTGGGATAAATGCATATATGTGATTCAAAAAACTACCGGTCCCTTTTTAAATGAGTAGCAGAATTGGGTTGGTGTGCATAGATTGATATGACTTCAATAGATTCTTCAAAATGACTTATATTTAATAGGCCTGCGGACTGCATCCTACAGATTTATTCAATTTTAAGTTTTCCTCCATGACAAAACCATTTCATTGCAAGATTTACCTCGTAGCCTGTTCCTTGGTGGTGATTTTGTTGTTACAAGCGAGTGGTGCTGCTGCACAGCGGACGGATAATATCAACGACAGGGATATAATGTATCTAACTTCAGGGGGAAAATTACATCCCCTTCAAGCCATCATGGATATTCGGCATTATACCATTTCATTAGAGGTAGACATGGTGAAGCAATCCATCAGCGGCTATACTGAAGTGACCACTGACTTAACTAAAAAGAGCGATACCCTTCTACTTGATCTGATTCATCTATATAGTATTTCCAAAATTGTTGTCAACAACAAGCCGGCATCGTATATACACCACGATGATAAAATATACATCACTACCCCTGGTGGCTTTGAGGCTGGCAGCCAAAAGATATGGATAGAATACAATGGTATTCCGCCGGTGGCTGTGCGACCTCCCTGGGATGGCGGTTTTACCTGGAAAAAAGATACCAACGGAAATGATTGGATGTCTATTAATATTCAAGGCGAGGTCGGAAAAATGTATTTTCCTTGTAAAGATCATCCCAGCGATGAGCCAAATGAAGGAGCCGATTTAATGATTACTGTACCATCACATCTAAAGGTGGCCGGTCCGGGCATGTTGATCAGCGTTGTCAATAAAAAAGCCAAAGCCACGTACCATTGGAAGACCAATTATACAATCAGTAATTATTGCATCCTTTTTAATATTGGAAAGTATGTGGTTGTAAAAGATGAATACACTACTATTCGGGGACATAAAGTACCTATTGAATATTATGTGCTGGAAGTCGACACCATGCATGCCAGAAAAGTAATTGAGACAAGGAAGAGAGACAGCAGGATATTAGAAAAATACTTTGGTGAATATCCCTGGGCAAAAGAAAAAATAGGTATTGCGGAAGTGCCCAATTCCGGTATGGAGCACCAGACCATGATAACCTTTGACAATAAATTTGTATATAAGACAGTCGGTGGGCAAGCCTACTCGGCGAATTTATTTCATGAATATGCACATGAGTGGTGGGCGAATAAAGTGACCAATAAAGATTGGGCACATATGTGGATACAGGAAGGAATTGCAACCTATGCTGAGGCGCTGGCTATGTATGAATTGGGCGGACAAACCGCCTATGATGAGATCATCAGCGGTCATCGCCGTGGTATAAAAAATCGGAAAGCAATGGTCTTAGGTGAGGAAGTCACCGAGGAAGAAGTGTATTCGGGTGGCGATATTTATGGCAAGGGATCCTTCTTCATGCATAGCCTTCGTAATCTAATTGGGGATGAGGTGTTTTTATCCACGCTCAAGAAACTGGCTACAGATTCGCTTTATACCTATGATCACTTCGTTACTACGACAGATGTGGAACAACTCTTTAGTACAGCCTCCGGCAAGCAGTTAAAGCCTTTTTTTGATTTTTATCTCAGAACAACGCAAGTGCTGGATATCACTGTTAAAGAAATCGGCTTCCAAAAATATCAAGTTAAAATAAATAATTTCTTCATGCCCTTACCCCTGGAGATACAATCCAATGGAGTAACAGATCGAGTAGAAATTCCGGCAGAAGGAATTATTGTTAGTGGTTCCAATCCGCCACAGGTTGATGCCAAGGGATACTATTTGAAAAAACTAACTTATTTATAATGTCTTGTTTAAGTAAGTACCCGGTAGATGAACATTCAACATAGAATAGAAGAGTTTACTCTATAGTTGCCTAATTAATCTCGTATATTTGCCATATGCTGATCAATGAATTATCTAAGCGAACAGGACTTTCCATTCACACGATTCGATTTTATGAGAAGTCCGGATTAATTGCTGGCAAACGTGAGGAGTCTGTAAAAACGAATAAGTATCTTCATTATGATGAGGTTACTGTTGAAAAGCTCGAATTGATTCATGATGCCAAGTTAGTGGGCTTTACCATCAAAGAGATCGGTCAGCTCATCGATGCCTGGTATAATGGCAAGTGTACCAAGAAGCAAAAACTAAGTATTCTGGAAGACAAGCTGCTTTCTTTAGAGCAGAAGCTGCGTGAAATCAAGGATATGAAGAAGTTGATTTTACAGTTCAAGTCCGATGTAATCAATGATAGGTGCTAAAAGTTTGTTGCCAACTGGTATAATTTTCCGTCAATAGTTCCCTGCTGTTGTTTTTTCCCTACCGGATACGACTTCGGTATGGACAGTAACGAATCATGTTGCCCGGGTTACCACTTTTACTCATGAATAGCTTGCGTGTTATTTTTCCCTGGCGCATAGAGTTGATGAATCTATTTATCT
>JBEIUM010000341.1:0-1746 GCA_040374385.1 Sediminibacterium sp. | reverse complement strand
TTAGTCTTTGGAAAGAATCTCATATCGTTATAGTTAATCAAACCAAAGACCAACCGCCAACGACCAAAGACTGGTTCGGTCTTCCTTTCGGCATGGGCGTAAGGTGACTTTACAGTAAAATTTTGATTTGTATTGCTTTGTTTCAGCCGTCATTGAAAGCCTGAAATTGCTGATAATCTAAATATAGCTTATCTTCATCAGACAAGTTATTTCATATCATTATTTTTCATACATTATCAAAAAGCCATTGTATGTTTTCCTTTTTTAAACCCATGCTAATATTTGGTTTCGTATTGATTTCTATCGATGCCCTGTTTGCCTGCACCGGCATCACCCTCAAATCAAAAGATGGAGGGGTGGTAGTTGCTCGAACAGTCGAGTGGGCCCTGAATGATGCTCAACACAACAAAATACTCATCGTTCCCCGTAACAAGACATTTGTCGGACAAACACCGAAGGGACTGAATGGAAAAAAGTGGAATGGCAAGTATGGGTTTGTAACGCTCACTGCCTATGATCAACCCTATGGTCCGGATGGCATGAATGAAGAAGGTTTGTATGTGGGTGTTTATTACCTGCCGGGCTTTGCAGAATATGCCGTTTATGACAGTACCAAAGCTGCGCAATCACTCAGTGTGGGCGATTTAATGCAATGGATGCTGTCTTCCTTCAAAACAGTCAATGAGGCTATTGCCAATCTAAATAAAGTAAGGGTAGTAACCGTAGAAAACAAAGATTTTGGCGGGGCAGAACTTCCCTTCCACTTCAAGATCGTTGATCCCTCCGGCAACAGTAAAATCATTGAGATCGTCAATCATGGGGAAATCAAGGTTTATGATCCCTACCTGGGTGTGATTACCAACTCGCCGACCTATGACTGGCACATCATCAATCAGCGTAATTACTTGTCTCTTTCGAATGTTCCCAATTCTCCTAAAGTTTTTGATAACTATGAATTGAAGCCATTGGGTGGTGGTTCCGGTCTGATGGGTCTGCCTGGTGATTTTACACCGCCTTCCCGATTTATTAGGGCTGCTGCCTTCACAGCTACTTGCCGGCCGCTGGCTACCTCACAGGAAGCAGTATTTGAATCCTTCCGCATCTTAGACAATTTCAATATTCCGTTGGGAGCTCAGGTACCTGCACCCAATTTACCCAAGGACATCGTTAGTGCAACGCAAGTAAGTTCCTCCTCCGATCTAAAAGAGAAAGTTTATTACTACCACACGATGTGGAATCGCCAGGTGCGCAAAATCGATTTGAAGAAAATCAATTTTGCTACTGTAAAAGAAACGGTCATCGACGATGATGCTTCCAAGCAGAACAACATCAAAGACGTAACGCCTAAATCAGTGTGATGCGCCCTTGGCGCACAGTGTGAGTGTGGTTGTACAGTTTGACTGTGTAGTTTGAGTGTGATGCTTCTCCTAAAAAGTCTCACCGACGCAGGAGGTAGATTTTGCGGTATGATTTTGTTCTTCTCCGAAAAGTCTCACCGACGCAGGAGGTGGACTTTGCGGCTTCAATGTGAAATACTCTTTTAATTAATGATTTTAGATAAAATCGAACCTGGCATATGGTGCGGGGTCTATTTACGTGCGTGCCGTAAGGAGGACATGCAGCTGAAGAAAAAGAGGTTGATCCACCATTGATCTACAACTCACATTGGCTTATAGGGCCCAACCCACCCCATGTTCATAATCATATTATATATTTTTACATTCGTTATCTAAGCTTCCTCTCCGG
>JBEIUM010000124.1:0-7343 GCA_040374385.1 Sediminibacterium sp. | reverse complement strand
TCCCGAAAGAGACCAAATTGTTCATTTGTAAAAAAATATGGCTCAAAAGAAAAAATTTTTTTGGTTAGTATTAAATTGCTCACAAAATTTACGGTACAAATCTTTTTGGAAATATGGCAGCCAAATTTGATAAGGATCCAAAATCCACTCCAAGAAAATCCGCAAAGGACACTTCAAGTGCTTCAAAGCCTTCTCCTAAATCTAAGAAACAGATGGAGGAAGAGGAGGATGATGAACTGGAAGATGATGAACCCGTGACGCCCGGAGAGGGTGCTTCACGTAAAACCTCCGCTGCTGCAGCTAATGATGATGACGATGCTGCAGACGACGAAGATCTTGAAGAAAAAGACGATTGGGAACAAGCGGAGGAAGAAGATAGCTGGGACCCGGACTTCGATGAATTCGATATCCCAAAGGGGAAAGGCGGCAGCAAAGCCGGAGGATCCGGCAAACGGAAAGGCGATGATGACGACGACTTTAAACTCGACGAAGACTTTAAAGAATTTGGCCTCTTCAACGATAAAGGAGGAGGATTTGATGACGATGATGATGACGATTTTTAATCCGTCTACCTACTGTGCAGCCAAGATGCGTTCAAACCTATTACATTCAGCAAGATTATGATTTGCTAAAACAGCAGTTGTTGTTTTGGTGCGATCGCTTCAGTCATTGTTGTTTTCTTGATAGCCAACATTACAGTTCCCCCGGGGAAACACCCCTTTGTCTGGCAGCTGCCGGTGCTGTGCGTGAATTTACCACTGAAACCAATCCGAAAGAATTGTTTGCAACCATCGAATCTTTCGATGATTGGCTGTTTGGTCACCTCAGTTATCATGCCCTGCATGCACAAAACGGCGTACCATCTCCCCAGCAGCGCGCGGGCCAATTCCCTGCCAGCTTCCTCTTCTGCCCGGAAACCATCTTTACGCTCACTGAACATACGCTGACCATCTCTACACTGGCTCCATCGACAGAAGAAATTTGGAAGAGCATAACTGCGATCGATGTCCACCCATTGAAGAAAAAGTTACCCCCTATCACATTCACCCCCGGCATGGAACGAGCAACCTATTTGCAGCGGGTTGAACAGTTGCTGCAGCACATTCATCGGGGCGATTGTTATGAGATTAATTTTTGTCAGGAATTTTTTGCGTCGCCCGTAACCATTCCTGCAGTGGCAACCTATCTGCACCTGATGGCGATCTCACCCAACCCCTTCTCCTCTTTCTACAAAAACAATGGCCGCTATGTGCTCTGTGCCAGTCCGGAGAGATTTCTGCAAAAAAAAGGAAGGATGCTGCGATCTCAACCCATCAAGGGTACGATGCGCCGCCATACGACCGATCCGGCAGAAGATGCGCTGCTGAAAGAGAAGCTGCGCAGCAGTATGAAAAATCAAAGTGAAAACATCATGGTGGTAGATCTGGTGCGCAATGACCTGAGCCGTGTATGCCGCGAAGGTACCGTTCGCGTATCTGAACTGCTGGGCCTATATAGTTTTCCGCAGGTACACCAACTTATTTCAACCATTGAAGGGGAATTGTTGCCCAATACGACCCTGTACGATATCTTATCGGCTACTTTCCCCATGGGTAGCATGACAGGTGCACCCAAGAAAAAAGTGATGGATTTGATTGAACAATACGAACCGGTACCCCGTGGCATTTATTCAGGTAGTATTGGATACATCACCCCTGAAAAAGATTTCGACTGGAATGTGGTCATCAGAAGCCTGGTGTACCTGCCCGAACAACAATACCTAAGCTATCATGTCGGTGGCGGTATCACCGCGAACAGTGAACCCGAACAAGAACTGGAAGAATGTTTTGTAAAAGCCAGGGCTTTGCAATCACTCTGGGGTCAATGATATCAGCGGATGAACTCATGACCGGCAAGCAGTGTCTGCAGGGAAGACAATAATAACTCGGGCTTTTTAGATTCAAATAAGGCTTTCTTACCGCTGCCGGCAGGTAAGTGCATCAGGTAAGTTTTGCCCGCTGCCAGTTGCTGATCGAAACCCGGATTCACCGCAAGAAAAGCTTTTAATTCAATGCCGAGGGAGGCAGCTACAACGGAAGATAAAAATCGACCCGTGACGGGAACCTGTTCATGGGTAGCAGACAAATCGGTAGGTGGCCGTGTAACTTTTTGCTGCTCCTGTTCGGCTGCGGTCATGGTAGTCACTCCACCCGCCCCCTCAAAAATATAATGGGTGCCAATGAATTTTTTTACGTGGTTACGGGTTTCTTCCGGCAGGTGGTATTGCAGATCCCAGAAATCACGGCTGCCGGATTTACGAATGGCCTGGCGAACCCTGCCTGCACCACCATTATAGGCTGCCACCACCAATAACCAATCGCCAAACTCAGTATGTAACTCTTTCATTAAACGGGCAGCAGCATGGGTGCTCTTATAAAAATCCATGCGCTCATCTTTGGGTCCTGTCTTCAGTCCGAAACGCCGTGCTTCATAAGGCATTAGTTGCCAGGGGCCCGCTGCTCCTGCCCAGGAAACCAAACCCGGGGTCAGGTGACTCTCAATAACGCTCAGGTACTTCATCTCACGAGGCAGTCCATAGAGGGTGAGAATATTGTCATACAGATCGAAATAGGGCTTACCCCAGAATTTCATTTTTTCGAGTTCCTTTCCCTGCTTCCGAATATATTCTTGCACAAAAGATACCGCCCTGGGGTTTAACTGCGACTCGTAAGGTAGTGCGGGGTCATATTTGGAACCTATGAAGAGACTTTCAAAGCCTATTTTGGCTATCCTGCCGGTATCACCGGGAGGGGCGGTAATAGCTTCAGGCCCGCCCATCCATGACCTACCCGCCCAACTGCCTGCCAACAGGGCAAAGGCAATCAGCAATCCTTTGGAGAGGGCGATTGGGTTATTCATGCGCCAGGAGGGCCATTCCATAGCTGTATTTTTACAATTTTCTGCTGCCAAAATCCAATTTTCGTGCCAAACTAGTCGGCCGGGGTCGGTTCAGACAACCGCAGGAACTTGTCTGAAAGGCGGAGCAAAGATACTTCATTAAAATGGGCTGTCATCAGCTGAAGCCCAAATGGGAGTCCATTGGGGTGCCGAAACAGGGGTATGGATATGGCAGGGGTACCCACCAGGTTGGCCAGCACAGTATAAATATCACCTAAATACATCTCCACAGGGTCGGTTTGCTTCTCCCCCAGCCGGAAGGCAGTAGCAGGTACTGTAGGCAGCAGGAGGCAGTCATAAGACCTAAAAAGGGTGCTAATAGCATCGGTCAACAAGCGGCGTACCTGCTGGGCCTTTGTAAAATAGGCATCATAATAGCCGGCACTCAGCACAAAATTCCCCAACAAGATCCGGCGCTGGACCTCCTTCCCAAAACCCTGCGAACGGGAAAGGGTATACATTTCATCGAGGGTCGACGGATCACCGGGAGTGCGGTAACCATATCTTACCCCATCGTAGCGCGACAGGTTGCTGGAAGCCTCCGCCGTGGTGAGTACATAATAGGCAGGTACGATTTCATCGAGCCAGCCCAGGTCGACCGCATCTACCTGATATCCTGCCGCCCTGAGTTGATCAAAAAAAGCCAGCAAGGTGCGTCGAATATCAGGGTCTAAAGAGGGGTGTTCCAAGGCCTGACGGATATAGGCCAGCTTTGCCGGTGGAACTTGCCTGGCAATTTCGGAAGCATAGGCCGGTACCGGTTCTTCGGAAACAGTACTATCATAGGCATCCGGACCGGCAATCACTTCCAGTACTCGGGCAACATCTTCTACCTGGTTGCCAAAAATACCAATCTGGTCAAAGGAGGAAGCATAAGCGATCAAACCATAACGCGATATCCGTCCATAGGTGGGCTTGAGGCCGATGATGCCACAAAAATCTGCCGGCTGCCGCACGGAACCACCCGTATCGCTACCCAGACTGACCATGCAAAGACCGGCTTGTATGGCGACGGCAGAGCCGCCGGAAGAGCCGCCGGGAACACGGGTGGGATCGATAAAATTTTTGACAGGGCCATAGGCTGAATTTTCATTGCTACTACCCATGGCAAATTCATCGCAGTTTTGTCTACCGATGATAATGGCACCCGCAGCCAATAATTTCTCGATGGCAGTGGCATGATAAATGGCAACATATCCTTCCAACATGCGCGAGGAGGCAGATACGCGATGACCACTGTAACAGAGTACATCTTTGATACCAACGACTACGCCATGCAAAGGTGCCAGCGGTTCCCCTGCCAGCCGCGAACGATCGAGTTCTGCCGCCCGCTGCAGGGCCTCTTCTTCGAAAACTTCTAAAAAAGCGTTGAGATGCTCGTGCGCACGTATTACAGCGAGGTAATGCTGTACCGCTTCTGTGCAACTAATGGCTGCAGTTTGCAGCGCACTATGATAGTCTTTGATTGCACTAAAATGAAACAAAGGCTATGATTAATTGATGGTGCTATTATGCGCCGGTAGTAGAATTGTCTTTTTCCTTGATACCCTCTTCAATTTCACGCTTAACATTGTTCTTGGCATCATTGAACTCCCGAATTCCCTTACCCAATCCACGCATGAATTCGGGGATTTTTCTGCCCCCGAAAAAAATCAAGATCACTAGACCAATCAGCAGCATTTCCTGAAATCCAAAATTTCCCATAAAAAAGATTTTAGCTATCAAAGTTACAAAAAAACAGGGCAATAAATAAGATTTATCGGGGGATACTAAAAAAGGCAGCCTAATGGCTACCTTTCAAATATTTATAAATACCCGGAATCCAATTAGAATCGCTTCTCACGGATACGGGCACTCTTACCACTGCGTTCGCGGAGGTAGTAAAGTTTGGCGCGACGTACCTTACCAGACTTATTCAGCTGGATGGACTCGATATTGGGTGAGTGTATGGGGAATAAACGCTCTACGCCTACCCCATCGGAGATTTTTCTTACGGTAAAAGAAGCGGTAGCCCCGGTACCCTGCTGCTTGATCACGTCTCCGCGGAAGCTCTGGATACGCTCTTTACCACCTTCAATGATTTTATAGTTTACAGTGATGTTATCACCGGCTTTGAAGGCGGGGTGCTGCTTTTTAGTAGTCAGCTGGTCGTGTACAAATTGAACGGCTGCGTTCATAAAACATCGTTTTTGAGGACGGCAAAGGTATGCAAAAAACCTTCACCGGGGTTATTTTAACGGATTATTTTTTAACGGGCCACGTTCACCGCCCTTTTCTCCCGAATTACAGTCACCTTAATCTGACCCGGATAGGTCATTTCGGTCTGTATTTTCTGGGCGATCTCAAAGCTGAGTTTGTCGCTTTCAGTATCAGAAACTTTGTCGGCTTCCACAATGACACGCAACTCACGACCGGCCTGAATGGCGTATGCCTTCTCCACGCCCTGGTAGGAAATGGCCAGGTTTTCCAGGTCCTTGATCCGCTGAATGTATTGCTGCATGATCTCCCTGCGAGCACCCGGACGGGCACCGCTGATGGCGTCACAAGCCTGAATAATCGGTGAGATCACATATTGCATTTCCATCTCATCGTGGTGGGCACCAATGGCATTCACCACAGCAGGATTTTCACCATATTTTTCAGCAAGCTTGGCACCCAGCAATGCATGGGTCAGCTCCGTTTCCTCATCAGGTACTTTACCGATATCGTGTAGCAATCCAGCCCTCTTGGCCAACTTGGGATTCATGCCCAACTCGGCAGCCATGATGGCACAGAGATTGGCTGTTTCCCGACTGTGCATCAACAGGTTCTGTCCATAAGAAGAACGGAAACGCATTTTACCTACCATACGAACGAGCTCCTTGTGCAAACCGTGGATGCCCATTTCTATGACAGCCCTTTCGCCAATATCAATGATTTGCTCTTCCAGCTGGCGGCGCGTTTTCTCCACTACCTCCTCAATACGAGCAGGGTGGATACGTCCATCGGAAACCAGGCGCTGTAGACTCAAGCGGGCCACTTCCCGACGCAGTGGGTCAAAGGATGATAATACAATGGCCTCAGGGGTATCATCAACGATTAAGTCAACCCCGGTTGCAGCTTCAATGGCTCGAATATTTCTACCCTCCCGACCAATGATCTGACCCTTAATCTCATCTGACTCCAGGTTAAATACGGTTACGGTATTTTCAATGGTCACTTCAGCAGCTGTTCGCTGTATTGATTGAATCACGATCTTACGGGCTTCTTTATTGGCTTTCACGCGTGCCTCCTCGATGATCTCCTGCTGAAGGCTCAGGGCACGGGAACGGGCTTCCTCACGCAGACTCTCTACCAGCTGATTGCGTGCATCTTCTGCACTCAATCCGGCAACTTTTTCCAGCCGACGGATGTGTTCCTCCTGGTGCTTCTCCAATTCAGAACGCTTATTGTTCACCACTTCAATCTGACGATTCAGATTTTCTTTGATGGCTTCCATTTCTTTCGACTGCTTGTCGAGAGCGGATTCCTTTTGGGAAACAGATTGTTCTTTTTGCTTGATACGGTTTTCCGCGTCGTTTACTTTGCGGTTGCGCTCCATCACCTCCCGATCATATTCCGACTTCAGCTGCACGAACTTTTCTTTCGCCTCCAGCTGCTTTTCCTTCTTGATGGTTTCGGCCCTTAGTTCGGCCTCTTTGACTATTTTTTGTGCCAGTTCTTCGGCTTCTTCAATGCGCTTTTTGGTGTTTTTAGAGAAAATCATCCAGCCGGCAGCCAAGCCCAGTACGAGGGCAACCGCTCCTGTGATGATCAATAATATCATAGGGTCCATGAGATAGGCAATTTTTTAAGGTTTTCACAATCGTATACATATACATTTTTTCTATATTTCAAGGCAGAAATGTCTACAAAGATACTCATTATAATGAATATTTGCCGAACCGGCTGCATAAAGCGGTCCCTCAGCTTGATAAACGGCTAAAATGGGTGGGGAAGACCTATCTACAGGCTTCAGCTCAAGAGGAAGTACCCAGGGTTTGGCGAATGAGCTGCTCCATATCGGCCAAATCGCGTATGGCCGCCTCCTGATTTAAAACCGTATCGGTTTCATCGCCCTGCTCAGTGGCAAACCAAAGTAAGGCCATTGCCACGAAGTCTTGCATATCCTTACCGGCAAACTGAACCTTGAATTCCGCTATCTTCTGGTTAATCAGGGCAGCCGTTTTGCGCACTTTTTCTTCATCCTTTTTCTCCACGCGTATGCGGTAATTCCGGTCAGCGATAACAATGTTGATGGGAATCAACTCTTCCATAGATTATTGATTTAACAGCGCCAAACAATGGTCAATCTCTTTGAGATAAGCATCAATGCGCTTGCTCAATTCCTTTTTTTCTTCCTCGGGCAGCAACCCGGCCCCCAATTT
>JBEIUM010000061.1:0-13256 GCA_040374385.1 Sediminibacterium sp. | reverse complement strand
ACCTAAGGAATAAGGAAGAACTTAAGCGAATTAAGGAAGGAATTTTGATGTCACACAAAGTAGAAATTGACACTCATTTAAAGCAAGGCGGGAAGAAAAATGAATAACTCAAATAGAATGAATGGTGATGAAATATAAAAATACTGGCTTATGAATTCGTGGATATTATTACATACACATTCTGTCATTGCTTTTATTATAGCAGTTACACAATTTGGCATGACATGGTTCCTGTTTAAAAGCAGGGCCAGAATACCTATTCGGAAATGGCTTATACTAAATTATATCGCATCCTCTATCTGGTATCTTGATCAGATGGTTCGCTTTAGTCTATACCCGGGTACAGAAGGCTCGTGGTTTTATAAAATAGAAACGGTTTTTCTATACGGCCCGGTATTGGTTGCTCAAACGCTTGCCAATCTTCAGATTTACTATCAATTCATCGAGGCTAAGTTTGATATGGAGCGCAAGTTGGTAATGAAGTTAATGGTACCCTTCTCTATTTTTTTAGTGGCATTAATTGGCTGGAATGAATTTTATAACAACAGCGATATCTATGTTTTTCAGGTGGTTTCATTTGTTTGGGGTATCGTCTCCAATGTTGCTACTTTTTTGATTGCGATCAGAAAAGCGTTTATTTTCCAGGGATCTAACACAAATGCTTATCGTGCACATCTGATTATAGCAGGAGTGAGTACCAGCTTTTTTACCCTTTCTATCATCTGTGTCATTTTTGGTCTTTACTCAGTAGTTGGGTACTGGACATATTTCATTTTTGTTTGGTTAGGTGAAATCTGCCTTATCATTACCTATTTATATTTTTCAGAAGTATTCGTAAGCTTTCAAGTGAAAATTACTGGCTACAGCTTTGTATCTGTAGTGCTGTTTCTGACAATTTGCGCCTTAATCTTTTTCCCTCCAACCCTTCCTGATGAAATAGAAAAGCGATTTGCACAACAAGAGGGCTTAAAAAAAATATTTGTACTTTTTCTGGTTGCTACCAGTCTCATTATCTTTTTATTGCCTTCACTTCTGAGAGCTACCCTGACCAACCCACTCAAGCAGGTGCTCCGTGCTATCAGAAAAGTAAATAGTGACAACTTGAATGTACAGTTACCTGTTAAGTATCAGGATGAAATCGGATTGCTGACTACCAACTTTAATACGATGACGGCAACCCTGCGTCAAGCCAAAATCAGATTGGAAGAGTATACACGCGTGCTCGGAGAACTATATAACAACCAACAAAAAGTGCAGGAACAAACACTGAACCATGTCAGTCAGGAAATACATGACAATGTTGGTCAACTCCTGAGTCTTGTTCGTATGCAGCTGAACCAGGTGGCCGAAAAGGGCGGTGCGGAAAATAAGCTGATTATCGATGCCCAAGATAATATCGGAAGGGCCATGCGTGACCTACGTGACATGGCCAGGGGCATGAGCAGCGACCGGATCAAATTGCTGGGCTTGTTCGGCTCAGTTGAACAGGAAGCGCAACGCATACAAAGAACCGGTGCCTGCGAAGTAAATACACATTGTGAAGGAAGTATTCAGTCACTCGATCACCAGCGGGAAATCATCTTATTTCGGGTAATTCAGGAAAGCCTGCAAAATGTTTTCAAGCATGCGAAGGCAAGCCGCATTGATATCTCTTTTCATTATCAACCACATTTTTTGAAAATTCAGGTTATTGATAATGGGGAAGGATTTGTTCCCGAAAAAAAGCAGAAGGGAAGCGGTTTGGGCCTAATGAATATGCAACACCGTGTTCAATTGGCTGGCGGTGAGCTCAGCCTGGAAACAAAAGAAGGGGAAGGCACCAAGGTTTCTATTCTTATTCCCCTGTTATAATTTTTCGCCGCCCTTACGAAAAATAATTTTTCCTTCAAACATAGTCTGCAGTACTAATGCATTGGCCACTTCCTCTATGGGTACTTCCAGCAGATTTCTGTCCAGAAAAATCATATCTGCCGATTTCCCCGGTTCCAGCGAGCCAATCATTCGGTCTGCCCGCATCGCCTGCGCTGCATGCAGGGTATACGCATAAAGCATCTCCTCAAGTCCCATAGCCTGCGAAACATCTAAAACCCCTTTTGGCCCCTTGCGCGTTACAGCCCGGTACATTGCGAGGAATGGATTGGCAGTAGAAACCGGCCAATCGCTGGCGCCGGCAATAACAACACCAGCTGTATGTAATGTTTTAGCCGGGTACTGCCACTTATACAAAGAGGGGTCGATGTAGGGTTGAACTATATCGATGGTGGTTGCATCACCAAAAGCCCATAGCAGCTGATATGCCGCCATAATTTTCAATGAACGCATGCGTAGAGCGTCTTCCGGCAATACCAGTTGTAAGTGAGTAATGGTATGTGGGATACCCGAAGCGCCATTGGTCGCTCTCATTTTTTCAAAACCATCCAGCGTAGCTGTAACAGCCCGGTCACCAATGGCATGTACATGCACCAACCAGTTTTGACGATCGGCCAATGTTGCCAGGCGCGAGAATTTTTCCGGTTCGAACATCAATACTCCTTTTGATGCAGTACCGATATACGGAATCGACAATGCCGCCGTTTGGGTAGGGTATTCCAACACCCCATCTGCAAAAACCTTACAGCCAATTACCGATAGGTTCCGTGCAGCATATTTTTTCTTTAAAGCCGCGATCATATTTAGTTGAGGCTGCGCAGGTTCATTGGGTTCTGCAACTATGGTGGCAGCTACATGCGCAGTGAGCAAATTATGTTGACTCAACCAGCGATAGGCAGCAAGGTATTCCGAGGTGCTTGCGCGCGTACTGCCGGCATTGGGGTCAAGAAAACCAGTGATGCCCAGTCTTCGACAATACTCCATGGCCTTGCGGGCAGCGGCCTTCAATCCGGGTTTTACGGGAATTGCCGCTTCAATTATTTTTTGACCCTCCTCACTGACAAAGCCGGTAGGATTACCTGCCGCATCTTTGCCATAATAGAGCTGGTTAGCAACAGATTGTTTCGAAAGAAATGTCTTATTCAAACCAGCTCGTTCCATCATGACACGATTGGCCCAGGCGGTATGTCCGTCTGATCCGCTCAACACAAGGGGGATGGATGTAAATGCACCCCCATTAAAACGTGCTGCGATCTGATCGAGTCGTGACCAGGTGGTGATGTTGATTCCGTAAATTACCAATACATCTCCCGACATACCTTCTTTTGTGTGGTAACATTTTTCAGCATATGCAACGAGGCTATCGAGGGAAATGTCTTCATCCTCCACATTAGCGAATAACAAATTGTTACCACCTGAGAGAGCATGCATGTGTGCATCAATGATACCTGGCATGATGAAACCTCCCTTACAATCAATGCGCGTGCCGGGCCCCGATAGTTTTTTTCTCACTTCAGCTTCCGTGCCGACAGCCATGATCTTGTTACCCGAAATGGCAATGGCTTCTGCAGACGGCTGCTGTCGATTGGCAGTAAATATGCGGGCATTGTAATAGAGTTTCCATTGGCCGGCACTGAAGACAGGAATGAAAAGCAATAGGAACAGTATTCGAAATAGCATATCGCTGTTTTTATTACTTAAATATCAGAAAAATCAGCGGTATGGCCTTTAAAAACCAGCTGACCCACTTGCTTCCCGTCTGATAATTTTGTACTTTGCAGAAGGTACACATCAAAATTATTTTTATGAAATTCCTTTCCTCTTTTACCGGACTCCTGCTGGCTTTCCTATTGTTTACGGGTTGTGCACAACGAGCTTATCATCAGCACGACGACTCTTTTGATCTTACTTCGGTTTCAACCTATGCCTGGGCAGATGCTGATGACGATAAAAACTATGAAACCAAGCGAAACAATGTTAATAGCATCAGGGATACCAAGATCAAAAGAACGATTGATAAGTACCTCCAGGCTCATGGTTGGAAATTAAATAATGCCAATCCTGATGTTTTCCTGGTTTTCGATGTGGTGGTAGACCAGTCGCAGCAAAATGTCAACGTGCCTGTATACTCACAACCAATGACACGCTGGTATTATAATCCGGCTACCCGCCGCTGGGTACCCATTTTTTATCCTTCGAATCTTGTTGGCTTTAATTCGGCAACCCGTCAAGTGCGGGAAGGAACCCTTACCCTCAGCATGATGAATCCGGTGAATGATAAAGCCATCTGGCAAGGATGGACCACCTCTGAGATCTACGGAAAGAAGATTTCTGATGAAAAGATCGATCGGGATGTAAAAGCCATCATCAAAGAGTTAAAAAAATATTGATGACTTCTTTTAGCCATTCTTTTCCCAAACTATCATTATGATGCGATACACAGTTGTATGCCTGCTCTTGCTCGCTGGCTTTTTGCATGCATGTAAGCAAGAAGAAAAGTTTTCTCCCAAATTCAAATTGCAGCCAGCAGCAAGAGTAACTTTTAACTCGTTTGTGGATTGCAACATGGCGGAAGTCTGGGTGGGGGATACTTTTCGGATTTTCCCCGGAAAATATGGCGAAGATCCGCTGTGGGGTTATGCCCGTGATCTGAAATACGCCGATGGACTCAATCCGGAAGCAGTTTTCTCTTATCCAAAAGATAAGTTCACCAATCCCTCCATGCCCCTCAATGCTCCTACTGGTCAGCCCGGATTACATGGTGCCGTTTGGTTTGAAACGGTATACCAAGATAAAAAAGATGTTTCCGGTCAAACATTATATGGCATTTACCACAATGAAAATTATCCCGAGACCTTGCCTTATGATAGCCTCACCGGTCAGGGCTATCACAACAAACGATGGCCGCAGGGACTAACAGGCCCTGAGAGTCCTGCTGCTGTTTGTCGCATCGGGGTGATGAAGTCAACCAATGGAGGAAAGAGTTGGGAGAACAAGGGACTTTTCATTGAAGACCTGGATCCGCGTATGATATTAAAGCCACAAAATAGTTCCAACACTTTTGCCGGCGGGGTTGGTGATCCCTCTGCCGTTGCCAGTGGTGATTACCTCTATCTTTTTTATGGTGAGTACGGATATCCCGGTGTGTATGATTCAGCCACCTACGACACCCGGAAAGAGTGGAGCGGACAATGTATCAGCATTGCCCGCATTCGTCTTAGTGACCTCGATGCCCCCGAGGGAAAAGCCCGCCGCTGGGATGGTAAAGCATTTACCCGACCACACAATGGCATTGGAGAACCTGTGCGAGCGCTGCAGATAGATCCCGACAAAGGGGGAGGTCCTGCTTCATCTCCCGGAGGTGGTTTTCACTGGGGCCCTTCTGTTAGCTGGAATACGTACCTGAATTGCTGGGTAATGCTGATGGGACATGTAGAAGGCAAATCCTGGCGTGGCGATAAGATCTATATTTCTTTTAACCCACATAAAGACTTGGGTGAAGGCGCCAATAGCCAGGATTGGACGAAGCCGCAATTGCTGTTTCAGAAACCCGGATATATATTATGGTACCCTTCCCTGCAGCCACTGAATGAGCCGGAAAGTATTCGCGAAAAATATACTTGTGTTCGGTTGGGGAAGAGGGCTCGTTTTTATGTGAAGCGCATCAAGCCGGGAGATGACTACTATGCTTCCGAGCACATCATTGAGTTTGAGCGCTGAGCTTTTGCCGCTAACTTTTTCAAGCGGATGGTTTCTGAATAAAACCCATTACCATCTTCCACCTAAGCAAACACCCATGCGCAAATAAGCGCCGTCATAACTGTCGCCAAAAAGTCTGCCGGCGCCGAGATAAACTTCTCCAATTAAATTATTTCTGCTTTGCAGTTTTACGCCTACGGCAGAGCCAAGGCCAAAAAAGGCACCTGACTTATATTGATAGGCGGGCCAGTACCATTTCGGTTGTTTTTCCAGCGATACTCCCATATTACCCTCAATAAAAAATCCGGAAGCATAGCCTTTACCAAAATACATACGATAGTAAGGCAATATCAAGGCGCGCGTAGCCATCAATTCTTTGTCTTCAACGGCCACGCTAACAGCCAGTCCCAGACCGCTGTTGTCATTCAATAATCGCTCATAATTCAATTCGGGTAGTCCCAACAGGCCTGTAAAGAGGTTCACCCTCAGTTCATTTTTTTTGGGGATACCCGTCTTGTTGTTGTTCATTTTTTGACTTACTGCCTGTAATGGAAAAAACAACACAAGCATCAAATAGATAAAAAGCTGTCGGCGAAAAGACATAAGCATTGATTTAGTAGTATGAAGTAATATGATTTTTATTGAAATATTTTGTTAATTAATGTGAAAAGGGCGAATGACTGCTTCTATGTCCATATGCTTCGGAAATATAGCGGCAGATGAAAATGAGGGAGAAAAAAATAAGAGAGGGCAGCGTAAAAAATTCAAAGCGGCTAACTGCAAAACATGACTTCAATAAAGCAGATGTTTTTTCGCATTGTCTTTCCAACCGGCCCTATGTGCATAGGGAACAAAGAAAATAATCAAGTCGGCCTGGTGCCTGTACTTCACGTAAAAAATTTTTTTCTGTGCCTGGTGGGCATAGGCAGTAAAAAACCATTTCCCCTCATTATCAGTTGCCTGGTGCTGATAGGGCACCTTAAAAACTTTTAAATCTGCCTGGTGCTCATAGGGGGCTACCCAAACTTTTAATTCTGCCTGTGATGCATAATTCACAGCAAATATTTTTTGCGCTGAAACAGTTGATAACCCTAATACGAACAAGGGGAGGAGGAACAATTTTTTTACAGCGGCGATAGACATAGTACGTATTTCTATGCTGAGTATCGAATGTCAGGCATACCTTCCATCTTTCGATGGTATGCCGCATTATTTTCTGACCAGTATCCCTAGAGCATTTTACGAATGATATCTACCAGTTCTCCCTTGGTAATGGGAACACCCATTACTTTGTTAAATGCCTTAGCATCGATGAGGTATTCATCGCGTATGATCTTGATCAGCTGTCCGTTGTTGATCTCAGGAATCAATACATGGTCAAAGTTTTTCAGGATCTCACCCAGGTTCGACGGGAAGGGGCGGAGATAGCGCAGGTGTGCATGGCTCACCGGGTAACCCTCCTCCAATAACTGCAACACAGCACTCTTGATGGCTCCATAGGTTGAACCCCATCCCAGCACCAATACCTTACCTTTTTCCGGACCACATTCCAATTCCTGTTTGGGAATGTAATGAGCGATCTTATCTACCTTACCCTGGCGAACATTCACCATGTGCTGGTGGTTCTCCGGATCATAGCTGATATTACCGGTAATATCTTGTTTCTCGATGCCACCGATGCGATGTTCCAGTCCCGGTGTACCCGGAATGGCCCAGGCACGTGCCAGTTTCTCATCCCTGCGGTAGGGTTGGAATTTTGGCTCATCGGCATCCAGTTCTTTTTTGAAATTAACTTTTATCTCTGGCAGGTCGGCAGATTGTGGGAAGCGCCAGGGTTCCGCACCATTGGCGATATAACCATCGCTCAGTAAGATGACAGGTGTCATATGCTGAACCGATATGCGTACGGCCTCATAAGCCATGTTAAAACAATCACTAGGTGTTGAACAGGCGATCACGGGCATCGGACATTCTCCATTTCTGCCATAGTAAGCCTGCAGCAGGTCACTTTGTTCTGTTTTCGTGGGCAATCCGGTAGAAGGACCGCCTCGTTGAATGTTGATCACCACCAGTGGTATTTCCAACATCACGGCCAGACCCATTGCTTCGGTTTTTAGGGCCATACCGGGACCGGAAGTAGTGGTGATACCCAGGCTGCCTCCGTAACTGGCACCTATGGCAGCAGTAATGGCAGCAATCTCATCTTCTCCCTGAAATGTTTTTACACCAAAATTTTTATAGCGGCTCATATCGTGTAAGATATCAGAGGCCGGTGTGATCGGGTAGGCACCCAGGAAGATAGGTAATCCGCTCTTTTCACTGGCAGCTACCAGTCCCATCGAGAGCGCTTGGTTACCCATGATGCTACGATAAGTACCGGGTTTCATTTTTGCTTTCTCCACCACATAGCGGGAAGCGTATGCTTCGGTGGTTTCGCCATAGTGGTAGCCTGACTGCAACACTTTGATGTTGCTATTTAAGATCACTTCTTTCTTCCCGAATTTTTCGCGCAGGAAGCTGATCGTACTATCGAGGTTGCGGTTGTACATCCAATAGATAAAGCCCAGTACAAACATGTTCTTGGCGCGATCTCTTTCTTTATTTCCTAACTCGGTGAATTCCTTCAGCGCTTCCCGCGTCAGCTTGGTAACATCGATTTTAATCACCTCAAAACTCTCAAGACTGCCGTCTTCCAGCGGATTGACGCCTTCGGGATAATTTGCAAGGCGTAAGTTTTTTGCGTCGAAGCCATCTATGTTGACGATGATCTTACCACCGGGTTTGATGGCTTTCAGGTTTACTTTCAATGCAGCAGCATTCATAGCAACCAGCACATCAGCGATATCGCCCGGGGTAAATACTTTATTGGAAGAAAAATGCAGTTGGAATCCACTCACACCCGGCAGCGTACCGATGGGGGCCCTGATCTCTGCAGGGAAGTCGGGAAAAGTGGCCAGGTCGATACCCAACATGGCAGTATTATTGGTAAACTGCTGACCGGTTAATTGCATACCGTCTCCACTGTCGCCTGCAAACTTGATCACCACGTCTTGTAAAATCGTCTCTTTCATGCTGATATATTAAAAATAAAAGTGCATAAAGATAATATTTCCTGTCTTTTACCTCACGCCTTTTTTCTTGCTCTGGGGCACCTATTTTTAAGCTCCCGCGGGTCCCTTCGGGGCAAAATTGCCATCCGCCATACGTCAGGCTGTCAGCGTCCCGGTTATGGTACGTTTTTTGGATAAACTCATGGGCGTAAGGGGAAATGCTAAGCGAGAAAGCAGCTGGATTTAACAATTTCTGCCGCTCGGCAGGCTACTCCAAACAAGGCGAAATCAGTATATTTGTACTACAAAATCTAATCATTATGGCTCTTTTTGAATCTGGTAATCCGACATTGACGGAAAAGATGTTGAACAAAGGTCTGACACTGGATGCTGCCCGCCAGGGTGTGATGACAGTTCGCGGCACCATTATGAAGTTTGGCTTTATGCTGGCTTTGTTAATTGCTGCTGCAGCTTTCAACTGGCATTTGTTTCAGGAAGGCAAACCCGCTACCATGCAGACGTTGATGATGGTGGGAATTTTTGGCGGATTGATTCTTGCTATTGCCATTGTATTTAAGCCCGGTTGGGCCAAGTACATTGCTCCGCTGTATGCGATACTGGAAGGTCTGTTTATTGGAGGTATCTCCGTTATTCTGAATGAGGCTTTTGCCGAGAAATATCCCGGACTGATCATGCAGGCGGTGGGCCTCACTTTCGGTGTAGCCATCTCCGTATTCTTACTCTATAACTTCCGCATAATACGCGCCACACAGCGTTTCCGCTCTGTCATCATCGCTGCAACGATGGGTATAGCCCTCTTCTATCTGCTCACGATGATACTTGGCTGGTTTGGCGTGAACGTAAGTTTCATGAATGACAGCAGCATGTTGAGCATTGGCATTAGCTTATTTGTTGTAGCCATCGCTGCCTTGAATCTTATTCTCGATTTCGATATGATTGAGCAGGGAGCTGATCGTGGTTTGCCGGCTGACATGGAGTGGTATGGTGCATTTGGTCTCATGGTAACCATTGTTTGGTTATACATGGAGATCCTGCGATTACTCAGTAAAGTGGCTCGCAGAGACTAATACCTGTTGTTATACATCTATTATTCAAGCCTCCTCCGGGTGGCTTTTTTTATGCATGTTTCCTGCCGGTTTGACCCGTACAACCTGTAGATTTGTAGAACAAATAAGCCCATGCAGTTTCAGCGACAACCGTATTCCAATGATGAATTAATTGACTTGTATCGCCGGCTGCTGTTGCCGCGGATGATCGAGGAAAAAATGCTCGTTTTGTTGCGGCAGGGCAAGATCAGCAAATGGTTCAGTGGCATTGGCCAAGAAGCTATTTCGGTAGGGGTTACACAAGCATTGAATAGGAAGGATTGGATCATGCCTTTACACCGCAACCTGGGTGTATTTACATCGCGGGATATGCCGCTGCATCGCCTGTTTCAGCAATGGCAGGGCCATAAGGAAGGCTACAGCAAGGGCAGGGAGCGCAGCTTTCATTTTGGCAGCAGCGAACATCGCATTTGTGGAATGATTTCTCACTTAGGTCCGCAGCTCGCCCTGGCGGATGGTGCCGCATTGGCCCATCAACTCAAGGAGGAGCCCTTGGTAGCGGTAGCTTTTACGGGGGATGGCGGAACCAGTGAGGGTGATTTTCATGAGGCATTGAATGTAGCAGCAGTTTGGAACCTGCCTGTCATCTTTATCATTGAAAACAATGGATATGGTTTGAGTACGCCGGTGAGTGAACAATATCGTTGCAAGCAACTGGCTGATAAGGGGGTGGGTTATGGGATGGATAGTGTGGTGATTGATGGTAACAACGTGCTGACTGTACATGATACCATTCGTGGTGTTCGGGCGTATTGTCTGCGGGAGAAAAAGCCTTATCTCATTGAGTGCATGACTTTCCGCATGCGCGGACATGAAGAAGCCAGCGGCACCAAATACGTTCCCAAGGAGCTGATGGAAGAATGGGGGAGGAAGGACCCGATAAAAAACTATGAGCAATTTTTGATACAGGAAGGCGTCATCACTGAAATGCAGGTGGCTGCCATTCGCCATGAATTTAAGGCATATATCGAAGCCGAATTGCTGCTCGCAGAGCAGGTACAGCCAATGGTTCCCGATACCTCGGAAGAAGTGCAGGATGTATATGCTGTTCGACCATCAGCATCTGTACTGTTGGATTCGCCTCCGGCGGATGCCAAGGAAAAGCGCATGATAGATGCGATTCAGGAGGCATTGGTGCAAAGCATGGAACGGGATCCCCGATTGGTGTTGATGGGACAAGATATTGCGGAGTATGGTGGCGCGTTTAAAGTGACGGAGGGATTGATGGCGCGTTTCGGTAAGCAACGGGTGCGCAATACGCCGCTGTGTGAGAGTGCGATTGTGGGGGTTACTTTAGGACTCGCGCTCGAAGGCATACCCAGTGTGATGGAGATGCAGTTTGCTGATTTTGTCACCGTGGGATTTAATCAGATCGTTAATAACCTGGCCAAGATTCATTATCGTTGGGGTCAGTCTGCCCCGGTGGTGATTCGAATGCCAACGGGAGCGGGCGTTGGTGCCGGGCCATTTCATTCGCAGAGCAATGAGGCTTGGTTCACGCATGTGGCCGGCTTAAAAGTAGTATATCCTTCCGGGGCGTATGATGCCAAGGGCTTGCTCAATGCTGCTATTCAGGATCCCAATCCGGTCATGTATTTCGAGCACAAGGTGCTTTATAGAAGCCAATCCGAACCCGTGCCGGATGCCTATTATGAGGTAGAGATCGGGAAAGCCAGGCTTGTCAAGGAGGGGGAAGACATCACGGTGATCACGTATGGTGCCGGGGTGCATTGGGCGATGGACTATCAGCGAAGTCATCCGGAGGTTTCTCTGCAGGTTGTTGACTTACGTAGTTTACTTCCATTGGATTATGAGGCCATTCGATTGTCGGTAGCTAAGACAGGTAAGGTATTGATTTTGCATGAAGACAACCTGATTGGGGGTATCGGTGGTGAGATAGCTGCCTGGATTGCAGCACATTGTTTTGAATGGCTCGATGCGCCGGTGTTACGCTGTGCGTCATTGGATACGCCGGTACCTTTCAATGTGGTGTTGGAAAAAAATTATTTGGCGGAAAGCCGGCTCGAAGCGAGTATTCAGCAATTGTTACAGTATTAATTTGCCGCTCTATGCCTTCATTGGCTTCACTTTTGTATGTATTCCCCGACCTAACTGAAAGCGCTTTTTTTCGAATGAGTTCGAATGTGTGGAGCCGAATGGAAATTTTTGAGCGCTGGCTTTTCTTATATTTTTTATTGTTGGGCATTCTTTGGTTATGGAAGGTGGAGTGGTCTGATTGGAAGCAAAAAAAGACCGGAAAGCAGCGTGACAAGAAGGATGGAGCGCCCCAATTGATGGTGAGTAAGGCAGCTTATGTGAGGGAGGTGTTGAGTTGGTGCCGTCAGCACTTAGGAGAACCAGCCAAGGGGGTACGAGTACCTGAATTGAAGATTTCTTATTATCCGCACCGGAAGCGACATGGCGTATATTATTCTGCGGGAAAGGCGATTCGTATTTACGTGAATAACCATCCCGGAATTGCTCATCTCACTGATACAATTTTGCATGAGTATGTACATTTTTTGGAGATTCGCACCCATGTCCAACAGAAAGAGTATGATCACCACATCCGGCAGGTGGGGTATGACAGCAATCCTTATGAGGTGTCAGCCCGGCGCAAGGCGGCTGCGCATGTGCGGGCGTGTTTGAGCGACATGAAAAGCCGCGGATTTGTTCGATAATTGTTTTATCAAGATTTCGTTTTTCACATATAATTTTTTTTGCAGACTTAAAGCAATCTAATTTAATGGTAGTCTTCTAATCAGGAAAAACCCTGTTTTTTATGCTGGTGAATTTTTATATTATTGTTTATATATATTTCTAATTTTAATCTTTTTTTATGTCAACAGAAAACAAAATCAAGTTTGTCCAAGAAATGGTTTTTTCCATTTCAAAGGAAAAAATCGAAAAAGTCTTAGCAAGGGTCGATGACGGAGGAAATGTAAAAATTTCTTTTGGAATAAGCGACGAACAAAAAATCTACGTATCCGTTTCTCCTGATTTGGATGAAGTTCAAGCGCCTGTGAGTTCAGATGCGTCAACAGAGCAAACTGCGATGCAGAGGAACATTATGGCCTACTCATTACCCGGAGGTGGTTCCGGCGACGATGGCAGAGAGTTAGGTTGTCCTAAACCTCCAGGATGTAAGCCTCCTTTCTAGAAAAGTTTGCATTAATGAAAGCGGGGGGTATTCTGCCCCCCTTTTTATTATAATTTTATACTAAAAAAAGAATGATTAGTCTTTTTAGATCTATTCACAACTATTTGTACTATTTTGATTGCATAGGATTAAGCATACCTCTAATTGTCTTTGCCTTTTTTGGAAGGCAGATTTCTTTTTCTGGAAAAAAATTTGTGGTTGGGTATTATTTAATCTACTGGTGTACCACAATTTTAGCTACAATCGTTTCCGACTTTGATTTTTTAACGACTAACAATTGGATTTATGATTTAACCCCCTTGCTTCTAATAATCCCCCTTTATCTTTTCTTTAATCAACTTCATGACTCTT
>JBEIUM010000071.1:0-11601 GCA_040374385.1 Sediminibacterium sp. | reverse complement strand
GGCAGGCCTATTTCAACTACCACATAGATGATAAATATGTGGCAGGCATTGTATTACTGGGTTCAGAGGTAAAATCCATTCGGGAGGGGAAGCTCAGTTTTCAAGATTCATTTGGATTCTATGATCAGGGTGAACTTTGGTTGCGTGGTCTTTATATAGGCGAATATTCAAAAGGTACCGTAAATAATCACATAGCCGTTCACGACCGGAAACTGCTGCTGAGTAAAAAGGAATTGAAGAAATGGGAATCGAGGATGAAGGAAAAAGGACTCACCATTGTTCCGTTGCGGGTATTCTTTAATGAAAAAAATCTGGTTAAGGTAGAGATCGGACTGGCCAGGGGAAAGAAATTACACGACAAGCGAGATACCATCAAAACCCGGGAAGTTACCCGCGAAATCAAAAGACACCTCAAATAAGAACCGGATTCACCTCTGCGATTATTCTATATACTTTCGCTTTGATTCTTCCTTGTATTCCATCTGCTCTAATAAAGCTTCCGGTGTCGGATTATTGGTCAAGGCCCGAGCAACCTGAAAGAGTACCAGGAAAATAATAAGTCCGGGTAACAATTCCTGCCAACGAAGCCAATAGCCCCACCAATGATAAACTGTCCCCTGCTTTGGTGCTGCAGCCTCATATATTACCTCTACTTTTTCGCCCGGTTGATAGTTGCGTAATAGGTAGAGTGCATTTACTCGGTGTTCTTCGTATCCGGTATGGTAATAAGCAAAGGGTTGCTCTCTGCCATTTTCAACTTTCTCGAATACGATTTTGGCAGGAACCCGCTCGCCATCAAAAAAATCGGGTTGCCGGGTGGTTATGAGATAACAGCCGTAACAAACTAAAAATAATATAATCAGTATTCTTGTCAGAGGGACAAAATTACATCAGTAAGAGCAAGCTTTCCAATCATATTAATTCGCCAGGCTTCTGAAGTCAACAGGCACCAATTTACTTACTCCGGGCTCCTGCATGGTAACACCATAAATAACATCCACGGTGCTCATGGTTTGTTTGTTGTGGGTTACAATGATGAACTGTGAGTTGTCACTGAATTTCTTGATCATCTGTGTGAACTTGCCTACGTTGGCATCGTCCAGTGGTGCATCGACCTCGTCCATGATACAGAAAGGGGCCGGCTTGATCAGATAAATAGAGAACAGGAGTGCTGTAGCTGTTAGTGTCTTCTCTCCCCCACTCAACTGCGTGATAGAAGATGGTTTTTTACCCTTTGGTTTGGCAATGATCTCAATACCGGTCTCCGCCAGGTTATCAGGATCCACGAGCATCATATCTGCCGTATCTTCTTCAGTGAAGAGGGTCTTGAATACCCGCTGAAAATTCTCTCTTACTTTATGGAAGGTGTCGAGGAATTGCTGGTTGGCGGTAGCTTCCACCTCCTCAATTGTCTTCAACAGACTTTCCTTGGCTGAAACGAGGTCATTCTTTTGTTCGAGAATGAACTCATATCGCTTCTTCATTTCAGTGAAAGCTTCGATGGCTGTAGGATTCACATCGCCCATATTTTCCATCCGCTTGCGCATCCTGTCAGCACTGGCCTGTAGTTCTTCCTGTGGCGTTTCGGTTGTTCTTCCTTCCTCAATGATATCATCGAGGTTGATCCTGAATTCCACCTGCAAACGCTCTTTCATGCCGGCCAGTTGTAATTTTAATTCATTCACCTGGTCTTTGAGGGCCTGTATCTGCTGATCAACCTGCTCTTTGTTTTTAACGCGTGCCCGCAAAGCTGATTCTTTATCCTGCATGGTGTTGCGCAAAACATAGAAGGCCTGATCGGCTTCATTCAATTTTTTCTCTTCTGCCTCTTTGCTAAGAATCATCTCTTGAAGGGTAGCCAATGCTGTTTCCAGTTGAGCGGTACTTTCGGTGATGGCAGCCACCGACTCTTCCAGTTGAGCACGATTTTGAGTAATCTGATTTTCAAGATCGGTCAACTGATTTTTCTTGAAGGACAACTCCTGTTGCAAACCGGCTATTTTACTTTGTTGCTTGGTCAACAGGAGGTTGGTCTCGTTTAATTGAAAAACATGTTGATTGTATTCCTGCTCTGATTGCTGGTAATCGGACTCCACATTTTTCAGCGAATCGCCCGTCTGCGACATTTCGTCGCTCAGTTGAGCCAGTAAAGAACGCGTCGCTGCAATAGCGGCATGTTCCTCCTCCCCTCTTTTCTCCAGTTCGGTAAACCTTTGTAAGCTATTCTGAGCGGTCATCTGCAGGTTTTCCATTTTGTTTCGGGCTGCAAACAACTCATTCGTTATGCGGTTGATCAACTGCTCGGTTTCGCGGATGGCTTTTTCCTTCAATTGATCATTAAAAGCAATCACTTCCTGGTGCTTGGCCTGGATATCGGATTTGAGCAGGTTTACCACCGCTTCCTGATCTGAAATTTCTTCAGCCAGTTTTTCCAGGTTCTTCGCTCGTCCGATTTTTTTACCTTCAAACAAACCGATGCTACCGCCAGAAAGAGTGAATCGACCTTTCACATATTTACCTGTCTTTTCGAGAATGACAGCATCTCCGGTTCCCGATTGTTCAAGGGCAGTTTCGTTTTCGGCAATGAACACATGTCCCAACAGGTATTCAGCCAGACGGGCATACTTGCCATCAACTTCTACCACATCGAGGGCACGAATGGTTTGTGCCGGCTGTGACACAGAGCGCGTATAGCTGCTGAAAGCATCCAGCAGGAAGAAATTTGCTTTTCCCTTACGATTATTATCGAGTAACTGAACAGCCTGTAGTCCCTCCTGCAGGTTTGCCGTAACATAGTAATTCAGGTATGGCTCGAGCAGGTTTTCCACAGCGGTACGGTATTCCTCTTTTACATACAAGATGTCAGACAATACTGGTGCACCATGGTTCCAGGAAGGATTGTTGTGAAGGAACTTGATGCTGTCCGGATACCCTTCCATAGAGTCAATCAGGCTCTTCAACAGGTTGTATTCATTTCTTTTGGCATCGAGCTTACGGTTCTCCTCGTTCAATTCATTTCTTAGCACTTCCAGGGCTGCCTGCGTATCAAATATCAGTACTTTGGTTCTTTCATGCTGCTCTTGTAATTCCTGTAAAGTCTGGCGATGCGTTGTTAAAAGGGCATCTTTATCGGCAGACTCCTGTTGAAGTTGTTGGAGTTGATTTTCACGCTGCGTGCGCTCATCGGTCAACTGCTGTAATGTGCGCTGGATATTGAGGATGGACGTGTCAGCAACCGCTACCTTTTTTTCTGCATCAAATTGTTTTAACTGTAACTGTTGGTATCTGCCACGCAATTCATCCAGACCGGAACGTTTTTCATCAAATATGCGGCGCTTTTCTTCCATACCAGCCTGACCCTGTATTACCAATTGCTGCATCTCGGCCAACTTAACATCTTCTTCGCTGAGTTGAAGTTGGGTATATTCAATAGAGTCGCCGATGGTTGCAAGCTGTCCCGTTGCTTTTTCGAGGAAGTCTTGCAGTCCTTTTTCTTTTTCTTTCAGGTAATGCAGTTTCTGCGTTGCCAGATTCTTATCATTTTCGCCGGTGCGTAATTCCTGTAACAACTGGTTGAAAGCCTGTTGCATGGCCTGCAGTTCTTTTTCCTGCTGAATGAAGACTAATTTTTCCTGCTCCTGTGCGGCCTCTTCTGAGGCGATGGCGGCTTCCAGTTGAACTTTACTGTCTATCGCAGCTTCCTGCTGTTCCGTCAAAGAAGAATAGTTGGTATGAAACCCTTCCAGCGATGCCTTGGCCAGCTCGATGGCTACTTCACGGTATTCTTTTTTTAGTTCATAGTAACGTTCTGCCTTACGAGCCTGGCTCTCCAGCGATTTCAGCTGGTTATTGATCTCGAAGAGTAGGTCTTCAATACGCGCCAGGTCTTGCTCGGTAGCATCCAATTTATTGCGCGCCTCTTTTTTACGTGTCTTATAAATGGTGATGCCGGCTGCCTGTTCCAACATGCGTCGACGGCTATTGTCTTTGTCTTTGATGATATCATCCACCATCCCTAATTCAATGATGGCATAGCTGTCTGTACTGACCCCTGTATCGAGAAAGAGATTGTGTATGTCTTTCAAGCGGCAGGTGACATCATTCAATCTGTATTCACTTTCCCCATTTTTATAAAACCTACGTGTTACGGTTACCGTATTAAACTCCGTTGGAAGTAAATTCTTGGTGTTCTCAAAAGTTAAACTCACTTCTGCCAAACCGGAGGCACTGCGGGTTTTACTTCCGTTAAAAACCAGTGCTTCCAGGTTCTCACTACGCAGGGCAGATATCTTCTGCTCACCGATTACCCAGCGAATACTGTCAATGATGTTGCTCTTACCACAACCGTTCGGTCCGATGATGCCGGTGATACCCTCATCAAAACTGACTACGGTTTTATCAGCAAAACTTTTGAACCCCTTGATTTCTAATGATTTTAATCTCACACTACCTGTTTTTTGTACCTGCGAACATACAAGAAAACAGCTATAAGATTTTCAGAAAATAAATAGCCTGTGCATAAAGGGTGGAGAAAATAATGAAGAGAAAAAAATCAATTAAAGAAAAATTATCTATAAATATGATTATCAATAATTTACGAGCCATAACTGTTATTTATTTCTCGTACAATTAAGACTTATTTGTACCCGAATCCCCCGTATTTTTAGGACCATTCCATTCGCCATGACATCTGTTGTACTCTGTGTAACCAATGACCTGTTTTATGACCGCCGCTTGCAGAAGATTGGCGGTACGCTGCAGGCGGCCGGTTATGAGGTAACACTGGTTGGCAGGAAGCCATCTTTGGGTATACAGGATAGGCAACCGCCTTATCAAAGACACTGGTTGCCTTGTTTTTTTCAGCGGGGTGTATTCTTTTATCTGGAGGTCCAAATCAGGCTTTTAATTTACTTGCTGCGCGTACCAAAATCGATTCTCTGTGCCAACGATCTCGATACCATGCCGGCAGTTTATCTGGCATCGGTCTTTAGAAAACTACCGAGGGTAACCGATGCGCATGAGTTATTCACGGAGCAAAAAGAAGTGGTATCGCGTCCGCTGGTGCATCGTATATGGTTGCTAGCGGAACGTTGGCTGGTTCCACGTTTCCCGATGGGGTATACGGTGAATGAACAGTTGGCACATGAATTCAATCGAAGGTATGGTGTTCGATATGAGGTAATCAGAAACGTACCCTTGCTGGTGGCGCTTCCTGCAGCCGGCAAGAATCAAGCGGTCAAATGGATTATTTATCAGGGTGCAGTGAATGAAGGCAGATGTTTTGAACAATTGATTCCTGCGATGAAAGAGGTGCCTGTTCCGCTAAAAATATACGGTACTGGTAACTTTCTCCTACAAGTACAGCAACTCATTCAAGCTGAAAAACTGGAAGAAAAAGTTGTGTGTATACCGCCCGTATTACCGGAGCAACTCGTTCATATAACCCCTGCGGCCACGATCGGCATAACGCTCTTTGAAAAGAAGGGATTGAATCAATACTGGTCACTGGCCAATCGTTTCTTTGATTACATCATGGCAGGCATACCACAGATATGCAGCGATTTCCCCGCTTACCAAGCCATAATGGATCGATATCCTGTCGGATTATTGGTTGATTCCTCTGACCCGAGATCCATTGCCGATGCGCTGAACAAATTACTCTCCGATGATGTTTTATATGAGAAATGTAAAAATGCCTGCCTGGATGCCCGCAAAGAACTCAATTGGGAAAATGAAAGGGATCGCTTATTGGCGTTTTACGCAAAACTTCTTTAGTTGAAAAAAAAGCTGCACATCATCTGTTTTACGGTACCTTATCCGGTCAATTATGGTGGTGTTTTCGATCTTTTTCATATGCTGCCAGCCCTCCATTCAGCGGGGGTTGCTATAACACTCCATTGCTTTGATTATGGAAGAGGCCAACAGCCGGCGCTGGAGGCTTATTGTGACCAAGTGATTTACTATGAACGGAATGAAGGGCACAAGGGAATTACTGCTCGACTTCCCTATATAGTTTCCAGCAGAAAAAATGAAGCGTTGCTGCAAAATTTGTTATCAGACGATGCGCCCATCCTGATGCATGGCATTCACAGCACTTATCTGTTGAACGATGTTCGATTCGCCCATCGCACCTGCCTGGTTCGGCTGCACAACACTGAGTACCTGTACTATAGACAACTTGCCCGCACCTCTAGTTCGTGGATGAAAAGTCTGTACTATTTTCTGGAGAGCAGGCAACTAAAAAAATACGAGAAGAAGATAGCGCGGCGGGCGAATTTTCTTGCTGTGTCGCCACTTGATGTACAACATTATCGCGAGGAATTCAATTGTAAAAATATTTCCTACTTACCTGTATTTCTTCCCAACTGGGAAATGAAGAATAAAGGTGGTATGGGATCGTATTGCTTATTCCATGGAGACCTCCAGGTGCCGGTGAATGAAAAAACTGCAACTCGTTTGCTGACCGGTATTTTCAATCAATTAAAAATACCGTTGGTTATTACGGGTAGAAACCCCTCACCCCGCTTGATGGAACTGGCACACCGGGAACAACACACCTGTCTCGTAGCCAACCCATCTGACAGTGAACTGGAAGATATGATCGCCAGAGCGCATATACATGTTTTACCTGCGCAGCATGGAACCGGTATTCAGCTGAAACTTTTACATGCGCTCTACCAAGGCAGACATTGCGTTTCAAATATGGCCGCAGTAAAAGGCCACCCGATTGCAGCTTTGGTGCATACTGCAGAATCAGATGAAGCGCTTGCTAATCTGGTGCATCAGTTATATCAACAGCCTTTTGGGGAGGAAGATTTTAACGATAGAAAGAGAATACTGTCAGCTGCCTTCGACGCATCAGCTCAAACGAATAAGCTGATCCAGCTACTGTTTGGAAATAGCAGCCATGAGTAGTTATCCTGCAGCAACCGTCGTTTTGCTATCTGACACGCGATTATTCTCGGTTTTCAGCATGCGGGAGGGATAACGATTGATCACAATAAAGTCGTGTGTAGCCATCAATACAGATGTACCGTAATCTTTGGAGATCTGAATCAGTAATTGCATGATCTCATCGCTTGTTTCGGGGTCGAGGTTGCCGGTGGGTTCATCTGCCAATATTAATTTGGGGGAATTGAGCAAGGCCCGGGCAATGTCTACCCGCTGTTGTTCTCCACCACTCATTTCAAAAGGCATTTTGTATCCTTTATTTTTTAGACCCACTTTTTCCAGTACATCGTTGATCTTCTCTTCTATCAGGTGCTCATCTTTCCAACCGGTAGCTTTTAAAACAAACCGCAGGTTATCGTGCACATTTCTATCGGTGAGCAATTGAAAATCTTGAAACACTACTCCCAGGTTTCTCCTCAGATAAGGAACTTTTTTCCAGTCCATATCGGTCAGGTCAAAACCGACCACTGATCCCTTTCCTTCCCGCAAGGGCAGTTCACCATACAGTGTTTTTAGCAAACTGCTTTTGCCTGTCCCTGTTTTTCCAACCAAGTAAACGAATTCCCCGCGACCGATGTTGAAATTTACATCGCGCAAGATCAGCGCTTCCCCCTGATAAATATTGGCATTTTGTATAGATACGATGGGCTCAGTCATGGTAGTATTCAGTTGTGTACGTAAAGTTAGTCCGGCGGTTTTGAAAGGGATGTTAATATTCGAAACGAATGGTTTTTTCGCCCATTTGCAATGTCAATAATTTGTTTTCGGCGGGAACTACTTTTCCTACCACTTTTGCTTCCACACCAAATTGTTGCGACAACGCAATGACCTTAGCTGCAGCTGTCTCCTCAACAAAGATCTCCATTCGATGCCCCATGTTGAATACCTGGAACATTTCCCGGTCATCGGCACCTGAATTTTGCTGAATAAGTTGAAATATAGGGGGTGGTGTAAAAAGGT
This sequence comes from Sediminibacterium sp., assembly GCA_040374385.1. Taxonomy (GTDB): domain Bacteria; phylum Bacteroidota; class Bacteroidia; order Chitinophagales; family Chitinophagaceae; genus Sediminibacterium. The sequence goes on along the minus strand of JBEIUM010000071.1, from coordinate 3,690 downwards.
TGTCTTTGATAACATGCATTGGTCCTGGCAGGTATTTCATGCATTTGGTTTGTCCGCCACCACTGCAGTGAATCATTCCCTTCACCTCATTCGGGTATTGTTCCAATAATTGTCTGATCACGGGGGCATAGGTGCGGGTGGGTGACAATAGCATTTGTCCGATACTTCTATTCAAATCTCCCATTGGGAAGGCATCTGTAAGGCGATGCTTACCCACATAAACCACTTCTTCGGATAATCCCGGCTCAAAACTTTCGGGAAAAGCGCTTGCATAATGCTTACTTAAAATATCGTGACGGGCACTGGTAAGGCCGTTACTGCCTAATCCACTGTTATATTCGGGTTCGTAGTGACAAGTGCCATAACTGGCCAATCCGACAATTACTTGTCCCGGACTAATTGCCTGATTGGTGATAAGCTGTTTTTTAGGCCAGCGGGCCATCATTGTTCCGTTCACCGCAATGGTTCTAACCACATCGCCCACATCGGCGGTTTCGCCCCCCAGGTAATGAATTTTTATGCCATAATCAGACAAGAGGTTAAAGTATTCCCGCGTGCCTTCAATGACAGCTTCCAATACGTCGCCGCCAATCAATAATTTATTCCGGTCAATGGTGGAGGAAAAGAGAAGGTTATCGGTTACGCCTACACACAGTAAATCATCGAGATTCATAGCGACTGCGTCGCGGGCAATGCCTTTCCAAACAGATAAGTCACCCGTTTCTTTCCAGTAGAGATAGGCCAGGATACTTTTGGTTCCGGCGCCGTCAGCATGCATGATGTTGACATATTCGGGATCGCCCCCTGCCATATCAGGATACATTTTGCAAAAGGCATGGGGGTATAACCCTTGGTCAAGATGACGGATGGCCTGATGTACTTCTTCTTTTTGTGCAGAAACTCCTCTGCGGGCATAGATCGACATAGACGGGCTTACTGAAGAGGGTACAAAGGTAATCAATCCCTGACATCTGCCGGATGTTATCAACATCCAAAGAATCGGTGGCCATTATTGAGCTGCTGACCAAAAAGGGTAGTTTCACCAAAGCTGCTTAATTTTGGCCATCATGAAAATACATGAAATAGGCGTTGCACCCCTGCCTTCTTTTCATCGTGCAGTTGTTACCATTGGCAGTTTTGACGGCGTTCATACGGGTCACAGGAAGATTCTGGCCCAAATGAAGGAGGTTGCCAACCAAATTGGCGGAGAAACCGTCATCATCACTTTTTACCCACATCCCAGGAAAGTGATTGCATCCATACCGGGGGAAGTTAAAATTTTAAATACGGTTCGAGAGAAAAGGGAACTGCTGGCAGCCGCTGGTATCGACCACCTTGTGGTGATTCCTTTTAATCATTCGTTTACCCAAAGTAGTGCAGAAGATTTTGTAGAACAGTTCCTGTTGAAGCAATTCCATCCACATACTGTCATCATCGGCTATGATCACCGTTTTGGAAAGAATAGATCGGGTGATTATCATTTACTGGAGACCATGGGTAAGCAACTCGGTTTTCAGGTGCAGGAAATCAGCGAGCAGATGCTGCAGGAATCGGCCATTAGTTCTACCCGCATTCGACAGGCTTTATTACAGCATAGGGTTCTCGAGGCCAATGAGTTACTGGGTTATCCTTATTTTTTTGAAGGGAAGGTGATAGAAGGAAATCAGCGGGGGCGCACACTGGGCTATCCCACCGCCAATCTGCAGATAACCGACGATGACAAACTTATTCCCGGAAATGGCGTGTATGTGGTTCACACAATGATTGATAACCCTGCTGATCGGGCGGTAAGAACAGAGCGCAGTGGCATGATGAATATCGGTATCAGGCCAACAATTGACGGAAAAAGCAGGGTTATTGAGGTACACCTATTTAATTGGTCGCAAAGTATATACGGACAAACGATTCGGGTGCAGCTTCTTGATTTCATTCGGGAGGAGCAAAAATTCGTTTCTCCCGATGTGTTACGGGAGCAATTAGAGCGCGATGAAACTTATGCCCGCCAATGGCTGCAGGTGCATAATATTTCAATCACACCATAATTTTTACAGCCAGTTCTTTCATCAAATCAGCATCGGAACTGCCGGCATCACCTATGCCCACCATGCGGAGATTGTATTGGTGGAGTAAAAGAAGTGCGCGCTCAATTTGATCATAGGTATACCGCTGCGAAGATTCCTGATACTCTTTCAGGAAATAAGGTTTTACGCCCAGGCGGTTGGCGACAGTTTGTGGATCGGATCCCCGCATGGCATATAACATGTATACTTTACTAAAAAAATTGAACAATGCGGGTAATATCATTTGAATGGGACCCGCTTTGGGATTGGCATCAAAATACTGGATGATCTGCATGGTCTTGGAAAGATTTTTCTTTCCAAAGGCGGACTGTAATTCAAACACATTAAATTCTTTGCTGACACCAATAAACTCTTCAATGTCATCGGCCGTAATCTTCTTCCGTCCGCCCAGATTAACTGCTAACTTGACCGTTTCATTGTATAACCTGCTGAGGTCATTCCCGATGTGATTGACCAGCATTTCCTGAGCACGAGGTTCTATGCTCAAACCCTGTGCTTCCACCATCTGTTCCACCCAGGCGGGTAGTTGGTTATCGTAGAGTTTTTTTGTTGACAGTAGTTCGGCGGTTTTAGCAATCACCTTGGACATTTGCTTTCTTCCATCCAGTTTTTTATCCTTATAGGCAACGACCAAAACAGTGGAAGGCTGGGGCTTTTCAATATAGGGTAAGAGTGCTTCAGGATCTCGCATCATCTGGGCCTCCCGCAATATCACCACTTGTCGCTCTGCAAGCATAGGATAGCGACGACATGCATTGATGATGTCTGAAACATCGGCATCCTTACCATAAAAAATGGTCAGATTGAATTCAGCCTCAGCGGGTGTGAGCAACTTATTTTCGGCATAGTCCAGCAGAACATCAATGAAATAGGGCTCCTCTCCTTCCAGCCAGTAGACGGGACGAAACTGTTTGTTTTTCCATTGCTGTAAAATCTTTTCGACTGACATACGTACAAAGATGTACCAGACCTGACGAATAAAGAAAAACGTTGAGGTAAAGTTGTGAACATTGGACGTTTACGTGGGGAAACAAGATGGATACCCCAGGTGGAATCCATTTGAAATCAGCCACTTAAAAATGATTCCATCTTATCATGCGCTGAAATAATCAAGCTGGGGGTAGTGTTACTCGTCAGGATATTTTTTGGCAAGTCGGCGGTCGCAAATGCTGAACTTATTTTCTACCCACCAATCATGCTGATAGAATGTGCCCCATTGATCATTTAGAAATACTTACGCTTGTTAGCATTTTAAGTTTTTCAAATTAAATTCGCTGGGAAAGCCCGATATGGCACGGTTTTAGCTAATATTTCGGAGAAACATTCTTGCAACACCGGTGCAAAAACATATCGCCGAGGATTGCAGGGATTCTTTTATTTTGAAACCGTCCATCAATCGTTGCTTATATAAATATTTTTACACATTTAAAAATCACTTATGGAATCGTTTGAAAGTAGTAATCAACAACTACCCGATCAAAAAGACAATCGGAAAGTTATTTACGGAGTTTTAATAGCTGCGCTGGTAGCTACCTGGGGCTATATTTTTTATGATAAGAGTCAACATCGCCAGGCAGTGAATACCCTGGAAACAAGAATTTCGAGCATT
>JBEIUM010000163.1:0-6082 GCA_040374385.1 Sediminibacterium sp. | reverse complement strand
TATAACCTAAGCTGTAAAAATCAATGTAGAATTTGTCTTTCAGTAAACTGTCAGGAACTACGAATCGAAAATTTCCTTCTGCATCTCCGGTTGTTCCTGTTTTTGTATCGCGCAAAATGATGCTTACAAACCCTATAGGTGCTTTGGTGACAGCATCCAAAATCTTTCCCTGAATGATATTGCTTTTTGAGTCATTTGATTTTTTCGTTTTCTCCTCTTCTTTTTTTCTTTTCTCTCCATTAAACCATGTATGCATATTAATCCCCTTTTCAGTCAGGTCGTACCTGTTTGCTGCAGACAAAGGGTTGAAACCATGCAATAGAAAAAGACCGGTAAGCAGCTTATACCAAGGTAATTGCTTTTTGGATTGGATTGTTCCGATGGTGCGTGATAATTGATCTTGTCTCAGGCGGCCACAAATTCTACCACTACTTTTATAGATCTGCTCTAGTAATTCAGTATCTGTAAGATGGGTAAAATCAGTTACAGATTGCGAACAATTTGAACAAAACTTACCCTCATTTATAGTTGACATCGAGTGCCATTCCTCAGAACAGGGCTTCTCAATCTTTAAGATAATTTCACTTTTATTCATTTTCTGTATTATGAAGAATCTAAATAATTTTAGTTATGGTAATGAGTCTTTTGAGACAAGTAGTATGATTTTGTGTCTCCCCGGTAACATTGATTAGCTTTTGAAAGTACTGCAGCGATGCATAATCGCGAGAATTACATTAGAGCTATTTTTAATCATTTTTTTTATTTACTTTTTCTTTTTTATTTGCTCCTCATACCTCTTTTTCTGAACCGATGTTAGAAACTGATGTAATGACTCTGCATCTTCTTTTGAAAGTATATCAGCGAAGTTAGCCATACCATAATAACTCAACTTACCCTTTAATAAAATATCATTGAACCATTCATGTGTCGTTGAAGACATATTGCTGAGATCAGGTAACTCACTGAAATGTTTGCTACCGAAGCTCGTGTGGCATATACCACACAAACTTGGGTATAACTGTTTGCCTCTCTCTATTTTCTGTGCATTGAATGCTATCGGTGGCGGTGCACCTACTGAGTCGTTTCTGAATTGCGGTGGCGGCATCGGAACCTCCTTACCTCCCAGTTTAAAAGCAAGTATTCTGCCTTCATTTCTATATTTTGACACCGCATCCTGCTCTCCCGGAAAAAACAATACGGCACCTCCATAGCCCGCCATCACAGCCACATACTGTTCTCCGTCTATTTCATAAGAAATGGGCGCAGCTAAAATACCAGTACCGGTATAAATTTTCTTGAGTAGTTTACCACGCTTCGCATCAATCACCAGTAAATATCCAGTTGATGAACCCTGGAAAATAAGATTACCATCTGTTGACAGTACCCCGCCGTTTTGTGTGCCGGGAAAGGGTAGTCGCCAAATTTCCTTCTGCTGAACGGGGTCCCAAGCTTTTAATACTTCATACTGTGGCTCCTGCCATCCTTTTGCAAAGTGTGCATAGTCTGGAGGAAGGGGCGTTGAAATTTGTCTGGCAAACATGTTGTCCCTCCCCGGACGAAACCGATATCCCTGTTCGTTTTCATAGACAAAAGGCATATCTATGGTGGGTATATACACCAGTCCATTACCCGGATGAAAACTCATGGGGGGCCAGGAATGTCCACCAGCCGGTCCGGGAAAAATATACTTCGCTGAATCTTTATACCAGGCATTTTTGTAGTTGATGTTAGGCCTTCCTGTTTTTTGATCAACCGAGTCAGCCCAATTTACAGGTACAAATGGCCGGGCAGAAATCAGCGATCCATTGGTTCTATCCAGCATATAAAAGAATCCATTTTTTGGAGCCTGCATCAACACCTTACGTGTTTCTCCATTTATTTTCAGATCAGCCAAAATGATGTTCATCGTCGCTGTAAAATCCCACATTTCTCCGGGCGTTGTCTGATAATGCCATTGCAGTCTGCCGTTGTCGGGTTGAATGGCGAGTATGGAGGCGAGGTACAAATTATCACCTCCGGAAGGACTCCGGTACCAGATGGGGTAGGGGGTGGCATTACCTGTTCCCACATAGAGCAAGTTCAGTTCAGGGTCATAAGCCATCTGTCCCCAAACCGTTCCTCCTCCTCCTGCCGTCCAGTCACTATTGGGATCCCAGGTTTTAGCTGCTTTTTCCATTTCAGGATGTTCAAATCCTTTTTTGGGGTCTCCCGGTACTGTATAAAATCGCCAGGCCAATTTTCCTGTCTCCGTATCATATGCACTGATGTATCCGCGAACGCCAAATTCAGCTCCGGCATTCCCGATGATTACTTTTCCCGCCGCTATCTGTGGTGCACCCGTTATGGTATAAAAAGCTTTCCTTTCTGTCAGGGTGTTTACTTTCCAGATTTGTTTGCCGGTGGCGGCATCCAGGCAAACGAGGTAGCCATCCAGGGTGCCGGCAAACACTTTCCCTTGCCATACCTGCACCCCTCTATTGATTACATCACAACAAGCCTTTCGGGCATAGTTTCCATCTACCTGCGGATCGTAGCGCCATATTTCTCTGCCGGTTTTTGCATCAATTGCCATCACAATGCTCCAGGCACCTGAGGTGTACATCACCCCATCTACTACAATCGGCGAGGCCTCTAAGCCGCGATTGACTTTACCCCGACTGGTGAAAGTCTTATACTCCCATGCGAGTCCAATACGATCAACATTCTCACTATTCATTTGCTGTAAAGGGGAGTGCTGTTGCTGTTGAAAGTTTCTACCCAGACTCATCCAGTTTTGTGGCTCCTGGTTTGCCTGCAGTAAACGTTGCTGATTAATTTCTCCTGCTTTCTTTTTTGCTGGTTGGCCACAGCCTGTAATTAGAAAAACAACCAATAAACACTTACCAATGTCTTTGAGGATGAATAGATGCATATGAGTATGAAATTATTTTGATGAAAAATGATATCAATGCGGTCTTTAATCTTTCAGACATTTAAGTTACAACAAAGCATACTATGATTGGTAACCGGTAGGGTAGAATTTATTCACGTCGGAAATTGGCTGAAGTAAAGATGACAGCGGAGTGAAGAAGTAGATGTTCAGCTAGCAGATGCAGATTAAAATATCTACAACTGGTGCAGATAACTCACTTTCAAAATTACATGGTCATCCGTCTGTCTTTTTTGTGTTGGCAACTGAAATGCCCTGGAATTATACACTAAATAGATGAATGAAAGCGGTTGGTATTCCCAGGATAAACGCACATTGTAGTTGGCCTGCTCATTCAAGGAATTTTTTTGATAAAACGCAATCAATTGTACCCTCGGATTTAATGCAAATCTGCCTGAAATACTCCACAGATCCGCCTTCTTGGTTTCACTGGAATCCCCTACCTCCTTAAAATAATTACGGTTGATATTTCCTGATATAGAAAGATGAGGAGAGGGTGAAAACCGTAAAGTAAGATTACTTGAATTCAGCCTGCCATTAAAATAAGATCCGAACTGTATGTTTGCATTCAACCCCAATACCCTGGACGGATCGGTGCTCATGTAGATCTGATGTTGTACGTAGTTGTATGCGCCTTGTCCAATTTTAATTCCCAATGGTGCAAATGTTTCTGTTAATCGCTGGAAAGTTGGATTGATCAAATAACCAATAAATCCACCATTTTGAAAATTGAACCAGATCGGATTGATATTGATCTGTCTTTCTATCAGTTGTCCGGTGGATGCCTGGTGATAAAATTCCGTCATGATACCTGGTTCAAAAGCCCTTATCCATTTACGCAACGGGAGTTTATTCCCTCTATAGTACCAATAAATACCGGGTGTGGTTCCTATGACATCCGATCTGGATACAAAACCCATACCCGGATCAAAATCTTTGGTTACAAATGTTTGTGTCCACCAAATCTTCCATTGGTTATTGGTATATACATATTGCGCAGAACCCGCCATGCCCGATTTTCCTCCGTTGCTATTGGAGGAACCTACTAACATGGTACTCAGGGAATGGGTTTCACTAAGTCGAAAGAATCCATCCACTGCACCTACCCAATTGGTTCCATTCGAATTATTTCGAATGGTCATGAGTCCGCCAACGCGTCCCTGTCTGCCCAGATTTTCCTGGTACCTTCCCACAAAAAAGTTGGTACCCAAGCTGGATGCACCTGCTCTTTGGCGCATAGCCATGGCACCAAAATTTCTCTTGGCTGAGCGATGTACAAACCTGCCGCCCGCATCAAGTGGTATGGGATTACCATTGTCGTCTAGGCCAATGCGGCGACTAAAAAAAGGCTGAATCCGCATGGATCCGCCGGACATATCTTCTGCCGGACCTACGGCCGGACTAAACAAGGAGGCATTCTCGAGAAAGAATTGCCTCCGTTCGGGAAAGAAAACGGAAAAACGTGTCACATTGTTAACCTGTCGATCTACATCTGCCTGAGCAAAGTCAGTATTAAAAGTAAGGTCAAGAATATTATTCGGATTGATGGCCCATTTGATTTCACCGCCTGTTGTAAATTTATTTTGTTCAGGGGCAAATGAAGCCGGGAAATTTTTATATCGGTCATACGAACCAAGCACATAAGGTTGCAACCTGATATTGGGCCGGGGTGGCGGAGGTTCCAATCCCTGCAGCTTCCCTGCATAATCCATCCTGGTAAATTTGAATGAACGCGGATAGGGCGAGAAAGCAGTTGTTTCATTACTCAGTCGACGATTTCTGATGATATTGAAACCCCAGGATTGAATACTGTCATTGGTTTTCGGGTAGCGCAATGTTTGCCAGGGAATAGCGATCTCAGCCATCCAGCCACTATCCCCCCGATGCGTACGAACACGCCACAAGGCATCCCAATCTAAATCGGTAAAATAATCATCGAATACCAACTGATCGCGTTGTACGCCATAAGCATTGGTGAAAAAAGCCATGGCATTGCGTTCGTCATTGAACCCGTCGAAAGAGAGACCCAGGAAATCATGGCTTCTGTTACTAAAATCACGGCTAAAATCAGTGGCTCTGATGGCCTTGCGTCCCAGGGAGTCGAAAGCCATAATACCGATGTATAAAAATTGTCGGTTAAATAAAACTTTAGCCTGCGTAGCATGTTGGGGTCTCGAGCCCTGCAAGGGTTCTATTTGAATGAAGGGAATGGATACCGGTGCCCGACTCCACTCAGCCTCATCAAGGTGTCCATCAACTTTCAGCTGCCGGTCAATTTTGATGGCCTGCATCTTTCTTTTGATCGAGTCCGGCTTAAAAACCGAGGCGTCCTGAGAAAAGCAGGGAGCACTTATCAGCAGAAAAAATACCAGTCGGTGAAACATGAGGAAAGTTATTAAAAATTTACAAATCAATCGGTTAAGAAAATTTTCCTGATAAACCAAGCAGGTCGGAAATGATACTTCATCATAAGAATTAAGACCATACATTCGTTGGAATGCTGTCCGTTTCCTACTACTTTCAGAACGTTTTCTTTGTCTGATTGGATAGTACCTTTTGATTGACCCGATCATGGTGGCCAGAAAGAATGGCTAACTTTTATGAAGACACCATCACTTTGCTTAATTTCAATTAAAATGATATACCCATGAAATGGTTCCTGCTCCTCTTTGTTAAGCTATCGCTTTCTACCATCGTTCTTGCACAAGTTCCCTCCGCTGCAGTAGAAAATTCCAGCTTCGTCAACTCCGACACAGTCCGGGGCTCTGCCAATTTGCAGGTGATCAGAAAAATACACGAAAGGTCTGGCAGTATTATCACAGCATTTCGCGAAGCAGGCATAGCTTCCCCTGAAATGGAATGGTGGGTGTCGGGCCCGGCAGAGATTCTATCCTTTTCTGGTACTTTCAAAGGGTTAGAAGGGGTGGCTGAGTTTCAGCAGCGGTTGAATACGTTATTTAGATATGATAAAGTAAAAATCATTGAGTACATCGATGGCGATGACCAAATCGGAGTGATCTTCGAAGGTGAGGGCATAGCCCGAAGTACCGGTCGACCCTTTAAAAGTGCTATACTCCGGTTATTTACTTTTGTCAATGGCAAAGTAATCAAAGTGCGGAATTTCTTCGATACGGATGCATATACCCGTGCATT
>JBEIUM010000167.1:0-5970 GCA_040374385.1 Sediminibacterium sp. | reverse complement strand
GTTCATTGGTAGTTTCAGCGGATGCTATAGACGCTTATAATACCTATTGGTTAGAGCAACAATGGGAAATTGCCAGAATAAAACTTACCCAATCCGGGGGGGAGGAATTCTTGCTGGTGGTGGATGAAATACAGAAAATTGACAACTGGAGTGAGAAAGTAAAATCGCTTTGGGATCAGGATACAAAAAACAATTTACCTCTGAAAGTAATCGTGCTGGGTTCTTCCAGGCTGTTAATTCAACAGGGATTAACAGAATCATTGGCCGGAAGGTTTGAAACAACCTTTATGAGTCATTGGAGTTATTCGGAGATGCTGGCGGCTTTTGGCTGGAATGAAGAGCAGTATGTCTATTTCGGGGGGTATCCGGGTGCTGCATCGCTTATTTCTGACCAACAGCGTTGGAAACAATATGTTAGAGAATCATTGATAGAAACAAGTATTTCGAAAGATATTTTGATGCTTACAAGGGTTGACAAGCCTGCATTGATGAAAAAACTTTTTGAATTATCCTGTACGTATTCTGGTCAAATTCTTTCTTACAATAAAATGTTGGGGCAGCTAAGAGACGCCGGAAATACTACTACGTTATCTCATTATTTAACCCTCTTAAGTACAGCGGGTTTGGTTACAGGAATTGAAAAATATTCCAGCAACATCATTAGAAAAAAATCTTCCAGTCCAAAATTCCAGGTATATAACACGGCCTTAATCAGTGCGCTCAGCAACGAGAGTTTTGAAGATGCCCTGCAAAACCCTGCCGTTTGGGGCAGATTGGTAGAATCTGCAGTAGGAGCACACTTACTGAACCATTCGGTATCAGGAGATTTTGCACTAACATATTGGAGGGAAGGCAACGATGAAGTTGATTTTGTAATTGAGCAAAAAAAAATAATTGGAATTGAGGTAAAAAGCGGTGCTGCCCATAATACATCCGGCATGGCTGCTTTTAAAAAGAAATTCAATCCTGACAAATTGGTGGTAATAGGTAATACCGGCCTACCCTGGCAGACCTTTTTACAAATGAAGCCAGAGGAATTATTTAGTTAGGTTATTTTGTTTTACTTGAGCAGCATAATGGGGGGATGCTACATCAATCCACTCCACTATTCCCAGACCCGGTAATCTTATCTCTTGCCGCCTTCACATCATACGTTTTACTCTCCTCGTTCAAACGGCTGGCACTTCGTTCTTCAAATCGGTGTATTTCAACTTCAGTAAAATCAATGTTAATCCCATTTTCTTTGTGATGCTCTTTTACTAAAGCATATAGTTTCAGCAATAAAAAATCATCACATTCCTCAACATACTTATGAAGCTTCTGGCGCATATCAATGGTAGTCATAAAAAATATTTGAGTATTGAAATATTTGCGTGAATAAAGTTAACTATTTTAAACAAGGGACACCCCCGATTGATACTAAGTATTAATACTCGTTGCTGAATGGGTCTTTAGCTTATGGTCTTTAGTCATTGGAAAGATGTTCATAACATTCTAGTCCATTAAACCAAAGACTAACAGCCAAAAACCAAAGACTGTATTGTGTATCATCAAATTTTTCAATGAAAGCTGAAACTTTATAATTCTCATTCAAGCTGCGAAGTCTCCTTACGCGCAAGCGGTAAGAATGACACGCAGATGAAATTAAATTCCCCTTCACACTCACACCTTGTGCGCCGCAGGCGTATCACACTCACTATTACTTTGATACATGATAATGCCGAAAAGTCTCCGCCTCTGGCGGAAGACTTTTCGGAGGAGGTAGACCAAAGACTGTTTCATGTCTTTAGCGAATGGTCTTTAGTCTTTGGTTAGATATTCATTATCATTGCGATACTCAAGCCAAAGACTAACAGCCAAAGACCAAAGACTGTATTGTGTATCATCAAATTTTTCAATGAAAGCTGAAACTTTATAATTCTCATTCAATCTGCGAAGTCTCCTTACGCGCAAGCGGTAAGAATGACACGCAGATGAAATTAAATTCCCCTTCACACTCACACTACACACCCAATCTGACTTTCCGCACTCCCTCCCAAACCTTGTGCGCCGCAGGCGTATCACACAGGCCTTTCGCCTCCTACATAACTGATATAATATTCCCCCACGCGGCGATAAGAAACCACCAGCGGCTCATCGGTAACCATAACATGTATCTCCCCGGCACCCGATAATAAAATGGGTGACACAAGTATATCCTGACTAAAAATAGTGCCGGGTATGTTGCGCCATTTGTACACGGCCTCCTTGACTGTCCATAACAAAGTCAGTAACTCCCTTTGCACTTCTTCCCCCTGACCCTGTACCCATTCCCATTCCACATCAGATAAAAACTTATGCCGTACCCGATGCACCCGATCGGTGATTTTTTCCAAATCAATGCCAACAGCACCAGACGCACTCACCATCGCTGCTGCCATACCCCCACTGTGCGTCAGAGAAAAAAAATAATGGTCACCGGATACAAATGGCCTTCCCTGCTCCGGATAAACTACCTCCTGGTAAGGGAAATCAGGGTACAAATAGGGCAATAAATAACCGGCTGCCAAATGCTGTAACTGCTTTTGTGGGTGTACCACCGGATAGCGCAAACTGACCTTTTCTAAAAAAAAATCATGCCCCTCCGCAATCTCCCAGATCGCCAGGCGGGTGTTTTCGTTGATATCTTGTTGATAATACAGGGGCACAGACGTAACTTTGCCAATTGTATGCAGAATTAAGACATATTTGCAAAGGATAGAAAAAATTATACCATGATTCTTACGGACAGCCGCATACTCGAAGAGATGGAAAAGGGTTCCATCATCATTGAACCCTTTCACAGAAGCGACCTGGGCAGCAATAGCTATGATGTGCACCTCGGTAAATGGCTGGCTACCTACGTTGATGCCGAACTCGATGCCAAAAAACACAATACCATCGAATACTTCGAAATTCCGGAAGAGGGCTTTGTATTGCAACCTAGCGGTTTCTACTTGGGCGTAACCCTGGAATACACCGAAACCCATGCCCACGTTCCTTTCCTCGAAGGCAAATCTTCTACCGGTCGTCTGGGCATCGATATCCACGCTACCGCAGGAAAAGGCGATGTGGGTTTTTGTGGTAACTGGACCCTCGAAATCTCCTGTAAAAAGCCGGTACGTGTTTATAAGGGCATGCCCATCGGTCAGCTGATCTACTTCCCGGTAGAAGGTGAAATAGAAGTGCGCTACAACCAAAAAGCCAATGCCAAATACAGCGGCCAGCCCGATAAACCTATTGAAAGCATGATGTGGAAGAATAGCTTCTGATGCCTTCCCCTGCCTCCTTAATTCCGCGACTGCGCTCCTCCGCCAATATCCAACCGACTACCTCCCGGTAACTGCGCATCCCCTCTTTTTGTCCGTTCATCCGCAGGTACTGCGCATATAATTCATTAAATGCCGGCGTCACAGCATGTGTTCTTGTCCTAAAAAATTGACGGATAGCTTTTCTGTCGCGCTTGACCAATGTATCCAACCTTCTCGCGTTCTCTTGCAGCTGCCTGCGCAAGCCGGTACTATCACCCTCTACAGCATACATGCGCCACAACTCCTGCTGCACCTGGTCATACATATCGAGCGCTGCCGAATACCTGAGTCGGGCATCTTCCTGTGCCTGAGCTGCCAGCCAACCAATATAACTGGCCTCACTTTCCCGCGCATACCCCAATTGATGTGCTGCTTCATGGCAGGCAATGTATGGAAGTAAAATGTCGGGGATCTCTGTTCTGACCTGTGCCTCCCCCGTAAATGGATTGTAATAGCCGGTATAACCTACCCAGTCACCCAATTCAGCCAACAAAGATTTTTTCAAAGCAGGTTCCCGCCATTGCAGTTCCGGGGAGGTGCTGGCCAAAGCTGCATAAGCCTTCCCGGTGAGCTGCAAGATGTCAGGAAAAGCGATCATCGGCAGCGTGTCGCCAGGAATGGCTGACCGGTTGGAGTTCAGAGCACTTATTAACCGGTCATTGAATCGGGTCAACTCCTCCAGGGTATATGCCGGTTTCCCCAGTTGGCGGGTTTCCCCCACCGTTGGCCGGTCGTAATTGAGTCCCCAAAAAATCTTAAAAATCACATACAGCCATAAGCCGGTGACTAAGCAACGCCTGAAGATGGTCCATCCAGCGGGTTTTCGTTTGCCGACCACCCAGCTATAGCAACCACGTACCAATAGGAAAAAAAGGTAACATGTAATACCTACGTAGAGCAGGTCGCCAATAGAAAATGGAGCCAGGACAGTAATTTTACGGAGAAGAAGACCGAAAATGGGGTAGAAACCGCGAGCGTAGAAGCGCTCCACTGCTGACGGAAAACAAGAGAAAAGAAAGACCAGCGCAACTGAAAAAAGCAGGTATCGGTGCTGTCGGCAGAAACCGAAAGTAGCGTCAATCAATCGATTCATGGCTACAAATATCCGGATAAACCCCGGAATTGGATAAATTCCAGATTATCAAATCGTTGAGATAATATTGGTGGTTATTTGCAATTATCGTACCTTTGCCCACCCATAAATGGACCGTTATGAGCCAGCGCCGGGAATTCGAGATTGCGTTTGTTGGGCTGAAACCGGGTTTGCATCATTACGAGTACAGGGTGGATGATAAGTTATTTGTTTCTTTTGGGCCCCAGGAGTTCAGTCATTGCGAAGCCAATATCCGCCTTACGCTGGATAAAAAAACCGGCTTCATGCAACTGAAGTTCGACATCGACGGATCGGTGCAAGGTATATGTGATAAGTGCGGTAATTCCTTACCCGTCCAGCTTTGGGATGAGTTTTCACTGCTGGTTAAAATGGTAGACGACCCGGATACGATGAATGAACAGGAAGAAGACCCCGATGTGTTTTATATCGGTCGTGGCGAAAGTCACCTCTACCTGACCAACTGGATCTATGAATTCATCATACTGAGCATACCTTTTCAAAAGATATGTGCCGATGCTGAAAAAGGTGGACCCTATTGTAACAAAGAAGTGCTGGAAAAATTGAGGCAACTGGAACAGGGAGTAAAGAACGAGAACAACAACATATGGAAAGGCCTGGATCAATTCAAAGACCTTTCTAACAACAACTGACCATCTAAATTTTGATGATATGCCGAATCCGAAACGCAGACACTCCCAACAGAGAAGTGCCAAAAGAAGGACCCATTACCTGGCTGAAGAAGTTACCTTGAGCAAAGACAATGCTACAGGTGAAACCCATGTTCGCCATCGCGCACACGTTAGCGAAGGAAAATTGTACTACAAAGGAAAACTCGTAGCTGAGAAAGCTCCGTTGAAAGCCTGATTGCCGGTATAATTTTTTATTGCCAACATGACAATGAACATTGGTCTTGACATGATGGGCGGAGATTTCGCACCATTAGAAGCCGTCAAAGGACTCCAAGAATTTTTAGCTGACAACCATTTTACTGCAACCATTCACTGCATTGGTGATGCCACTGTGCTAAAGCCACTGCTAGCATCGCATGGTATTCCAACAGATTCGATTCAAATCGTTCATGCCGAAGAAACCATCGGCTATCATGAACATCCTACCAAAGCCCTTCGCGAAAAAACACAATCATCTATAGCCATAGGTTTCCAACTGCTGGCAAAGGGTGAATTAGATGCCTTCATCAGTGCCGGCAATACCGGTGCCATGCTGGTAGGTGCCATGTTCAGCATCAAACCTATAGAAGGCGTATTGCGACCCACCATTTCGTCAGTCATTCCTAAACTAAATGGTTCTACCGGTTTACTGCTCGATGTTGGGCTGAACGCTGATTGCAAACCAGAACAGTTGAACCAGTTCGCCATACTTGGTAATCTCTATGCCAAACACATATTACAAATAGATGAACCGAAAGTAGCCCTTATGAATGTGGGCGAAGAAGAAGGCAAAGGAAATCTACTGGCACAAGCTACCTACCCCCTGCTGAAAGAAAACAAACACATACAATTCATCGGC
>JBEIUM010000164.1:0-6034 GCA_040374385.1 Sediminibacterium sp. | reverse complement strand
CGCGGTATAATTCCATCATCCATTGCAGATTGATTTTTCCCGCTTGCATGATTTCCTTTTGATCGATCGTTCTCAAATCCAGTCCGTAACAGGTTTGGTTCATGTGCAAAGGAGTTTCTGCCATACCCTTGATACCGGTGGGAGTGAAGGAGAATGTATATTTCCCCTCCAGCTTTGGGCTACCCAGAATGGTAAAGGGAAAGTAAGTGCCGCGACCCTGGCTAATGATGGTGCCTTCAAATAAACAGAGCGAAGGATAGAGAATAATCGACTGCTGCGTATTCAGGTTGGGGGAAGGTCGCACCGGTAATGTATACGGCATGGAATGACGATAGTTGGCTACCGGAACCAATTTAAAGGGACAAACAACACCGTTGGCAAGCCACCCTTCACCATTCAGCATGGTAGCAAATTCACCTATGGTCAAACCATGTGTAATGGGTATGGGAAATTGTCCGATACCAGATTTAAACTTCATATCAAGTATGGGACCGTCAACAAAGTACCCATTCGGATTGGGGCGGTCAAGTATCAATAATTCTTTTTTATTATCGGCACAGGCTTCCATCATCTTTGCCAGTGCATTGATGTTGGTATAAAACCGACAGCCTACATCCTGCAGATCATAAATTAATACATCCACATCAGCCAGGTCTTCTTTTGATGGCTTCGATTTGCCGCCATAGAGAGAGATCAATGGTATACCGGTTGCGGAATCAACTTCATCGGCAACTTTGGCACCGGCACTGGCATTGCCCCGAAAGCCATGTTCCGGACCGAAAACCTTCACTATGTTAATGCCGCGTTTACGCAAAGTATCCACCAGGTGTACATTACCCACCACCGTGGTTTGGTTGGCCATCATAGCCACCCGCTTACCTTTCAGGTAGCCTAAGTACTTATTCATTTGCTCTGCTCCGGTTTGCAGTGTACCATTGTCTGTTGAAACCGGCTTTTGGTTGACAGAGCAGGCAACTACTACCATGATGGAAAGGAGTGCGGCAACATATTTTTGTTTCATGCCATTAAATTATACTGCCAAGATACTTTAGTTTTTGTTTCCTTTCATAAAGGAAGTATTTTACAGCTATGCATCAGGAGATTCAAGATTTGGTCAGCCAACTTCAGCTGCAGCCACATCCGGAAGGTGGTTTTTATAGGGAGACCTATCGGTCACCGATTTCCGTACCCGTATCCGGAATAATGCCGGATGAATCCGTTCGACGTTCGCTCAGTACTGCCATTCTCTTCCTCATCACTTCGGGTAATTTTTCTGCCTTTCATCGCATCAAAAGTGATGAATGTTGGCATTTTTATCGGGGCCGACCTTTGTGTATCCACCAACTTTCCCCGGAGGGTGACTATAAGCGCATCTTATTAGGTAACCTAGAAACAAGCGAGCAGGTTTGTCAATATGTTGTTCCTGCGGGCTATTGGTTTGCCTCTGAAACCTGGGAACCGAATAGTTATGCGCTGGTTGGCTGTACGGTGGCTCCCGGATTTGATTTTGCCGATTTTGAATTGGCGAATGGAGCAAAATTGTCAGAAGCATATCCCGCCCAGGCGGCGCTGATCAAGCGACTCACACGAATTTAATTAGTGAGGAACTTTGCTGGCATGCAAAATGAAATAAGCACTTATTGCCAATAACAATAGCAAAGCTACTGTCAACAGGATGGTCATAGGTTGGGTTGTTAGGTGACGCAACCTGCTCTTGCCTTTTTTGGCTGTCTTGCTGAGCACACGGCTATTGATTTGTTGTTGCAGTGAACGTATGAGTTGAGGATCACGCATATCGCGGAGTCCCTCCATGGCTTCTTGCAAGAGGGGTGAATCGGAGGCAAGTTGATCCCATTGGGCACGTTCAGCTTCACTGGCATGACCCGAGAGGATGCGTTCCAGCAGATCATGGGTTGTTTCGCTGCTATTTGTTGCTGTATGTATCGGCTCAGTCATCGCTCAAATTGATTTTATCTTCCAACTGCATCTTTAGGTTTCTTTTTCCATTTTGAATATAACTTTTCACTTGTAATAAGGAGTATCCGGTGGACTGCGTTATCTCAAAGTAACTTTTCTTTTGCAGGTAAAAAAGCTGGATACATGTCTTTTGTTCGACATTCAGGTTGGTGATGGCTGTCTCCAGTAAATGCAGCTGCAGTTCCTGATCTGAATTGTCTGTTATATTGGTTTCAGTGTATGAATGATTGGCAGACAATTCAGTGACAGCGATTTTCTTCTTACGAAGGTACATCAGGCAATCGTTGCGGGTTACCTGATATATCCAGGATTTAAAAAATTCGACCCGGTGGCGGGGAAGTTCAGTCATACATTTCATAAATACCTGTTGCACCATATCTCTTGCCAGCTCGGGATCTTTCAGATATTTCATGCTCACCCCCAACAACAACAAAGTATACCGGGGTAGTAAAATGCCCAGCCAGTAATTGTCGTATTGCTCATAATATTTCTCGAGCAATAGCTCATCCGGGAGATGTATGTCGTCTTTACGGCTCAACAGGCAGCTTTTTCTTAAAGATAAGATGTGGTGATGGTTAAATTCCATAACTTTCTGCTAAATATGTTGATGGAACAACGCATCTGTGCCGTGCCCGTGGCACCTCTACGAAGTGAACCCAATCATCGCAGTGAGATGGTATCACAGTTGCTATTGGGTGAGGTAGTAACCTGTCAGGAAAATTCGGGTGATTTTGTTTTGATACGCAACCAATACGATGATTATACCGGCTGGTGTCAACGCAGTCAGTTGTTGTTGATAAAAGGCCTTCAATTGGCAGGTTCGGCGGAGCAGCTGGCAGCAGCATTTATTCAACCGGCTACCTGGAATGGATTTCCGATGCAAGTGCCGCTGGGGGCGCCCGTTGGTAATCTCCTGCAATTGAATTTTCCCGGATTTACATACGAGGGAAAACTGCAGGCAGCAGGTGAATTACCCTTTGATAAAACAACTATTCTTTCAGTAATTCAATCCTACCACCAGGTGCCCTATCTATGGGGAGGTAAATCGGTCTTTGGTATTGACTGCAGTGGTTTTTGTCAGCAAGTGTATCGATTCTTTGGGAAGCGCATCCCACGCGATGCTTCACAGCAGGCGTTGCAGGGAGAAATGGTTGGTTTTTTAGAGGAAGCTCAATGTGGTGACCTGGCTTTTTTTGAAAGTGAAGACGGAAAAATCACCCATGTAGGTCTATTACTGACCAGTCGGGAGATCATGCACGCTTCCGGAAAAGTAAGGGTAGATGATATTGACCAGTGGGGTATCATTAACCGCGATACCGGACAACGAACCCATACGCTCCGATTAATCAGGCGATATCAATAACAGGGAGTAGACCTATTTAAAACAGACGGAGTCCTTTGGCAGAATAGGTAATCACACCTGGCAGCGCCAGCCAAAAGAACTGACGATAGAACATAAACAGTCCGATCAGAATAACAAACCAGATGGTAAAATAAACCCAGGATTTGGTTGTGCTCGCATTGCTTTCCATTCCGAAAAATTTTGGCAAATATACTGTTATTTGATTAAAGCCAAAATCTATATAATAAGGTAAGATTTTGTTTTTCCTTATCCCCCCGATCAATTTGGTATTCTAAAATCTGACAATTGTTTGCAAAACCAATCCCAGTATATTCCTGTCTAATATTTCATATATTCTTAACATTTAGGATGCAGCAAATTTTGGGTGTTGCTACTCTAATCGAAGGAAAAAATCATTTCGTTATGAGAATCAGCGCCTTTCGGATATTGGTAGTACTATCTTTCATTAGTTCAACCCAAATATCCTGCCTTAAAGACAAGGTGACTGAGCGCTATACCATTTATCGACCTGTATACTCAACAAAAGCTGAAGTAAAAGGGGCTATTGGAAGTTCTCCGGCAATTCAAATCAGTAATCCCGGAAAAATCTTCGTTAAAGGTAATTATGTATTTCTGAATGAGATAGATCGTGGAATTCATGTGATAGATTTTTCCAATCCCGCAAATCCAAAGAACCTGGCATTTGTGAAAATTCCCGGTTGCGTTGATATGGCAGTTCGTGGAAATTTTTTATATGCAGACTTGTATACTGATCTGGTAACCCTCGACATAACAGATCCGCTCAATGTGAAGGTTCAGCAATACCAGGAGTTTGTTTTTCCGCATCGTATTTATTCTAATGGATTTATAGCTGATACCTCCCTATTTATTACCAATTGGATACGTACGGACACGGTAGTAAAAAGAGACGAACGCCCATTTGGGTTCCCCCTTTTTTTCGGTCCGATGTCTATGAGTCTTAGTGCACCTGTTACTAATGGGGTGGGCGGGTCGATGGCTCGTTTCGGATTATTAGAAGACAGATTGTATACGGTGAGTCATTCCGATTTAAAAGTATTCAATACATCCAATCCTGCCAATCCCTCTTTTATTAGAACCATTGAACTTTACAGGGGTGATATTGAAACTATTTTCCCTTATCAGCGTAATTTATTCATTGGTGCAGCGGCTGGCATGCTCATATATACTGCTACTGATAAGGATAACCCAACTTATATGAGCTCCTTCATCCATGCACGCGCATGCGATCCGGTTATCGCCGATCAGACTTATGCATATGTTACTTTGAGAAGTAACAATACCTGCTTGGGCATTGCAAACCAATTAGATGTAGTAAATGTTTCTCAATTAGTATCGCCCCGACTTGTCCGAACCTATATCTTGACAGAACCTGCCGGTTTATCGAAAGATCAAAATTTGTTGTTTATCTGCGATGGAAATGATGGACTGAAAATATTTGATGCCACTCGCCCTGAGGAGCTCAAATTGGTCAAAACCATTCCATTGAGTAAAACATACGATGTAATCACAATTAATGGCATAGCATTGACGGTTGCTGAGGATGGCATCTATTTCATAGATTATCGCAATCCTAACCAGGCCTTTATAGCCGGAAAATTAACCTTAGCGAAGATTTGATATGTTCACGAGATTTTTCATTACTTGTTGCTTACATCTTTTCTTGTTGAGTGCTAAAGGTCAGAATAGTTTTCAATGGAAGAAACTCAAATATGAAGTCAGCTCAACTTTTGCTGTTTCACAAATTCGCGCAGGGTTAAGGTTTTCCGGCGCAGCCGGACATTGGTTGAATGATCGCCAAGCTTTGTATGTGGGAGCAGGCATCGATTTGTATACTGCCCGGTCAATTCCATTGTATGTAGAATACAGGCAAAAGATTAACCAGCGACCCGACTATTTTTTTTATACGCCGGGGGAGGAGTAAATTTTACCACACCGAGCAGCTACAATAGACAAAATGCAACCAGCATCAATGATGTTGAACCGGTACAATTCCATAATGGTTGGTATGCGCATTATGGGATAGGAAAATTTTTTATCAGAAGGCGCCGGAAAGACACGTTTGTACTGCTGGGAAATAGTATGAAGACCTATGGAACTTCTGTTTTGCAACGAGTCCCTATGGGATCGGTCATGACGAATGAAGTAAAATCAAGTAGATTCTTCTCAGGCAGATTGGATTTGACTATTATTACTCCGCTTTTTAACTATTGAAACCAGCGTAGCTATTTTTCGCTAGTGAATGTCTCTTGGTAAAATGTAAGTGCAGTAGATATAATTTCTAATGCCTTGGCCTTATCTCCAAAGTCTTCTACCAGCACCGATTTATTCTCTAGTTTTTTGTATTCCTCAAAAAAATGGCGCAGCTCATCAAAAAAATGCTGGGGCAATTCTTCGATATTATTATAATGATTTACACCCGGATCGTTCGCTGCCACCGCAATAATCTTGTCATCCGGCTCACCGCTATCGACCATCTGCATTACCCCAATTACTTTTGCTTCCATTAAGGTCAAGGGTTGGACAGGTAAGGTGGTAATTACTAAAATATCCAATGGGTCTTTGTCTCCACCATAACTCTGGGGAATAAAACCATAATTAATGGGGTAGTAGAAAGATGAATATATCACGCGATCTAGTTTGAGCAAACCAGATGCTTTATCAATTTCATACTTG
>JBEIUM010000294.1:0-2571 GCA_040374385.1 Sediminibacterium sp. | reverse complement strand
TGAAAAACAATGGTCCCGTACCACCACCCGCTGGTTAAATACGATGCCGCTGCCTGTATATTTGCGGTACGATGGGACAAAAAAAACTGATTCGCTTTGAAGCGATCCGGCAATTTTCAAACGTTTTGGAATACCCGCCGGATATGAAAGGTAACTGGCACCGATTCTTTGGGAACCAACATCCCATCACATTGGAGTTGGCTTGCGGAAAGGGTGAATATGCGGTCGGACTTGCCAGACTTCATCCGGAAGAAAACTTTATAGGCATTGACATCAAGGGTAACCGAATCTGGCGGGGCGCCAAAACGGCCTTGGATGAAAATCTGAAGAACGTTGCTTTTATCCGATCGGCCATTGATCAAATCACTGCGTATTTTGCTGCAAATGAAATCGCAGGTATCTGGCTGACCTTTCCTGATCCGCAATTGCGGGAATCCAGGTCAAAGAAAAGACTGACACACCCAAGGTTTTTACGCCTTTACCAGCAATTCCTCGCCCCCGGCGCCCGGGTACACCTGAAAACCGATAGTCCGGTTTTATACACATTTACCTTGGAGGTAATTAACTTATTTGAACTTTCGTTGTTATACCATACAGATAATCTGTATGCAGGTGAGCAGGTTTCCGCCGAATTGTCGATTAAAACGCATTATGAAGGTTTAGACATTGCCGGCAGCAACCGTATCCATTATATCTGTTTTCAAATAGATAAACCCCTGCCGCCAGAAAAAGATGTGCTATTAAAACAGTTGACCCGTGAGCCAGGAATTGATTGAAGGTGAAGATTTTTATTATGACGAGAACGGAATGACCGTTTTTACCCAACAGTACCACCTTAAAAAAGGCTATTGCTGTGGACATGGATGTCGCCATTGCCCCTACGAATACATCAATGTGGCGGAACCGAGAAAATCGATGCTGTTGCAGGAATCATCGCAGCAGCCCCCCGCCCCATCTTCTACTTCTTATTGAAACCATTCTTTTGAAAAAGAATAGACGCATAGAAAAACCGAGGGAGGTACTCCCTGCCGGCACGAAAGATGCAGATTTTTTCAGCAGGGTATATGATGTGGTGCGGCTGATCCCACCGGGAAGGGTAACCAGCTATGGAGCCATTGCCCGCTTTTTAGGTAGTGGGCGCAGCGCTCGCATGGTGGGATGGGCCATGAATGCCTGTCACAATGTTCACCCCCCTGTACCCGCACATCGTGTTGTAAACAGAAATGGTCAGCTCTCGGGTAAAATGCATTTTGGCCATCCGGACCAGATGGAGCGACTACTCAAAAAGGAAAAGATTAAGGTATCAGATGATACGATTGTTAACTTTCAGCAAGTCTTCTGGGACCCGATGCAAGCCATCGAATCACTCTGATCAAAGATAGAAGGGATGAATCATCCAGTAAACGATCGGTCCGGTCACTGCCACGTAGAACCAGAGCGGCCAGGTTATCTTCGCCAGTTTCTTGTGCAGCACATATTCAGCAGTTAAAGCACGATAGGCTGTAAACAAAATAAACGGCAGGATGATGGCAGCCAGAAAAATATGTGTAATGAGAATAACAAAATAAATGATGCGCATACTACCGGCAGCCGCTATCTCACTGGCATCTACTACTCCATCGTGGTTACTATCACCAAACTTAGCTTCGCCAGCCAACAGGTGATGAATGATATATGAAACCAGGAACAAGACTGACAGAACAAGTGCCCCCATCATCAATTGCTTGTGAAGCTTATATTTCCCGTTCTTAACAGCAACCAGGGCTACTACCAGTAATACGGCAATCATTGCATTGATAATAGCATTGGCAGCGGCAAAAATATGCACGTCGAAGCCGAGTTTAACATTCAACTGAATTCTGCTAAGTGCTACGACTACCGAAAAAACAACCACGGAAAAAATGCCGATCAGCCAGAACGCTTTTTTATCGTTTTTCTCTAAAGAAGGAGGAAGCATATTATTGATTTTTATCCGGCGCATCATCTTTACGCCGCCGGGACTGCATAAATAAAACAAAAAATATCACCAGTACCACAATGATGAGCCATAGCCAGCTCAAACTGCGGATTTGAATAAACAAGCTGCTCTTTTTTGTTCTGTCCTTCTCCAATAAGAGCAATCCAATATCCCTGGAGAGCTTGAGCATGGAAGCAGAATCAAGTCCGTTATAATATCCCCGCACGCGATAAAACTTATCGATCAGAACAAAGCGGCTGGTGTGAACGAAATCGGGCGTAACGGGCTCCTCACTGAACTTATCTACCTTTAGTTCATTGAAAGCAAAATCATATATTTTCTTTCGGTCGCCGGTGAGCATCCACCAATTATCGTGGTTCACACCCATTCGATCGGCATAAGCTTTTAAAGCGGCTACGCTGTCATGTTCCGGGTCTACAGTGAAAGAAATGAATTGAACTATGGAACTGTCGATCTTCTTTCGGGTATTTCCGCCACGCAGAAATGACGCCTGCAGCAATTGCATGTTAGAGGTCAACCTCGGACAAATACCCCGACAGCTGGTAAAGAAGAAATCGGCAACAATAATTTTACCCGGGCGATCATAGAGTGAT
>JBEIUM010000210.1:0-4855 GCA_040374385.1 Sediminibacterium sp. | reverse complement strand
GCTATGATGAAGGATGCCAAATCGGCCAGTGAAATGCAGGAAGTTTCTGCATTTTTTGAGCGCGTGGGCGAAGCTGAAAAAACGCACTGGCTCCCTTTTTATCATGCGGCATATGCCGTTATACAAAGCGCATGGATGAACCCGGCCGGTGATATGGATAAGGCCGCCCAACGTACCAAAGACTTAATCAGTAAAGCTGAATTAATTGAAAAAGATAATTCTGAGTTGTATTGTCTAAAGCAAATAGTAGCTATCCAGCAAATGCTGGTTGACCCAATGAGCCGTTGGCAGACCTATGGACAAGAAGCCACTTCTGCCATACAAGCAGCTCAGAAAGCCGATCCCGGAAATCCACGTGCTTATTCACTGATGGGTCAATACCTGATGAATGTACCCGAGCAGTTCGGTGGAGGAAAAGATGTGGCAAAGCCGATTTTAGAAAAGGCAGTATCATTATTCAAGACATTTAAACCTGCTTCTTCTTTCCATCCTACCTGGGGTGAAGCCGATGCTGTTAAGACACTTGCACAATGTCAATAAAATGTTAGCCAAAAAGCGCGGAGGCCTCCATGCCTCTGCTATCTTTACAACCATACAAATAGTTTATGGAAAATCATTCTGAACGTTCGCCACAAGAAGCACTGCAACTGATTGAGTCCATGATCAACAAAGCACAAAACCGATTTGGTGAAAACGGTACTTTGTATTTGTTATTGGGTTGGATGATCCTTGCCTGTTCCCTTTTGCATTACAGTATGATGCGCTGGTCTGATATCAAACATCCTGAAATGATCTGGCTTGTAACATGGATAGCCGTTGCATATCAGATCTTTTATCTGGCTCGTCAAGGTAAAAAGCAGACAGTACGCACATATACCGATGAAATCATTTCTTATGTGTGGATCGTTTTTGGTATCAGCGGAGGTGTTGCAACATTCATTCTCGGAAGAAATGACTCTTGGATATCAATGTATCCTATTATTCTCATGTTGTATGGGATGCCGACTTTTTTATCAGGTGCTATCATGCGGTTTAACCCACTCATTTATGGAGCGGTTCTGTGTTGGATATTGTCAGTACTAGCAACATTTATTGATCCACTCAATACCTTGCTTTTAGTTGCTCTCGCTGTCATTGGAGCATGGATAGTTCCAGGATACCTCCTTAAGTTAAAATATAAAGCACAACAATCATGAATCAAGATACTTCTTTAACAGAACAAGAAAGTTTGAGCATCATCACTGAGATGATGCAAAAAGTGAAAACTGAATTTTATGATACGGGAATTAGCTCTCTTCTTTGGGGTGTTGTTATTTCCTTTTGCGGGCTATTCTGTTTTGCAGGGAGTTTATTGAATTGGAAATTCGATTACTACATGATTTGGAACCTGACTTTCATTGCTGTATTTCCACAAATTTGGATTACAATTCGAGAGCGCAAAAATGCAAAAGCGACACCACGAACAGATTCTGTTGCTGCAGTATGGATGGTATTCGCTTTGTCCATGTTTGGACTGGTTTTCTATAATTCAAGTCAGATAACAAATGTACCTAGCTCCTCCTCCTTGTATTTGTTGGTTTACACTATGCCTACATTAACTACCGGTTTGGCAAGGCAATTTAAACCAATGATTATCGGTGCAATTATTTGTTATATTTCCTTCGTGATTTCATGTTATGCAGACACAACATATGACATGTTACTGCAAGCTATAGCTGCTATTGCATGCTGGTTAATTCCTGGTATTATTCTGCATCAGCGCTATAAAAAATCAAGAGCCCGGCATGTTTAACGAACTGGACCCCATATTACATTCTCAGTTAAGACTGGCCATCATGAGTCTCCTCATCAGTGTGAAGGAGGCTGAATTTACATTCATTAAAGAAAAGACCGGAGCAACTGCAGGTAATTTGAGCGTGCAAGTACAAAAATTGAAGGAAGTAGGTTATATTGAGGTCAGCAAAAAATTCGTAGACAATTACCCTCAAACAACCTGTAAGGTTACTGAGGAAGGAATCAAGGCTTTTGACGCCTATGTAAAAGCCCTCCAGGCCTATCTTGAAGTAGGAAAGAAGAATTAAGATTTTTTTCGCGCTGTATTCAACTACCTTTGCCCCGCATTGTTATAGTGCCATGGCAATTATCTCCGTTCAGCAACTTTCCAAACAATATGGCAGTTTCACAGCTGTTAATCAACTCTCTTTTACAGTTGAGAAAGGAGATGTATATGGATTCCTAGGTCAAAACGGGGCAGGCAAGAGCACTACCATCAGAATGCTGATGACACTCATCGAGCCAACTGCCGGTGAGATCAGAATCTTTGATCTACCCCTCTCCAACCACCGCAAGGAAATACTGCGACAAACCGGTGCCGTAATAGAAAAACCGGAAGTATACCCCTACTTGTCTGCCTACGATAACCTCCGCTTATTCGCCCGCTTGAGCGGTGTCAAACTAAGCCGCTCCCAATACATGCAGCAACTTGAGCAAGTGGGCCTTGCCAACCGGGCTCATGATAAGGTGACAACCTTTTCACAGGGAATGAAACAACGCCTGGGCATTGGCATAGCCCTCGTTCACAATCCACAACTGATTGTACTGGATGAACCGACCAATGGACTCGATCCGCAAGGAATTGCCGATATAAGAAACTTATTACTTTGGTTGAGTCGAGAGCAGAAAAAAACCATTTTGATCTCCTCTCATTTACTGAGTGAAATCGAACAGGTGGCCACACGCTTACTCATTATCGATAAGGGAAAGAAAATGGTAGAAGGAAGCGCGCAGCAATTATTTGATCCCTCCAAAACTTTGGTGGAGTTACAGACGACTCATGTGGCAGCCGCCCGCACCAAATTGCAAGCCAGCAGTTGGGGCAGCCATCTCAGGGCATCGGGACACGACAACATTCGACTGCAAATGGATAAAAACGATATTCCCCGACTCAACCGTGATTTGGTGCAATTAGAGATTGACGTACTCTCACTGCAACAACAACATTCGCTTGAAGACTATTTTTTACAGGTAACTGCAGGAAAAAACTATGTGGACACTTTTTCAAATTGAACTGTTTAAGATCTTTCGCCGACCGCGAACCTATATAGCGTTTGCGGCTATTACCGCATTGATCGGTATGGTTCAGTTGGGTCTTAAGGTCGACGGTAAAGAATATGCCTCCTTTGTGATGGCTGATTTCAATAGTTCATTTGCATTAGAGGGAAATCTGCTCAATGGTTATTTCGTTTGTTTCATCGTACTGCAATTGCTGCTGATACATGTACCTCTGTTGATTGCGCTCATCGCTGCCGATATGATTTCCGGCGAAGCCAATACAGGTACCCTGCTTTTACTCATGACCAAACCCATTAGCCGAATTGAATTCATCCTCGCGAAATACCTGGCTTCGATGGTATATACCATTCTTTTACTGGTATGGGTTGCCCTGCAGGCATTGTTCCTAAGTATGTTGATCTTTGGTACCGATGATATGTTTATCATGAAAAGCAGCTATGCAGTACTCATCCGCTCCGATGATGTATTCTGGCGCTATGCGGGCGCATTCTGCTTTGCAGCCCTCGCCATGACCACCGTTGCCGCGCTTGGTTTCCTGCTGTCGCTCTTTGCGGAAAATTCTATTGGTCCCATCGTTGCCACTATGAGTGTGATCATTGTGAGTACACTACTCAGTACCATGAATATTCCTCTGTTTAATCTGGTAAAACCCTACCTGTTCACTACCCACATGATCACCTGGAAGGAATTTTTTGATCTGCAGGTCAATGAACTGAATGAAGCGATACCGGGTACCCTGGCATACCCGGAGAAGATCAAAAACTCTTCTATTATTTTGCTGACGCATATTTTCGTTTTTGTAGGTGCGGCAGCCATCATTTTTAAACGAAAAGATGTTCTAAGCTGATGCGCACATTTTTATTGATACTATTTTGCTGTTCTTTCCAAACCATGTATGCGCAGGATGCAACTATTCTGGTCAATCGAGTAAAAGCAAAACTCGATCTGGTCAATGATTATACGGCAGAAGGAAAAATGAAAACTGATGTAGCTTTCATCAAGGCGCCTATTGGCAAGATAAAAGTGTTTTTCCGGAAACCCGATTTCTTCAAGTTGCAGAAAGATGGCGGTATTTCCATCTTACCGAAAGGCGGCATCAGCATCAATATGCGTTCCCTTTTAACAACCGATCGTTTTCTGGCATTGGATGCCGGCACCCAAACTACGAATGGTCAACTGCTCCGCATTATTAAATTATTGCCTACAGAGGAAAATAGTGATGTGGTGCTGACCACTTTGTACATCGATGAAGCAGCACTGCTTATCAAGCGAGCCATTTCTACCACCCGGGAAAATGGTACCTATGAAATTGAAATGCAATATGGTAATTACCGTCAATATGCTTTACCCGATAAAGTATTCATCAGCTTCCAGACAAAAGATTATAAACTTCCTAAGGGGGTGACACTTGAATTCTCAGACGAAGCCAAACCCAAAACGGAGGCAGAAAAATTGAAGAATCGCAAGGGACGAATCGAAATCACCTATTCATCGTATACCATCAATCGTGGCATCGCTGATGCTGTTTTCAAATAGCGGTTAGCAGGTTACTATCTTTCATTTTCTTCGATGCGCTCATCGACAGAATTCGCCAGCATACGGGCACTCATCTTTTTTAATGGATTGCTATTCATTTCAGCATGACCTGTGCGGTTATTATAAATCTCTATCGCTTCAAAGGCAGCTGCCAGCATGGAGCTATGATCTGCCCTGCCCTTACCGGCTATGTCAAAGGCAGTGCCATGGTCGGGACTGGTTCGGATGGCAGGTAAACCGGCACTAT
>JBEIUM010000077.1:0-10686 GCA_040374385.1 Sediminibacterium sp. | reverse complement strand
GCGCATGCTTTTATGAGGTATCCCTTGAGTTTTAAGTGTGAGTGTGGGTTTGAGTGTGAAGAAAAGGCCAGCGTTCGAGTTAAGCGCTCTCGCACTCACACTCACGCTGGCCTTTGTGCACCCATGCTCCTTCGGCGCACCTTCGGCACTCACGCTGGCTTGCACGCGCATGCTTTTATGAGGTATCCCTTGAGTTTTAAGTGTGAGTGTGGGTTTGAGTGTGAAGAAAAGGCCAGCGTTCGAGTTAAGCGCTCTCGCACTCACACTCACGCTGGCCTTTGTGCCCGAGATCGGAGTCGAACCGATACATCCTTGCGGACGGCAGATTTTGAGTCTGCTGCGTCTACCAATTCCGCCACCCGGGCGGGAGGACAAAAGTAAGTAATCAAGCGGCTACATCCAAACAACTGAAACGATAATTCTTATCCCCCTTGAGAACCTTCTTCCAGTAGCCTTTCTAGATACTTCTGCTGATAATAGTATTCCTTTATTTGCAGCATCGCTTCCGGGGAAACAATACCCGGCTGATAAGCTGCCAGAACCGGTTCAATACCTTCATACAATTCCCTTTTTTTACTGTTTATCTGTTCCCGCACCACGGCCCGCTGCTCCGCCGTATCCGCCTCCTGCAGGGCCTCATTGAAATCCATCATCTCCATCAGAAAGCCAGGCGATAAAGTATGCTTCTCCTCCGCCTGTAAGCCCAATTCCAAGCCTAAAATATAAGCCATCGTCCGACCAGGATCAGCTAAAACAGCATAAGCCGCATGCACTTCCTTCAATTTCTCTTCTGCCAATTCCCGTGCTGCATCACCCTGCTGAACAAAAAAATCAGGGTGGAAACGTCGGCTTAACTCGTAGTACTTCCGCTTTACCAAGGCCTGATCAGGAAAAAATCCCTGCTCCAAATCGAATAATTGAAAATAGTTCATTGTTTTATCTCCTCCTTCCATCACCGCTTTTGGCTAACTTCGTCCTGCAAATCTACTACAATGCCTCGTATCGGACTGATTCGCGAAGGAAAAATACCGGCCGACAACCGTGTCGCACTGACCCCCAGCCAAGCCCAATACCTGCAACAACAGTACCCCCAGGTAACCATCGTTGTTGAACCTTCTCCCGACCGCTGCTTCTCTGATGATGAATACCGCCGTGCCGGCATCACCCTCACTTCCGAACTGAATGACTGCGACATATTACTCGGTATTAAAGAGATACCCATTTCTCAGCTGATTCCGGATAAAACCTACCTGTTCTTTTCCCACACGAAAAAAGAGCAACCCTTTAACCGTGCCCTGATGCAGGCCATGGTGCAAAGAAAAATTACCCTCATTGATTATGAATGTCTCGTGCATCCTGACGGTCAAAGACTCATCGGATTTGGATTTTTTGCCGGTATCGTAGGCGCCCACAACGGCATCATGGCCTATGGCAAAAGAACCGGTCTGTTTGAACTGGGACGCGTATCTGATATACGTGATTACCGGGAACTGATACATACATATTTCGGACTTAAACTGCCACCATTGACAGTGGCTGTCACCGGCAGCGGTCGTGTAGCACACGGCATCCTGGAAATCATGAACCTCATGGATATACAGGAGGTTGAACCCGATGAATTCCTGCATCAGTCATTTCCCTACCCGGTTTATGTTCACCTGAAAGGAGCAGATCTCTATCGCCATCGTAAAGCCGGTAACTACCGACGTCAACATTTTCACGAACACGCCGAAGAATACGATTGCCTCTTCGAACCTTACACAGCAGCAGCTGATATCTTGATGAATGGTATTTATTGGGATGAAACCATTCCCCGACTATTCTCCATGGAAACAATGCAAAAACCGGATTATCGCATGTTTACCATTGCTGATATTACCGATGATAAAAATGGCAGTGTACCCTGTAACCTAGGCGATGCTACTTCGGAAGATCCTGTTTATGGCGTCGATCGTATAACAGGTAATAAAACTGCACCCTACCTATCCAACAGCATCGATGTGATGGCAGTAGGTAATCTCCCCAATGAACTGCCCCGCGATGCCAGTCGCTACTTTGGCGAACAATTGATGAAATATGTTATCGATGACCTGATCAGCGGTGGCTCTGACACCTTACACCGTGCTACTATATTACAGAATGGTCAGCTAACAGCTGCTTATGACTACCTGACTTCCTATGCTTACGGATCAATCGATAGCAAAAGCTAAGTAATAAGACCCTAGTAAAGCTCGAAACGCCGGCGTATACTGATCATTGGAACGGATGACTATATTTTCTGTTGCAGTAATTTTCCCAGTTCTTCCCAGCCATAAACAACTGCGAAACGGCTCCTGTTGTGCCTGATTCAGCACATCCAGCCTTTGTAATACCTGCCATCCTGCTGATGCCGATAAGGCTAAAAAGTAATCAACCCGATGATAGGGTAACAATACCGCCCAATTCCCATCCGCTTTTAGTAGATCAGGTATGCAAGCAATTAATGCAGATAAGGTTAGTCCGCTATCATGCAGGGCAGCATTTCTGCGCGGATCTTCCCCGGGTAAGTCATTTTCGTAAAAGGGTGGATTGCTGATGACGTAATCATAAGGAAATGGAGCTTTGTAAGCTCTTACATCTGATTGATTTACCTGTAATCTGTCTGACCAGGGTGAGGAAGAAAAATTCTCCTTCGCCTGCATAACAGCCCCTGCATCTATATCAATGGCATCGAACTGTAGCTGACTAGTTTGGGCAACCATCAAGGTTAAGAGTCCGGTACCTGTTCCTACATCCAGCAGCCGCCCTTTTTTTCCTGTCAACAGTTGAGCGACCCAGGCACCGAATATACAGGCGTCTGTACAAACTTTCATAGCCGCACCACCCTGTTGCACCTTGAATTGCTGAAATTGGAAATAGTCGTTGGGCATGCGTGAATAGACCTTATTGTATCAATGTGCCCTGCTTTTTTAAAAGCCTGAGCGTATCTAATAAAATTTCGAGGTCATCAGCTGTATTGAACGCCTGTATGGAGTAACGTAAATATACATCATCACCCTGCCGCATCAGAGGAACTTCTATTTTGTATTGATTGAATAAGGTCTTTTGTAAAACCTCAGGTTGCTGGGTGCGAATCGGTAGGCTGATCATTTGTCCGATCCAGGAAGCATCTAGCGGACTAATAGCCGAAGTTCCGAGGCAGTCGTAAAAGGCCGGTGCATATTGTAATACCATTTGATGACAGGCTTTTCGAACCTCATGCCAGTTGTATTGCTGCATGAATTCAATGCAGGCGGGTATGGTTAGAAATGCGGAGAAATCCCTGGTGCCAATCATCTGATTGTAATCAAGGAATTTGGAATGAGATGGCTTAATAGCTTCATAACCCCAACTCACCACCAACGGATCTTGCAACATTTCCTGACGGCTCTTTTTGGCGTATAAAAAACTGCAACCCTTGGGTGCCATCATCCATTTATGACAAGCGCCGGTATAGAAGTCCGGATCTAATTGTTGTATAGATACATCTACATGTCCCGGCGCATGCGCTCCATCCACTATTGTTATCAGTCCCAACGCACGTGCTTTTTGAAGAAGCAACTCGACTGGAAAAATTAATCCGGTTGCACTGGTAATCTGACTGATAAAAACAGCTTTGGTGCGGGGAGTTACACCACTGAAGAAGGCATCAGCAAAATCGGCTGCTGTTGTAACAGGTAGCGGAATAGGTTGTTTTTTATAAATGGCACCTGCCTTTTTACAATACAAGCTCCAGATACGATCACAGGCGCCATATTCTAAATTGGTGGTCAATATTTCATCCCCGGGCTCCAATACCATATTTTTCGCGATCAGGTTGACGGCAAAGGAAGGATTGGTGACATACACCAGATCATCTTTATCAGGAATATCAAGGTACTTCGCTAATTGCTCACGGCTGTCGGCGAGAAAGCCAACGCCATCAAAAGCGATCATTTGCACAGGTTCCCATTCCAGTTGGCGCTGCCAGTGGAGATAGTTTTCGAAAATGGGTATGGGACAGGCGCCGAAAGAGCCGAAGTTCAGAAAATGAATATCGGGATTGAGCAGAAACAGGGATTTATAATCGTTCATGCGGATTCTTTGCAAGGAAGTTACGCAATTATCTCTGTTATTATCCTTGCTTTACAGGCAAAAAAAAGCTGCCCACCAATGGGGCAACCCTTAAACTTTTATGGTATCAAAATTATTCTGCTGTCAATACAGCCCCCAGGTATTCTTTGTTTAGGCGGGCAATGTTGGCAATAGAAATCTCTTTCGGACAGGCAGCTTCGCAGGCTCCTGTATTGGTGCAAGCACCAAACCCTTCTTTGTCCATTTGCGCTACCATATTCACCACACGTGAACTTCTTTCAGGATTACCTTGCGGCAGTAAAGCCAGGTGTGATACTTTGGCACTGAGGAATAGCATGGCACTGCTGTTTTTGCAGGCAGCCACACAGGCACCACAACCAATGCACATGGCAGCGGCAAAAGCATTGTCAGCATTGTCTTTTGGAACAGGCAGGGCATTCCCATCTACTGCATTACCTGTATTCACGCTGATATAACCACCTGCCTGAATGATGCGATCAAAAGCACTTCTGTCTACCATCAAATCTTTGATCACAGGAAATGAATTCGCGCGCCAGGGTTCTACCACTATGGTATCGCCATCCTGAAAAGCACGCATGTGTAATTGGCAGGTGGTGTTGGCCGACCAGGGACCATGGGGCTTTCCATTGATGTACATAGAGCAGGCACCACAAATACCTTCCCGACAATCATGGTCGAAAGTGATGGGGTCCTCACCATCGCGAATGAGTTGCTCATTCAGTACATCAAACATTTCCAAAAAACTCATTTCAGAGGAGATGTTCTCCACCCGATATAATTTGAAGGCACCTGGCGTTTTACTGTTAGGTTGTCTCCAGACTTTCAGGTTTAAGTTCATGTGATAGTGTTCCATATTTCTCGCTGATTCCACAGGGAATCATTTTAAGTATTCAATAGGTTAAGCGTGTTATTTATAGTTACGCTGTGTTGGTTTGATCACATCATATACCAGCGACTCCTTGTGCAGTTGCCAGTTGTGTTCCTCTTTGAACTCCCAGGCAGCTACATACATGTAGTTGGCATCATCACGCAATGCCTCTCCATCAGGAGTCTGGTATTCAATGCGGAAGTGACCACCACAACTTTCATTTCTGTTCAGGGCATCAATGCACATCAGCTCACCTAACTCGATGAAATCTGCTACACGGTTGGCTTTGTCCAGCTCAGGATTCATGCCATTCACTACACCCGGTATTTTTACATCGCTCCAGAATTCTTTCTTCAATGCCTGCACATCTGCAATGGCTTGTTTCAAGCCGCTCTCAGAACGGGCCATACCACATTGGTTCCAGATAATTTTTCCCAGCCGCTTGTGGAAGCTTTCCACAGTTTGTTTTCCCTGGATGCTCATCAGGGTATTGATTTTATCCTGTACTTTCTTCTCAGCTGCTTCAAATGCAGGATGATCGGTAGCTACCGGCTTATTATAGATTTCATCAGCCAGGTTATTGCCGAGGGTATAAGGGATGACGAAGTAGCCATCAGCCAGACCTTGCATTAATGCGGAGGCTCCCAGGCGATTGGCACCGTGGTCAGAGAAATTAGCTTCCCCGAGGGCATACAAACCGGGGATACTTGTTTGTAATTCATAATCTACCCACAAACCACCCATGGTGTAGTGAACGGCAGGGTAGATGCGCATGGGTACTTCGTAAGGATTCTCACCAGTGATTTTTTCATACATGTCGAAGAGGTTGCCATACTTTTCTTTCACCACTTCTTTCCCGCGGGCTATGATCTCATCCTGTGCAACATTGCTTCTGCCTTCCTTGCTGATCTCCATTTTTCCATAGCGCACGATGGCATCTGCGAAGTCAAGATATACAGCTTGCTTACTGGTTCCTACGCCATAACCTTCATCACATCTTTCTTTCGCTGCGCGGGAAGCCACATCACGTGGAACGAGATTGCCGAAAGCAGGATATCTTCTTTCGAGGTAATAATCTCTTTCGGTTTCAGGAATATCGGTAGGCTTGCGCGTATCATTTTTTTGTGCGGGCACCCAAATACGACCATCATTTCTGAGCGATTCTGACATCAGCGTCAGTTTACTCTGGTGGTCACCACTAACGGGTATACAGGTGGGGTGAATTTGCGTAAAGCAGGGGTTGGCAAAATAGGCACCGTTGCGGTGAGCCTTCCAGGCAGCTGTTACATTACTTCCCATGGCATTGGTGGAAAGATAGAATACATTACCATAACCACCGGTACAAAGCAATACGGCATGGGCAAAATGACGCTCCAACTCCCCGGTAACTAAGTTGCGGGCAATAATGCCGCGTGCCTTACCATCGATAATAACCAGTTCCAGCATTTCATGGCGGCTGTGCATTTTCACTGTGCCGAGCGCCACTTGTCTTTCCAGCGCCTGATAGGCACCAATCAACAATTGTTGACCGGTTTGTCCGGCGGCATAGAAGGTTCTTTGTACCTGCGTTCCTCCGAAGGAGCGATTGCTGAGCAGTCCGCCATATTCACGTGCAAAGGGCACACCCTGTGCAACACATTGGTCGATGATGTTACCACTCACTTCTGACAGGCGGTGAACGTTGGCTTCGCGCGCACGATAG
Source organism: Sediminibacterium sp. (assembly GCA_040374385.1). Classification (GTDB taxonomy): domain Bacteria; phylum Bacteroidota; class Bacteroidia; order Chitinophagales; family Chitinophagaceae; genus Sediminibacterium. Next base: position 4,003 of record JBEIUM010000077.1, on the reverse strand, counting down.
TCACCACCTTTAATGGTATCATAGAAGAGACGGAAAATGCTGTCACCGTCATTCTGATAATTTTTGGCAGCATTGATACCACCCTGTGCTGCGATGGAGTGGGCACGGCGGGGGGAATCCTGAAAGCAGAATGCTTTTACCTGATAGCCCAGTTCACCCAGGGAGGCAGCAGCAGAGGCGCCGGCGAGTCCGGTACCCACCACAATCACTTCCAGCTTTCGTTTATTGGAAGGATTTACCAGCTTGCAATGACCTTTGTAATCTGTCCACTTTTCCGCGAGCGGTCCGGCCGGAATTTTTGCATCTATCATATCGGTATCGGTTTGTAGTAGTAGTTGGTAAATGGTTTTTAGAAATGGGATTTAGCTGATCCAGCCCAGGTACATGCTGATGGGCATGAGGGCAAAAATCAACGAGATAAAGATGGAAAAGCCCAGTCCTGCTGAAGATAATAACTGGTGGTATCTTTTATTGTGTACGCCAATTGTTTTGAAGGCACTCTGGAACCCATGTGCCAGGTGATAACCCAGGGCGATGCAGCTTACAACATATACAATCACTACCCAGGCCTCGCGGAAGGTATCTTGCATCAAGGCATACAGGTTATGTACTTCAACTCCATTGGAGAGCATGGCTTGCTCCGGGATGCCGGTGATGCGGGAGGGAACCCAGAAATGTTTCCAGTGCAGGATGAAGAACATCAGCAAGATGGTACCCAGGATGGCCATGCTGCGGCTATACCATTTACTGCCGTTGCTGTAATTCACTGCATAGCCGATATTACGTTTACTACGGTTCTCCAATGTCAGTAAATAGCCCTGTATGATGTGCAGGAAAATACCGGCAAATAATCCAATCTCCAATATGCGGGGAACCACATTACTGCCCATGAAGTGGGCTGCGCGGTTGAACATAGCTCCTCCGTCATTGGCCCAGATGCAGGCATTCAGGCCGGCATGCACCACCAAAAACAGGATCAAAAAAACACCGGTCAAACCCATGACCAGTTTCTTGCCAACGGAAGAGGTAAACGCTTTTTTAAAATCCATGACTTTCCTTATTTACAATTGCGGGCAAAAATACTACAGGAACGGTTGCCGTGATGTATTCTGCTTTTTTCTTTTTCCACTTTATCACATTTTTTTATTATTCTTATTCCCTGTGTAGCAGTTACCCCTCCCTTGCATAGGTGGCTTAAACAGCATTTTTGCCGTTTACATAATTTTTCTGCCGCTCCCGGCCGGCTGTAGTATTTTTGTGCTACCATGAAGTTGCTGACCATCTTATCTACCAGTCTGACGCTCGCTGTTAAAGAGCTTTTGGCCAATAAACTGCGCACCTTTCTGTCTCTTTTCGGTATCACCATTGGTATTTTCTGTATCATCGGCGTATTGGCAACGGTTGATAGCCTCGAGCAGAAGGTACAGAGCGACTTGAAATCGATCGGTAACAATACCATCTATGTAGATAAATGGAGTTATTCGGGCGGTCCCGATTATCCCTGGTGGAAGTACATGAATCGGCCGGCAATGAAGTACGAAGAGATGAAGTTTATCCAGGAGCGCAGTCAATTATACGGTGCTGCCTGTTTCATTGTGAACAGATCGATTTCGGCTGATTATAAAGACAACATATTGAGTAACCTCAATTTGTTTGGCGCTACGGAAGATTTTAACAAGATTCAGACCATTGATATTATTGAAGGCCGTTACCTCTCTGCTGCTGACTTTGAACGCGGTTCACCCATTGCAGTCATCGGATACGAAGTGGCGATGGAACTCTATGGTTCACCGGAAAAGGCCGTTGGTAAATTGATCGGTTATAGCGGTAGGAAACTGCAAGTGGAGGGCGTGATAAAAAAGCAAGGTCAAAGTATGGTGGGTGGAATGGATTTCGACCATGCAGTCATTACTCCATACCGCTATTTTGCGAGCTTGTATAATCCGGATAATAACGATCCGAATATCATGGTGCAGGCCAGCAAGGGTATTGCCACAGCAGCCTTGCAAGACGAATTAGTAGGCATCATGCGGCAAGTCCGCCGACTGAGTCCCAAACAAGAAGATAATTTTACTTGCAATGACGTAGCCGTCTTTGCCGACCAGATTTCCAGCTTCTTTGGTCAGGTATCCCTGGGTGGATGGGCCATTGCCATCCTGAGTCTGATCGTTGGCGCCTTCGGTGTAGCCAACATCATGTTTGTTACCGTAAGAGAACGAACCAGCCAGATCGGACTGAAGAAAGCCCTTGGAGCGAAAAAACGTACCATACTGACGGAGTTTTTATTGGAGAGTGCTTTCCTCTGCATCATTGGCGGACTAATAGGCCTTGGATTAGTATGGGTACTCACCCTCATATTGGGCGCCGTCCTGCCTTTCCCCATCTTCATTGCCCCGAATATTATCATGCTGGCACTTGGCATCTGCATCGTGTTGGGAATTGGCTCCGGTATCATACCTGCTTCCATTGCTGCAAAGATGGATCCGGTCGTAGCCATCCGTACAAAATAATAGCTGCTGCAACTATTGTACCTTTGTGCCTGAATCGGTTTCATCATGTCTGTTACTATCCTGGCCATTGAATCTTCCTGCGACGAAACAGCAGCTGCCATTGCACAAGATGGACAGATACTTTCCAATTTCATTGCCAACCAAACCGTACACGAACAATATGGCGGCGTCGTACCTGAATTAGCCAGCCGTGCCCACCTGCAAAATATTATTCCCGTTGTTCATCAGGCCCTGCTACAGGCTTTCCCCAACCAATTGCCCCGCACCGCATTGCAACAGGTAGATGCCATCGCCTTTACTTCTGCTCCCGGACTCATAGGTAGCTTGCTGGTCGGCGCTCAATTTGCGAAATCACTCGCGCTGGCTTTACAGAAGCCACTCTTATCCGTGCATCATATGCAGGCGCATGTGCTGGCGAATCTTATCAGCGACCAGCCGCCAGCCTTCCCCTTCCTCTGCCTCACCGTAAGTGGTGGGCATACCCAGCTAGTATTGGCGAAAGCCCCGTTGGAACTGGAGATCATTGGTGAGACCATCGATGATGCTGCCGGTGAAGCATTTGATAAGATCGCTAAACTGCTCGGACTACCATATCCGGGAGGGCCGCTGGTAGACCAATATGCGCAAAAAGGCAATCCACTGGCTTTTAGCTTTGCCCAGCCAAGGGTACCCGGTCTCAATTTTTCATTCAGTGGACTGAAGACATCTGTTTTGTATTTCCTGCAAAAACAGTCGCCGGGGTTTATTGAACAACACCTGGCAGACCTATGTGCCTCTGTGCAACATACCATTGTAACAATGCTCCTGCGCAACTTGCAAAAAGCAGTGGAGCAAACAGGTGTTAAGGAGGTCTGTATAGCAGGGGGCGTGAGCGCCAACAGTGGGCTTCGGAAAGCCTTGCAAACAATGGGTGACCAGCTGGGCTGGCGTACACATATTCCGGCTTTTGCCTATTGCACAGATAATGCCGCCATGATCGCCATTACCGGTTACTACCAATATATGGCTGGACAATTTGTTTCACTGGAGACACCCGTTAGGGCCGTCAGCAGTTGGAATCCTGCACTGCCGCATTAGGAATAGATCTTCCATTTTTCCAGATTAATTTTTTCGGTAGGATTCATCATGTAGGTAAGCAGACTATTGTTTTTTAGTATTTCTACCACCCTGAATCCCCGATAGGGGGTACCCCAATTTCCGCCGACATGTGCATCGAAGATAAAGGGTATGGCTGCCTCCTTTTTTATACCATCCTGATCGTGTTCATGACCGTGAAAGACCGCCCGGACATTCGGATACTTTCGCAGCAGATCGAAAAAGGCCGGCGTATCTACAGAATTCTTTGTCCACGGCGCCTGCGGAATATGCAGGAACAGAAAGATATGTTTGGCTTTTGCAGCCTTATCCAGTTGTTGTTTCAGCCAGTCCAGGTTAGGAGACAGATAGGCTCCTTTCTCATTACTTGTATCTGCCAAGATAAGCACGGATTGCTG
>JBEIUM010000169.1:0-5943 GCA_040374385.1 Sediminibacterium sp. | reverse complement strand
CCTTCGTTTATTGACGATAAAATTCTAATTGATTGTGTAACGCAATACAAATCAAATAGATAGTCTCCAAAAATGTGGCACTAATTTTTAGTGCAACATGCTGTTCAAAATAACCCTTTCATTTTCCCCTCATAATTTATTGACCAATTGGTAACAAATGCCTGATACAATGGTAATGTGGTTCACGTTATTTTGAAAAATCATCTCGTGAAAAAACCACTTATCCTTCTCTACCTTTTTTTTGCATTGAATAGCACCGCACAAGAGAGGCAGTCACCCAATGTATTCATCATTACCACCGATGGATTCCGTTGGCAAGAGGTATTTGAAGGCGCCAACCCACAACTTCTGTCAAACCCTTCCTTGGTAGCAGATACGGTAGCCTGTCATCATTTATTTGGTGGCGAGAGTCCGGAAATACGACGCAACAAACTGCTGCCGTTTTTCTGGCAGGTGATAGCCCGGCAGGGACAACTCTCGGGCAACAGAAACTTCAACAATAAAGTCAACGTTGCTAATTTTTACAAAATTTCTTATCCGGGATACCAGGAAATGCTTACAGGTATCGCACCCACACGACTCAACCCCAACTGGGCTGTTAATAGCCGTAGGTCAACGGTGCTGGAATCAGCTAACGACCTCGTCGAGTACAAAGGCAAGGTCGTTGCTTTTTGTTCCTGGAACATTTTACCCTTCATCTTACGTGAAAATGAGACTAAAATTCCAGTGAATGCCGGTTACGAAAAGGTATCCGAAGAAAATGATCCTATGGGTACACTTATTAACCAGGTTCAATCATATCTGCCCGTGGAGCATACCCGTAATGACCTGTTGACTTATGTCGCTGCTAAGAATTATTTGCATCAACACCATCCGAAAGTCCTTTTTTTAGGATTTGGGGAAACCGATGAATATGCCCATCGCGGCAATTATGACCAATACCTGATGAAGGCACACCAATTCGATCGGCTGCTGTCTGATCTTTGGTACTTCGTACAATCAGATCCCTTTTATAGAAATAATACCACTTTTATCATTACAACTGATCATGGTAGAGGTAGCAATTCTAGGAAATGGGGTACCCATGGATTCTGGGTGAGGGGTTCTGGGGAAGTATGGACTGCGTTCCTGGGACCTTCTATTGAACCTTTTGGGGAGATGATCCAGACCCAAACCACCTGGTTGAAACAGATCGCCGGTAAGGTAAACTCGATTATCCAGAAAAATCCACCACCTACTCCAACTTTACTGACAGAAAATAGGTCAATTCCAATTTCACTGGCATCCGATGAAAAAAATATCGGGTCAATATCAGGTGAAAAAAATCAACATTAAAGGCTCAACCTACTTAACAGTGGCTGAAAATGTACCTGTATGTGAAGAAAAAGTAGAAGCCCGGGTAAACGTAGTAAAATAGACAAAAATTAGGAAAGCAGCCCCTGACGAGCGAGGAACTCAAGCTTGGTATTGGCATCAATCAGACGCTCCGTTAGCTCGCGGTTTTTCTGACGCAGATCTACCACCTCAAATGCCTTGATGATAAAGTTCTTGATATCATCTTCATTCCAGGGCTTAGTGAGGTACTTATATACATTACCCACGTTGATGGCATCAATTACAGCGTTGATATCCGTGTAACCCGTAATCAAAATACGGATCGGGTCGGGGTGCGATTGTAAAATAGATTGAAAAAATTCTATACCGGTCTCTTTCGGCATACGCTGGTCACTCAGGATCACATGAATCTCCTCTGAATTCAGGATCTTACGGCCCTCCTCGGCGGACTCGGCAGTAAAAACGTTGAATACCCTGCGGAAGGAAGCTTTGAACGAATTAATGTTATTCGGTTCGTCATCAATATATAATACATTGATATTTTTTTCTTCCATACTATTAATCATTAATTTGCGTTACAATATAAAATTAAATCAAAACATTGGTTCCCCGACCAAAAAATTGAAAAAATCACCTAAAATTCCAATAAATTTATTAAATTCAGCGTGTAATGAGCAGTTTTCTCCCCATTGATGAAGAGATAAGAATCAGGGTCTTCCGAGCCACGGATGATCCGGAATCTTGTTTGAAGTTCATAGAAGGTCACAGAAGGGTACTTTCCATTTACGGTATCGAGAACATCACTTCTAATACCAACGACTGGATGTACCGTCGTTCTATGTTCGTTATTGTGGTGGAAAAACTGGATGGCTCAAAATTATTTGGTGGTGCCCGTATTCAAATTGCAGATGGCATTCACCCCCTGCCCATTGAAGATGCCACCGGTAAAATGGATCCCCGTATCTATGATATCGTGCGTGAACATGCTCAAACAGGCGCAGCTGAATTATCCGGACTCTGGAACTCTAAAGAGGTAGCAGGTTTCGGTATCGGTAGTCTGTTTCCTTCCCGCGTAGCGGTAGCCCTGGCCACACAAATTGGTATCAATACCTTCTTTACCCTCTGTTCACCAACCACCGTAAGGTTTAAAGACTGGATCGGCGGACAAATTCTTACCACCGTAGGAAACAATGGTACTTTTTATTATCCGAAGATCGACCTGTTGGCCACCGCCGTTTTCTCGGAGAACGTTGCCGACTTGGCTACTACCCACCCCAGGGAAAAAGAAAAGATCATTTTCCTCCGCGAAAACCCGGAACACATCGCCAAGGAAAAATCACCCTTCAAAGAAAGCTATATCAACATACACTATAACCTGAGACTGCAGATCGATGATCCCAAGGAGTTTCATATACAGTATGAATCCTATAACCAGACAGCCAAAAAATAATTGACATGAGAAAAGTCATTTTGGCTTCATTGAGCAATCTGCTGATGATCGTTATTCCCTTACTGGGAAAGCCTGCACTTATATTAGATTGGAAAATACTGCTGATGATCGCAGGCGGCATCGCCATGTGGTTGACACAGCCCCCCGTTTCGGTTGAAGAAACCAATGAAAAACAAAACAGCGATCGCTTTTCGGTGATCCTGATCTTGGCCATGTCTGCACTGGGCGTTATTGCACCCATAGTGGACTGGGCCTATTTTCATGATAAACACGATACTTTTAACTGGATCACATTCGCCGGTATCTGTACCCTTCTTTTCGGTATTTATTTTCGTGCCTGGGCCGTGAATACCCTTGGAAAATTCTTCACCGCCACCGTACAAATAAAAGACGACCACCAATTGATACAGGCCGGACCTTACCAGATTGTTCGCCATCCAAGTTACACCGGTGCTTTTCTGGCCATCTTATCGAGTTCGATGATATTGAACAGCTGGATCGGTTTTATTATTGCCTTCCTCGCCATGAGCCTGGCTTACTATGTGCGCATTGGCATAGAAGAACGGGAATTGATTGGTAAATTTCAAGATCGGTATATAGAATATAAGAAAAACACTAAAATGATTATCCCATATGTATGGTAATCTACTAACAAGTACACCGGGTAGCCGGAACGATTCATCGCTTCGCCACCCATTGTTTGGTCAACTCTTCTTGGCCATGTTGTTTTTTTTATTGCCCCTGACACAGCTGGCTGCACAACAACCTTCCATACAGATCACCGGCGATCGCCAAAATGTCGTTCTTGCAGAGAACGTTGAATTTCTTACAGACCCAACGAATAAAATGACGGCTGATGAAGTGCTGCAGCAAGGAAAATTCAACCGTACCACCAATCAGATTCCCGTTTTTCAGTTGGATATTAAAAATGCCTGGTTCCGGATGGATGTATCGAACCAGTCGGCCTCTAACTCCTTGTTCCTCGATATCGCCTACTCTAACATGAGTGTGGTTTCACTGTACCGTATTGATTCAGGAAAAGCTGTGCTGATCTCCCGCGATGGAAATGCCGTAGTCAGCGATTCTATTCAGCGCAAGAATACCCACTTCATCTTTAACCTGCACTTATCGCCCGGTAGCAGTGCCAGCTACTTGCTGCACATCAACAGTGAACACCCCATCATTATTCCTGCATCGATACATACGAATGAGTCACTTACTGAAACCATTACCACCCAAACACTGGTAATCGGTGTTTATATGGGCGTGATGTTGGTGATGTTCCTCTACAACCTCTTTATATTCTCCGCTACTCGTGACCGCAACTACCTGCTTTATATCTTTTATATTTTCTTCCTCACCCTGGCACAGTCCACCCTGGCAGGCTATGAATTCCGCTATCTCTGGCCCGATTATCCATCCCTGAATAAATATGCTGTCGTTGTTACTTCCTCTCTCTCATCTATTTCAGGCTTGTTGTTTACCATGCAGTTCCTGCAAACATCCGTGAACAGTCTTCGCTACCACAGAATTTTGCAGGTATTGATCGGCGTTTATTTTATCGGAATGTTCATCTGTATGTTCACGCCCTTCTTGTCCATTTCCTACCATATTCTGAATATCAACGGTATACTGGTCGTTATCACCATTTTAGGTACTTGTATTTACCTGGTGCGCCAGCGCTATCGACCAGCTATTTTCTACATCATCGCCTGGATATTCTTCCTATTTGCCTTCCTGATACTGATCTTGCGCAACCTGGCCATCCTGCCCTACAACAATTTTACTACGTATAGTCTCTATGTAGGTTCCAGCTTTGAAGTAGCCCTGTTGGCCATCGCCCTCGCAGATAAGATCAATAACCTGCGCCGGGAGAAAGAACTGTCACAGGCCGAAAGTCTACGCACCCTGCAGGAAAATGAAAAACTCATCATCAACCAGAATGCGATGCTGGAGAAGAAAGTGTCAGAGCGCACCGATGAGTTACTGAAATCAAATGAAAGCCTGCATTCCGCCATGGAGGAACTGAAAGATGCACAGATCCAGCTGGTGGATGCAGAGAAAATGGCATCATTGGGTCAGCTGACTGCCGGTATAGCCCATGAAATCAATAACCCAATCAACTTCGTAAAATCCAATATCGGTCCGCTCCGTATGGACATAGACGACCTCATCAACATCATCGATGCTTATGAGCCGCTCCATAACATGGCCCCCGAGGAGATGCCCGATAAACTGAAAGAGGTGAAGAAACTGAAAGATAAGGTGGATGTAGATTACCTGAAATCTGAGGTAGATAATCTGGTGAGTGGTATCCGTGATGGTGCTGAGCGTACCGTTGAAATTGTAAAAGGCCTCCGTACTTTCAGCCGCCTGGATGAAGGTGAGATCAAAACAGTGAACATTTACGAGGGACTGGATTCAACCATCGTACTGTTGCGCAACATGCTCAACGAAAACATCATCATCGAGAAAGATTATCAGGCAGATGGTGTGATCGAATGTTTCCCCGGTAAACTGAACCAGGTATTCATGAACATCATCAGCAACGCCATCCATGCCATCAAATTGAAAGGACAAAGGAATGAGAAGAATTATATCCGCATCTTCTCACGCGATGCAGATGGTATGCTGGAACTTCACATCAAAGATACCGGCGTGGGTATGAGCGATGAAGTGAAGCGGAAAATATTTGATCCTTTCTTCACTACAAAGGAAGTAGGCGAGGGAACCGGATTAGGTCTTTCCATCGTGTACAAAATCATATTCATGCACTATGGTAAGATAGATGTGATCACTTCACCCGGTAACGGTGCTGAATTTGTCATCACACTCAACTACCAATTGCCCGCCGCCATCAATAAATAATCGGCATGTCTTCAAACGGCGCATCCCATATCATCCGCGTACTGTATGTAGATGATGAATTGAATAACCTGCTGTCATTCCAGGCAGCCTTTCGCCGACATTTTGAGATATTTATCGCCTCAACTGCCGCTGAGGGATTACAGATACTGGAACAGAATCGGGTGGAAGTGATCATCGCCGACCAGCGCATGCCGAAAATGACGGGGGTGGAGTTTTTCAACATCGTATTGGAACGCTTTCCCGAACCCATCCGCATCCTCCTCACCGGGTATGCCGATATCAATGCCCTG